>DASRBG010000029.1:0-47758 GCA_035653735.1 Gemmataceae bacterium
GCGAGCCATACAACACGTCGCCGCGCACGGGCCAACCCCGACTGGCCGCTTGAACGCGAATCTGATGCATCCGTCCCGTCTCCGGCTCAATCTCCAGTAGCGCCCCATACTCGCTCCCACGCAACCGTCGATAGCGCAGCACAGCCCGCCGCGCTCCCGGCGTATCCGCGGCCACGCGCTCCCCGCGGGCTTCTTCCTTCACTTTCAGCAGCCAATCTTCCCACACGCCCTCATCCGGAGGCAGTTCCCCGTTCGGAGACGGCTCGACGACGGCCCAGTACACTTTGCGCACTTGCCGATTCTGAAACTGCTCGGCCAACCGCCGCGCTGCCTTGGTGTTTCGCGCGAAGACGACCACGCCGGAGACCGGCCGATCCAGCCGATGCGGGATGCCAAGATAAACGTTGCCTGGCTTATGATAGCGTTCTTTCAGATACGCCTTGACCATCGCTTCCAGAGTGGGAATGCCGGGCGGCACCCCCTGCGTCAACAACGGCGCCGGCTTGACCACTGCCAGGCAATGGTTGTCTTCGTACAAGATGGTTGCGGGATCGAGAGAAGGACAATACGCATCCATAAAGATCTCAAGTGGCTCATCTGGGGTCCGTGGAGATTCCTCGGACGTAGGCGGCGATGTCTCATCATACTTCTTTCCTCAGCGATCAAGAACCGGAGACCCACCGGCGCCCGCGCTCGCTTGCAATTGTAGCTCTTCCGTCACTTTGCCAGGCTGCCACCACTCTTGGTGATCCGGCGCCAATTCGTGCCAGGTGGCGACAGCTGGCACGTACTGGCACGGTTTTTCATCGCCACATCGCCAGAGATGGCGAACGGTTGGCCATGTACATCATGCCCTTGCGGATCGGGGAGATATCGCGGAGCGTGTGAACGCCTCGGCTCGGATCGACCGAGGCGTTCACACGCTGGCTCGACAGTTAGTTACTATTGGAAGCGGACAGGTTGGTGAAAAAAAAATCGCGCATCAGAGTGTCCTTCGTCACGCCCATCGCACCGGCTTCCATGCTCAGCCACGCATCCAGACGCTGCAACGCCAGAGCATCGGCCTGCTGCCACAGGGCGGCGGAGGACGACTCCGAAGAGGCGGCGTCCGTCGATGTTGTCGTCCCAGTTCCAGCAGGCAGAGGCAAAATCAGGTTTGCCGAAATGGGCTGGGTCGGGCCTGCATTGGCAGTACCGACACGTGGGCTTGATGCGGTTAACGGCTGCACAGTCAGACTTTTGACGACCTGCACCGTGGCCGTGCCTTTGATCGTGCTGGTCGCCGTATCGGTGGCGGTCAGCGTTTGCGTGCCGAGCGTCTCGAAGGTCACGCCGTTGGTGAAAGTGTGCGAACCGTTGTCGCCGGCCGTGAAGGTGTAATTGCGGGGTAGCTTGGCCTTGCTATCGCTGCTGGAGAAGTGGACTGTACCCAGATAGCTGCTAGCGGTGTTGCCATAGGCATCCAGGGCCGTGACCGTGAAGGTAGAGGCGGTCCCGACCTTCACGCTCGAAGGCAACCCGGTGATGCTCAGGCTGGCCGCCGCCGCAGGGGTGATGGTTATGCTCGCGTCGCTGCCGTTGATGCCGGATGTCACGGTATCCGTCGCGGTAAGGGACTGAGCGCCGGCCGTGTAGAGGGTGGCGCTGAAAGTGGCGGTGTCGCCGTTGATCGTGAAGTTGGCCGGCAGCACGGCCTTGGAATCGCTGCTGGTTATGTGAACGGTGCCGCTGTAGCTGGTGTCGGCGCTGCCGTCGGGGTTGAAGACGGACATGGTGTACGTGCCGGCTGTGCCCGCCGTGACGCTGGAAGTGCCGGTGATTTGGAAGTAGGGGCTAGTGGCCTGTGCGAGGTAGCGGGCCACCAGGACGTTGTTCTTCGCGCCGTTGCTGCTACTGCCTACGACGACGATGTCACCGTCATTGGCCGTGCCGGCGTTGGGGTAAATGGCTACCCCAAGTCCTTGAGACGAGTTACCAAAAGTCGTGGTGACCAGGCCGCCGTTGCCGAAGGTCGTGTCTGGAGTGCCGTTCACGATGAATCGGGCCAAGTCGTTCGTTGTGGTAGAGCCTACGGCAACGAAACGGCCGCTCGCATCGACGGCGGCCTGAACCGGAAGGAAGCTGAAGGGCGTTTGCGCGAGACCGCCGGTTCCGAACGTGGTGTCGAGGCTGCCGTTGGCGTTGTAACGGACCAATTCCTTCGTCCCGGAGTCCGATCCCCCCATGACAACGACCTGACCGTCATTGGTCGGCCCCGCGTTGAAGTAGAGGGCTGCGACATCCGGTCCTCCAGGAGCTGTCGTGGTCACGATGCCCTGGTTGCCGAATGAGGTGTTTAGTGTGCCGTTGGCGTTGAACCCGTAAATGTCCCAGGTGCCTCCCGATCCATTAGCGCCGGTACACGCCGTCACGATTAGTGTGCCGTCCGGCTGTTGAAGCAGGGTGCAATTCCCCGGAGACTGCGTGCCTCCCGGGACCGTCGTAATGACGTAACCCCCCTGGCCGAAGGTGGTGTCCAGGCTGCCGTCCGTGTTGTAGCGCGCCAACTCGAAATGCCCTGAACCATCAGCACTAAGCGCGACAATCTGGCCCCTGCTGGTCACAACTACCCCCCACCCATATTGGACATTACTGACTCCTGGGAAGGTGGTCATCACCTCCCCTCCCGTGCCAAACGTAGAGTCGAGGGTACCGTTAGTGTTGTAGCGCGCCAGGATTTGAGATTGAACGCCACCACCTTGGGGAATGTAATATCCTTCCTGGACGATTTTGCCGTCATTGGCGGTCCCTGCCTGAGGGTACAGGGCTGAACTAGGACCACGAGCGGTGCCCGGACCGAAGCTTGCCACGGCGACGCCGCCTGAGCCGAACGACGTATCCAGGCTGCCATCCGGGTTGTAGCGCTCTGCGGCGAATTCATACGCCCCCGCCGAAGAGGTTTGCGCGCCTCCAAGCGCAATAATCTCGCCGTTGGGTTGGATCAAGACGCTGTGCGCCCCATCGGTGTAGGGGCTAGTCGAGGTGGTGACGTAGCCGGCACCATTGCCGAAGGTCGGGTCGAGACTCCCGGCGCCGCTGGGGACGCAGCGATCCTCCAACGCCTCTAGGCGCGGACGAACCGAGCGGCGCTTCCGAGGGGCGAGTTTCGTCTGACGTGCTTGGTGTCGGAATAGAGACCACATGAGAAATTCTCCTTCGTTGGAGTTAGTCTGCGGTATTAGGGGGACCGGCAATGCCGTGAGCGCGCAGACCGAGCGCTCAGGCGCTGCTAGGCCGGTGAGGGATCTGCTTGGCGGCGAGAGTTCACCGGCCGACTTTCCGCATTTCTGCCACTTCTCGTATCACTTCCGAGGCCGCTTGGCGCGACCTGTCATCCTCAGCGGGAGCCGGCGATTCCGCCACGCCGTCGGCCATAGCCGATCACGCCGATCAACCCCAGGCTGAACAGCACCAGACTTGCCGGCTCAGGCGTGGCGATCTCGGCCCGCACGTTGGAGATGAGGAACCCCTCGGCTGAGCTGACCGTCGAGAGCTGCACGCTGGTGAAGGGGGTGTCCGTGTCGGTCGCCGCGAACAACTTAGGGCTGTGCTGGGACACGTTCTGACTGATCGTGCCCAGCAGCGTGGCGCCGTTGAAGAACTTGGCGGTCATGGATACGGTGGAAAAAAGCGTGAAGTTCGGGTTCATCATCAAGCCGAAGGTTCCCACGGGTTCGCTGAAGGTCAGCCCCCGCGAACTTTGCTGCTGGCTATACAGGGTCGCCGTCGCTACTGGGGTCATGGGTGCAGAAAAAGTAATCGTCAGGTCGTTGGCAACCAGCGACTGAATGGCAGGGCCGGAGCTTGGAATGTCGAACGCGAACGTTGACGCCAGGTACGCGGCGTTGGCTTGCGGGATGACGACGAAGCCACCCCGCGCCGCGCTGGTCAGACCGGCCAGGGCAACCAGGGTGAGGCTGAGCCGGGAAAAGTAATGGGGGGAGAGCATGGTGTTTTCCTTTCAAGGAGCGGCGGTCTGCGTGGATGGATCGGGGCAGCACCCCGAGCGCGCAAACCGGACGCCCCGGCGCTGCACAGGCCGGTGAGGACTTCTGCTTGGCGGCATGACCTCACCGGCCGCTCTTTCATATGCTTCTTATTTCCCACCGCCGGCAGCTGCGGTTGGTCCCAACGACGCGGCGACTGGTGACACTTCTTAATCGTGGCGGAATCGTACCATGGCAGCACTACTCCTCTCGGGACGATCCCTTCTTGGCTCTGGTTGTTGACTGCTCCGGAATTCCGAGCAGAGCGGCTGCTTCGGCACGGAATCGTTCGCACGCCGGGGCCCAGCTTTTTTTCTTGCGCTCGAGCACAAGCTCCCTTGTAGCTTGGTTGAAATTCTGTCTGGCCAGTTCTCCGTCCCCGAGTTTCCAGTAGGCCATGGACAGGAAGAAATAGCCCGTAGAGTCTTCGTCATGCAACAGATTAAGGAAATACTTCAACGTATCCACCGCTGCTCGCGAATCTCCATCTCGGTACTGGGCCATTCCCAGTATCAACCGGCAATTAAGTCTCTCCGGAGCCAGTTCGACGGCCCGGGTAGCAGCGCGAACTGCCTCGGCAGGGTCGCGCAGCTCTTCAAAAGGGGAAGAAGCGAGGCACCGAGCGAGGTCTGATTCGGCTGTCCAGTCCGCGAGCATCTGCACCCGACGTCGGTACTGCTCACCTGCCTGGCGAAAACAGCTTCGGGCCTCCTCTTTGCGGCCGATGAAGTAAAGTAAGTTTGCCAGCCGGAACGTGCTCTGGGCATACATCGTGATGTGATCTGGGGCATCCGGATAGTCGGCCGCTACGGCTTCGTGGAAGGCCAATGCTGTCCGATAATACTTCTCGGCCAAAGCGTACTCTCCCCGCTTGAGGTACATAACTCCCAGGTGTTGGTAGGCCCAGCCGACTTCTAGTCTGGCAACAGGATCGTCTTTGTTTTCCGCGAGGTAACTTCGGAAGAAACCCTCGAACTCCTCCGTCATCGCTCGCCGGATGTGTTCGATCGCGACAAGTTGGGGCCACTCCCTTTTCTCAAGCGACCCCAGCATCCTCGACATCCCGGTGAGCACCTTCCCAAAGCTGGCCTCCGCGCGGCCGCGTTGCTTATTCGCTTCAGTGAACTGATGCTCCGCCCATCGTCTTTGCGTCTCTTTTTCTTGGAGGGCATCGTTGACCCGCTCCTTTTCCTGCCACAAGAGCAAGCTGCTAACAGATAGGGTGACCACGGCGACAGCCAAACCCGCACTTGCTGCCCAGGCCGCAGCTTGATGGCGCCGCAGCCACTTCCGTGCCATCTGAACCCACGAAGGCCGCCGCGCCCGGATCGGCTGATCGAGTAGCCAGCGACGCAAATCATCGGCCAAATCCTGAGCCGTGGCGTAGCGCTCGGCTGGCTCCTTGACCAACGCCTTGAGAACGATCGTTTCCAGGTCCGGCGGAATGGCGCGGTCCACAGAGCGCGGCGATGGCGGTTCCTCGAACGTAATCGTGTGCAGGATTTCTTCGCGATCCATGCCATCGACGACGGCCCGCAAGGTCAGCAATTCGTAAAGCGTCGCTCCCAGGGCGTAGATATCGCTGCGGTGATCCACCAGGCCATGCTTGGCCAACGCCTGCTCCGGAGACATGTAACGCAGCGTACCGACCACATCGCCGGACATCGTCAGGCCGGTGTCGGTCGTCGTTCGCGCCAGACCGAAGTCGGTGATCCACAGTTTGCCCGCAGCATCGATCATCAGATTGCTGGGCTTGATGTCGCGGTGAACAATGCCCAAACAATGGGCGTGTTCCAGTGCTTCCGCCGCTTGAATGCCCCACTCGGCGATGCGGCGATAGTGCGCCGTATCGCGCGGCGCTGCTTGCGTGGTTGCGATGGCAATCGACTGCGTCGCGGCACCCGGCGAGCGGGGTTGCGTCAGCGCCCCGAGTGCGTGACTTTCTCGGGGCGCTAACGCGACCCCGCTCGCCGGGCTTTCTCGGGGCGCTGACGCGACCCCGCTCGCCGGGGCATGTCGCTGCGCCGCGATCAATTCGGCGAGCGATTGTCCTTCGATAAACTGCATGGCGTAGAAGTGGACGCTGCGTTCGCAGCCGACGAAATACACCGGCACGATATGGGCATGATGGAGGCAGGCCGCGGCTCGCGCCTCGTTGTGGAAGCGCTGCAAATGCCGCGGGTCCATTGTGGCCGCGAAAGGCAGCACCTTGAGCGCCACCCGGCGGCGCAGCGAGATTTGCTCCACCTCGTAGACCACTCCCATGCCGCCGCGGCCAACCTCGCGGAGAATGCGAAAATCGCCCAGCGTGCCGGTTGGCTCCGTGGCCAGCGAGGACCAGCCGGGACCACCGGATTGCGACAGCGCGATCAGCTCCAGCGAGGCAAGCACCTTGCGGAGGAGGTCCGCGGCTTCGGGATGGCGGGAGGCGTACTCTTCAATGTCCGGCCGATCGCCGTTTTTCTGGCGCTCCAGAAACTCGTCGGCCACGCGGGCCACCAGTGATTCCACGGACGCTTTTTCACGCAGCGATGCCTCGCTCATGAGCGATCCTCCAAAAGTCCGTGGGCGCTCAGGACCGATTGCAGACGGATCAGCGCCCGGCCGTACCGCTGGCGGGCGGCGGCCGGCTTGATCTCCAAGAGATAGCCGATCTCCTCGTATGACAGATCCTCGGCGTGGCGCATGGTCAGGATCTCGCGGTCGGTCTCCGGCAGCTCGGACACGGCGCGGCTGATGCGCTCGGCGAACTCGCGGACCTCGGCTTCCTTGCTGGGCGAGTTGTGCAGCAGCGGGCGGGCCATCAAGAGCGACGAGCGCTCCGGCAGACGCACCTCGCGCTCAAGAGCGCGGCGGGCGCGCTGATGGTCGCGGCGCAGATTGAGCAGACGTTCGTAGGCAGTCTTGCGGAGCCACAGGTGAAAGGGCATCGGGCGTCGCTCGAGATAATCCTCGATGCGCCGCACCACTTCCAGTTGCACTTCCTGCACGACATCGGAAGGATCGAGTCGCTTCCGCAGCCGGGGATCGAGGTGATAATCGACGAAGTCCCGCAAGCCAGGCCGGCCGCGGGACAGCAGTTGCTCGAGCGCCTGCCGGTCTCCCCGGTCGATGCGATCGAGCAACGCGGACGTCTGCGCTGAGTCCGGTTTCATCTTGGGCATAGTTAGTCTCCCCTAGATTACCCACCGTACCAGCGAAAATGTGACAGGGGAAATAAAAAAATGCTCGCATGAATCGTTTACGTTCGGACTCATCTTGACACACCTCTGTCGACCGCTATATTTCCGTCCTTCCACCTGATAACAGGGGAAATGCGAAACGCGAAGCACGCGATCCGGTTTCGGATTTCGTGCCTTGGATTTCGAGTTTCCCGCTCAACGGGAGATGCACGCCATGTCGGACAACACGACGACTGTGGCCATGCTCCGCGAGTCGATGGCTCGCTTCGTGGCCGAGCGCGATTGGGAGCAGTTCCACAGCCCCAAGAATCTCGCCATGGCCCTGGCGGCCGAGGCGGCCGAATTGATGGAGCATTTTCTGTGGATCGACAACGACGCCTCGCGCGAACTCGTGCGCGATCCGGCGCAGCGCGAGCTGATCGCCGATGAAATCGCCGATGCGGCGGGAGTGATCTTCGCGCTGTGCAATGCTCTCGGCCTGGATTTGAGTGACGCCGTGGCCAGCAAGATGTCGCGCAACGTTCTGAAATATCCCGTGGAGAAATGCCGCGGCCGCTATCGCGTGGAAGAAGAACGAAGGTAAGGGGGTGGGTTGTGCGTCGTCGCCGCCTCGCGGGGGCCGTGCTGCTGGGAGCGTGCTTGTTGCTCGGCTCCGGAAGGATGTTCGGTCAGCGCGGGGACACGCCTGCCGCTTCGGGACATCGCGAGGTCATTGCTACTTCGGTACCCGTAACGCCGGCTCCGGCCGCTGACGCTCCCGGCTCGCCCAGGGTTGCTCCTCCCGCGCCGTTGCCGAGTCCGATCAAGCAGGCTTCATTCGTAGAAGAGGTTCCGAATAACGCTGCGCTTACCCAATCCCCGGCTCCTGCGGCGAGTACGGCGACACCCGCCATGCTATCGCCGACAGCCTTGCTCGGCAGCATGACGAGCAGTCCGGCGCCGGTGAAAGCCGTGAATCTCCCGGAGGGGCCGGCGGCCGCGCTATCCGTCGAGGTTGTGGGTCCGGATCGGGTACTGCTGGGAAAAACACTGGTTCATGAGATCGTGATCCGCAACCGTGGAGCGCGGCCAGTTGCCGAGGTGCATGTTGAGGAACCGCTGCCGGAAGGCGTTCGCGTACTGGAGTCCGATCCGCCGGCGGTGATGCACGAAAACCGTCTGACCTGGGACCTGCGCCATCTCGAAGCGGGCGGAGAACGGCGTCTCAAAATCGAGCTAAACCCCGGACGAGCCGATCAATTGGACCTTCGGCCCTACGTGACATTCCTAAACGGTAGCGGCCTACGCACGCGGGTCATTCGCCCGCCATTCAGCATCGAAATGAGCGCCAACCGTGCCAAGGCGGCGCGCGGCGAACGTATCCGCTTTAGCCTCCAATTGGCGAACAACGGCGACGTACCTATCCGTAACATCAAGATTTACGATACGCTGCCGGCTGGACTGCACCATCCAAATCAGAGCCGCAACCGAATGCTGGGCATCGAACATTTCGGCGATTTGCAGCCGGGGCAACGATGCACCATAACGCTGGAGACGACGGCGGTGGAGTCCGGCTCGTTTCGGAATTCGGTACTCGCTCAGGCCGACAGCGGCGTCGAGGCAAAGGCCGCTCTGGATGTGGTCATCACCGAGCCGAACCTGACGCTGCGCATGGATGGGCCGGTCAAGACCCTCACGCGGCGCGGCGTGGACTTCCATTTGGAAGTGGCCAATCCCGGTTCGCTGCCGGCCAAGGCGGTTCGCCTGATGTTAGCGCTGCCGCCGACATTCGAGGTCGTCTCGGCCAGCACCGGGGCCGCACTCTACCTCAATCAGCATGCTGTGGCATGGTCGCTGCCCGACCTGGGCGCCGGCCAACGGCAAACGTTTATGCTTCGGATCAAGGCAAACTCGGCCGGCGACTGGCCGATGACCGCAGCCGTCGTGAGCCAGAACTTTCCGGAGGCGCGGGCCAGTAAAACGCTGCATGCCGAAGCAGAGGCCGTGCTGAATTTGGAAGCACATGTTAAAGAAGAGAACTTATCCGTCGGTGAAGAAACGAACCTTCGGATGCACGTTTTCAATAATGGCGATGCTCCATGCGTTGGTCTGCTGTTGACGGCGACGCTGCCCGACTCCGTGACGGCTATGAAGGCCGAGGGACCGAGCGGCGAGCAGATCGAGAAACAGCAGGTGCGTTTCTTGCCGCTTCCTCAACTGGAGGCCCACCGGGATGCGATCTATCGTATCCGGCTCCGTGGTCTAAAGCCGGGTAAAGGCTCTCTCCGCGTGGAGTTGACGGCCGAGAAGCAGACGCCGGCGGTTCGTGAACTAAGCATCCAGGTCAACGACGCGAAATTGGCCACGACCGAGAAAAACGCCAACTCTATCCCTGGTGACACTTTGCGATGAGGGCGTGAGGATTTAGTAAACTTTTTGAAAAAGATTCGGTTGCCAAACGGCTCAGAGGGAGTTATGGTAAGCCTTTCCACTTGCTCGCACACCACCCGCTCCGGGTTGGGACTCACGCGAAAAAAAGCCAGGAAGGCTCGTTACCAGGGGGAAGGACTCCCCCGTCTTTCCAACACCCGGCCATCCGAGCCGCGCACGCAGCGCAGCGGAGTGAGCGGACGCCCGGACTGCTTACTCCGCTGCGCTGCGTGCGCGGCTCGGAGGACGAAAGCCATTGACCTTGAGCGGGAACCGGAGCGTTGTTAAGATTCGGCCGCGTTAAGGATGACGGGCCAACCGTCCGCCGTCCCCATCGCGATCCAAAGCCCTTCTGCACTGTTACTGCAGGTCCCGCCGGAACCGGGAGCGCAGCAATCACGACGCGGCACGTCCACGGAGGGGGTGCCGCGCCTCGAGGGGGAGGAGAGGAGGTTGGTCATGAGTACGAACCGCACGGAAAAGGAACAGGTTCGTGTCCATATTCGCTGGATGATCCGCCGGGACATGCCGGAGGTCTTGCAGACGGAGCAGGAGAGCTTCGAGTATTCCTGGACCGAAGAAGACTTCTTGCGTTGCCTCCGGCAGCGCAACTGCATCGGCATGGTGGCCGAGCAGGGCGAAAAAGTCGTCGGCTTTATGATCTACGAATTGCACAAGAACAAGCTGCACATTCTCAATTTCGCCGTCAGCCCGTGCTGCCGTCGATATGGCGTCGGCGCCCAGATGGTGGCCAAGCTTATTAGCAAGCTGTCGAGCCATCGCCGCACACGCATCACCCTGGAAGTGCGCGAAACGAACCTTGGGGCTCAGCTGTTCTTTCGCAAGCAGGGGTTCAAAGCACTGCGCGTGCTGCGATCCTTCTACGAGGATAGCGGCGAAGACGCCTATCTCCTCCAGTACCGGCTCGCGGACGATACCAGCGACGAGTTCGAGGAGACCGTCAATCGCATCGCCCAATACGAGGAGAGCTGAGACGATTTTACCAACCCGAAGCGTAAGCGAGAGAGGCCCTCGCTTACGCTTCGGGTTGGTCAATTTGGTTGACTCTTCCGATTTTGCGGGTTCCCCGCGTCGATCGATGGGACGATTACACCGCTTTTGCCTTGCTTAGCGATCATTCCTTTTTTAAGCTCTATAACAGTCCTGGCTCCGTGTCGGGAAAAGCATTTCTGTTCACCATCGAGGAGACACCGCGATGCGTACCTGGACAAGACTGATACCGGCTGTTCTGTTGACTTTAGGGCTCTTCTGCCCATCGCTCCGTGCCATCGATCCGGAACTGGGCGACAAGCAGAAGATCGAACAGTTGCAGAGAGATGTCGCCGATCTCAAAAAACAAATAGGGGATCTGCGGAGAGATCTCCTCGATAACGCCGCGCAGCGCAACCATACTACAGAGGAACTTGCCAGAATCCGAGAGCTTCTGGAGCGAATGGCGGCACAACAGGGAGCGATCCGGGTGGCAGGCTATGACCCGCGTTCCGTGGCTCCCGGTGGTGCGGCTCCGACCACCGCGACGATCACGGTACAGAATGTGTACGCAGCACCCGCCACGGTTCACATAAACGGGCAATCGTATCGCGTCGGGCCGGGTCAAACCTTGCCGATCACGTTCCCAGTCGGCACGATCCAGTATTCCGTGGACGTGGACGGTTACGGCACGGTCGGGCCGCTGCGGAATGACAATTTGCCGCCGGTGGGCTACCGCATTAACATCTTCCCGCGGATGCCGTAGGAAACAAGACATCAACACTAGGCCGCGGCGCCAGCAAGGATCGCCCTTGCTGGCGCCGCGGGCTGGTAAAGCGCGCCCTTGACGGACCCGCCTTTTCTTCCCATCCTTTCCCCATCGATCCCTCGTGGGCGAAATCGGAATGATCATCACCATTGACGGTCCAGCCGGCGCGGGGAAGAGTAGCGCGGCACGGACCCTGGCACAACGTCTGGGATTTGAGTTTTTGGACACGGGCGCCATGTATCGCGCCGTGGCCCTGGCCGCTCTGCGCGCCGGCGTCAATCAGCGCGATGAGCAGGCTGTGGAGAGACTCGTGGCCTCACTTCCACTGGAGATGCCGCCGGGCGGCCGTGTGTTGCTGGATGGCGAGGATGTAACAGATCTGATTCGCACAAGCGAAGTCACGGCGGCGACTGGGGCCGTGGCCGACAGTCCCGCCGTGCGCCGACGGCTGGCGCAAATGCAACGCACCATCGCCGAAGGGCGCAATATGGTCTGTGAGGGCCGAGATCAGGGAACCATTGTTTTTCCCGATGCCGTCTGCAAGTTCTTCATGTTCGCCGATCCCCTGGAACGTGCTCGGCGGCGGCAACGTCAAATGGAAGCACGCGGCGAGCGTCTGGACTTGGAACAAATACTGCGCGATCAGGAAATCCGCGATCAACGCGACGCGGCTCGCGATCTGGCGCCGATGAAGCCGGCGAGTGACGCCGTGCTGCTGGATAGCACGCAATTGAGCCTGGAGCAAGCGGTCGAAACGATGACCGCCGAGGTTCGCCGTCGCATGTCGAGTGTTTCGTGAGGTGGCGGCTTCGATGGGGAACGAGTCTTCCTGGTTGCTGTACGAGATCGGTTATTGGCTGTCGAGGACCATCCTCACTTGGGGATTCAATTATCGCTATGAAGGAGGTAATAACGTCCCCCGCACCGGCCCGGCACTTCTTCTTGCCAACCATCAGAGCTTTCTCGATCCTCCGATTGCCGGCTGCCCGTTCCGGCGTCACATTTGTTTTCTGGCACGCAAAACCCTGTTCCGTAACCGTTTCTTCGGCGCCCTTATCCGCCGCTGCAGCGCCATCCCAGTCGATCAGGAGGGCGTTGCCAAGGAGGGGCTGAAAGCGATCCTCGATGTACTGAAAGCCGGCCAAGCCGTCCTGGTGTTCCCCGAAGGTGAGCGAACCCACACAGGCGCGGTCCAGCCGCTCAAGCCGGGGATTTTGCTGTTAATCAAGCGCATTTCGGCGCCGATCGTGCCCATCGGTATCGCCGGCGCATTCGACGCCTTGCCGCGAACACGGCATTGGCCGAAATTCTCACCGTTCTTTCTTCCCACGACGGGAGCCGATATAGCCGTGTCCATCGGCAAACCGATCCCCGCGGAGCGCTATCGAGATATGCCCCGCGAGCAGGTGTTGATCGAATTGCGGGAGGAGTTGATGCGCGCCAAGCAACGCGCGGAGCGATTACGACGAAAGAGTTAGCTCCGACCCAAGCCAAAGCTATCCGCATCTTCTCGCAAATCTTGAAGTGCCCGGTCGACGATCCGGCGAATCTCTTTCTCGACTTCTTCTACGCGTTGCTGCTTCGGTGGAAGGGCCATCCAGCAGCACTGGATGGCCTGTCGAATCTGAAGATCGACCTGTTGCGGACCAAAGAAAGCCCGCATCCGCTTCATGCCCTTGGGATCCCTGGGGTCGAGCGGTTCCTCTCTCATCGCCATGAGAAGTCTCCAGGTTTTATCCCAGCAAATGCGATCGCAATTTGCGGATGGCCTTGTACTTCTCATCGCTGATGCGTTCGACAGGTACGCCCAGCTCGTTCGACATTTCTTGCACGGACCAGCCTTCGAAGCTTAGTTGCAAAATGCGTTGCTGCCTCGGCGACAGCACTTCCTCGGCAGCCTGATTCACGACTTCGCGTTCTTCGCGAAGCTCGCGGCACTGAGGATCGCGCCGGTCGGCAACGGTATCGATGGCCGGTGAGAACTTCCGCGCTCGCTGCGTGCGTTTCTTGACGGTATCGATGGCACGGAGAAACTCGCGTCGTTCCTCGCCTTCGCCGTGAAGTGCCAGATCCCAAGCGTCCGTCGGCAAGCGTTCGAGCAGGCGGCGGAACACTTCCTGCGTGCAATCGCCCCACGAATCCATTGGTAGACGCGCGTTCCGCCAGCACGTGGCGCAATAACGGCTCATGTCGGCGATGGCCTTCTCCCTCGTCTGCGGAGTCTGAACCTCCGCCTGTCCCGGAGCGGCGCTTACCGATAACGCGGTTCCAAGGAACACCGCCATCATATAGGGCCGTTTTAACATCGAACGTTTCATCCACGAACCTCCGCACGAGCCTTGTTCGCAAGCTCCGCTAACATCGAAGGAAGCGACCTCGCTAAAGAATGGGACAGCCACTCCCTCGTTTCTCGCTTCCCTTATTTTACCAAACGAATTTGGGTTCGCGGGATGGTGTTCATGCGGACAGGGGTTGATCCGCCACCGCCTCCAGACGTTCCCAGAATCTCTTCAGCACTTCCAGGCTGTTACTCGGCAGACCGCCGCGAGCATAGGCGGCCCGCGCATAAAGAACCGCGAGGCGTTGCAGATCCGCTTCCAGAGCCGGCACTTCCGCTCCGACACGGTTGGCGAACTCCAGCGGCGTCTCACCGGGCTGTCGCCCGAGGTCGCGTTCGCGCGCCCATGCTTGCACCGCGGCAAAGGTGTAGCGAATCAGCTCCGGCGCCGCCATCCCGATCCGCCCGCCCCCAAAAGGATTGCGAAACGATGCGAACGGCTGTTCCCGTAGGCGCTGCTCCTCTCGCTCGGCATGCTCCTCTTCCTCGGATGGCTTTCGCGCTGGGCCGAACAGATTCTCCCAAAAGTTTCGCCAGGCATCGAGCAACCGCCGCGCCCAATCGGTGAAGTTCGCCAAGAACTGCAAGCCGGATCGCAGCACGAAGAACACGACGGCCAGGCCGATGACGGCAAACACGATCCACTTGAGGACCGGAGCAACCCGGCTGACCACATCTCGCACAGCCGAGGTTGGCAAACGGCCGGCGTCAGCCGGCTGGTTTTTGGAATCACCAGCCGGCTGACGCCGGCCGTTCGCCGACCGCTGTTCCTTTTGGTCCGAGGAGTCGCGATTCTCGTCATCGCCCCGCGATTCTTTACTGTTGTCCTTCTCTGCCTGCCGATCGCGTCCGGAACTGGGATCGCCCTTTTTTTGATTTTGACCGTTGTTCTGAGATTTCTGTTCCTGGCCGCGATTTCGATTCTGGCTATCGCCTTTTTGACTCGACTTGCTGTTTTGATTCCCGGATCCTTTTTGCCCTTGTTGATTCCCGGACCCTTTTTGACCCTTTCTCGTTGCCTCGCTCCGCTCGCTTTTTTGCTCACCCTTATCGCCGCCGGAATCGGTGTCTTTCTTTTCCCCTTTCGGATCATCGGCTCCTGGCCGTCCCTCGCCCTCGCCCGGCCTGCCGCCCTTCATGGCATACTTCGACGCGCTCCGTTTTGCCGATTTCGCCGCCGAGAACGAGAACAACGAATACTCCGCGTTGGGTCGCGGTAGCACGGCACCGAGCAACAATAACGAAGCGATGAGCAACCCGCCGACGGTCAGCCACACGCCGGTCATCGCCGCAGGCATTTGCAGGCGTCGTTGACGAAGATAGCGACGGAGGCTGAGAAAACACGTCGTCAGCAGCAGGCTCAAACCACAGCCGACATACACGATGATAAGCCAAAAAGACAGTTGACGGCGCTCATCATCCTCGGCGGGAATGAGCGCCTGCCCCAGTCCAAACAAGGGCAGCGCCGCGAGCGAGAAATACACGACCCAAACACCCAAGGTCCGTTTCTTTTTGCGCTCCTCGCGGTAGCGCCGCCAGCGCTGCAACCAGCCTTCGGATGACGGGAATTTCTCTTCCTCAGCGGACGATTCGCCGTCTCTGGGATTCTCCAGTCCAGCCGCTTGCAGCAATCCCTCGGCATTTACATCGGTATCCTCGTCGATGTTGGTGCAGTCCCATGTCAGGCGATGGGCGCACCACCAGATCAGCCCTATCAGGCCGGCATTGATAAGAAAACTGAGGTCTCGAATCCCGCCGGTTTCGGGATACTCGACGAAAATCTTCATTCCCAGCCAGGTGAGAAAGCCCAGCGGCACGCCGTACAGGGCGGCCCGGCTACTCGTGTCGTCACGCATGGTCATGCGGGCGATCAGCACTGCGCCAAAGACGAAAAAGAACAGAATCCAGCGCATGCGCTCGACATACTCTCCGGCGTAGAGCACATTGAGCAGGAAGAAGACCAGGCTGGAAACCAGTCCGATGATGAGCGCGGGGCTAATGGCTAGAGCAACATAGTCCGCGAGTGTTTGATTCTGGCGGTCAGAAGACATGGCGACGCCTCAGGAGAGTCGATCATCTATCGATAATCATACCGATGAGCCAAAATGAAAGGAACATAAAATGACGGATTGAAGGGACAAATCGGACAAAACAGCCCAATCTTGCACGGCATATGATCAGAAGCGGGAAGACGCGCCAGCGGCTGATTGGTCTCTCCTGGCTGGGCCGGAGCGTCGACGGCGCCAGAGGGAGAAAAAAAGGGAATCAAACTGCCTCGTTCCCTGAGTATTAAGAGAGCAGGCATCCTGGGGAAAACCCCGATGGCAAGTGAACCGAACCACCCCGTGACCCCGTTCCCGGGCCAGGCCGCTGGACAGCCTCCCGACGATGCCCTGGACGACCGGCACCTCCTGGAGCGATTCGTGGCCACACGGGACGCGATGGCGTTCGCGGCGCTGGTGCAGCGGCACGGACCGATGGTGATGGGCGTGTGCCGACGCCTGCTGCACGACCACCACGAGGCTGAGGACGCCTTCCAGGCCACCTTCCTCGTATTGGTCCACAAGGCCCGGTCGGTCGGCCGGCCGGAGTTGCTGGGCCCCTGGCTCCACGGGGTGGCCTACCGCACCGCAGCCCGAGTCCGGCAGGCCGCCCGACGTCAGGCCCGCAAAAGGGAGGCGGTGGCCATGTTGGACGGTGACCCCACGGTAGAGGTGATGTGGCGCGAGTTGCGCCAAGTGCTGGACGAGGAGCTGGATCGGCTGGCGCCGAAGTACCGTGTTCCCCTGGTGCTGTTCTACCTGGAAGGCAAAACGACCGAGGAGGTAGCCCGCCAGCTCGCTTGCCCGAAAGGCACCGTACTGTCACGGCTGGCGCGAGGACGGGAGCGGCTGCGCCTTCGGCTCGTGCGGCGTGGCGTGGCCCCATCGGTGGGACTCTTGGTCAGCGTGTTGGCGGCGAAGGCGACGCAGGCGGCGGTGCCGGCGGAGTTGGCGCTGGGGACAGTCGAAGCCGCGGTGCTGACTGCGGCAAGGCAAGCGGCTTCCGGCGCCATCCCGGCGACCGTGGCCGTACTAACGAAAGGGGTGTTGCGAGCCATGTTGCTAAACAAGTTGAAGGTGGCAGGAGTGGTGCTGCTGGCTGTGACGGCCGTCGTGGTCGGCGCTGGCGTGTGCGTCCGGCTGGCGCTGGCTGACAAGCCGGCCGTCGCCAACAAGGACAAGGCCCCCAAGGACGAGGAGAAGATCCTGGGCACCTGGGCCCTCGTGTCCTATGAGGAGGGGGGGCAGAAAGCGCCGGAGGAGAGGATCAAAGATGGCAAGGTGATCTTTGCCGCCGACGGCAAGTTGACCGCGAAGCTGGGAGAGCGAGAGCAGGAGTTTACCTACCAACTGGACCCCGCCAAGAAACCCAAAGAGTTCAGCATCACGGACGACAAAGACCGGACGGCGCTGGGCATTTACAAGCTCGACGGAGACACCCTGACGGTTTGCTTCGCCAGGCCTGTTCCAGGCGCTGACCGGCCGACCGAGTTCGCCAGCAAGGAGGATACGCCGATCGTTCTTGAGGTCTTCAAGCGCGAGAAGAAGTGACCGAGAGGGCAGATATTCGACGCGAGGGCCGGCATAATGCCGGCCCCTGTTCATTGGATTGCGGACCGAGTAATCAGACAGGGCTCCTTCACGCCCCCCAAGGGCGGCGTCCTCGCCGCTCAATCCGCTGCCCGACGCGCCACGCGATCAACGTCTTCGCCATCGGCGCAACAGCTCGCCCTCTCCCTCCGCGAAGCGGTTTAGTTCAATTCGTTTTATCCGTGCAATCCTTGGTTCTGCTTTTACGGAAAACTGCCGGCGTGGCGGCGCACTCGCTGTCCGTGCACGATGAGTTCGGCATATTCGTCGACAGACAATGGCTGGGAGTGTCGCAGGACTTGCAAGTCTTCGTCGAGTTCCGCCCGGTTTTCTGGAGCCATCAGAGCTACCGTGACGGCCGGATGTTGCAGGGCGAAGCGATACCATGCCGGCGCTGATGGCACGACGAAGCCGGGCGGATCATCCGGAGTGGAGCGCAACAAGGCCCCCCAACGCAGACAAGTGTAGACAACGACCGGCAGCCTCCGTTCCGTCGTTACGGGAAAGATCTCCGTTTCAGCACCGCGATGGGCGGCGTTATAGCGGATCATCAGCATGTCGAGCAAACCACTGGCCGCCATCTCGGCGGCAAGCGGGCGCTGATGGCTCGTCACTCCGAGCATGCGAACCCGGCCCTCTCGATGCGCGGCGGCGCAGAAATCCAGAGCACCGCCCCGCCCGATGATCTGCTCCCATTCCGCGCGCTCTTCGACGTAATAAAAGGTCAATATGTCGATATAGTCCGTATGCAGTTCTTTCAGAATATGATCAAGCTCACGCTCCGCCTCTTGCGCGGTGCGAGCCTCGAACTGCACACAGACGACGACCTCGGAACGCCGTCGCCCAAGATCCGCCACGAAGGCGCTAAGTCCGTCGGAAGCTCCGCACCAGTTGAGGAAGTTGACACCGCTAGAGACAGCGTGTTCCACATCCCCGGGTGTCAGGCCGGTGGTGCCGCGCGTCGCCAGACCGAGACGGCACACCGGCCGAGGCAGCGCTGCGCGCGGACTGCGGAAAGTAGTTTGCAGAAACGATTCACGATCTGTCGAATTGTGCATGGCGGCCTCCCCGCTCATTGTAGAGGATGGGGAAGGCCGCCGACGAGTAAAGTTTGTGACTACTTGTTCTTGTTCTCTTTTTTGTCGTCCTCATTCTGAAACACGTTTTCGGACTCCAGCGGTATTTGGAAGGCGTCGGCCACGCGCGTCATGTAATTGCACCAGCACATATACCAAATTGTGTCGAGCGCTCGCTCCCTTCCGAGATACGCCGTCAACGTGTCGATATCGGTTCGCCGGATGGCCCAGGGCGTCCGCGTGAGTTTGTGGGCGAAGAACAAGCCCGCTCGTTCGTTCGAGGGGAACGACGACCAATCACCACTGGCAAGCGTGGCGACGCGTTCTTTCAAAGGCAACTCCTTGAGGCCCGCGACCGCGAGCAGCATTTGCGAGTGGCCCATTCAGTAGAAGCACTGTAACGACCGGGTGACAACCCAGAACATCGATTCATGAAACACCGGATCGAGGTCGGACTCGGAGCGGAAAGCACGCAAACCGGCGGACCACGCCGCGGACAGCCGAGGCTGGTAGCCGTAGGTCAGTAAGCTCCACTGGATGCGAATCGGTTTCTCCGGCTTGGGGACATTGTCCGGGAGCAAATCGCGCACGGTTTCCCAGGCGGGGATGCGAACGCGCGCCTGACGCCGGGCGATCTGCTTGCTCACGCGTTCGCGCAGGGAATCGAAGGGCAAAGCCGTCCATTCGGGATCATCGAGCTTCTCAGGAAGCGGAGGAGGATTCTTCGAGGGGGGAGAAACGTTGCGCTTCGGCTTCTCTTTCTTCGCCTTGGATGTTTTGTCCGGCGGTGACGGTTTGGGCAATTGAACCTTGATGGGCGCGAGTGGGCCGCCTTCCTCCACGGAAGCACCCAGAGCCAGGAGCAAGCGATCCTGAAAGTTGGCATAAGCGGCGACCAGGACTATGGCGACCACTTGTTTTTCGCCATATACTTCAACCAATCGTGCCATCTGCTCATCGCTGACGCTGTAGGCCGCCTCCACGAGCTGACGTACAAGAGTCAGGGCCAACTTCTCTGCCACGGGGAGAGTGTCGAGCCGGCTAAGGAGGTTGTCGATATCCTCAGCTTTGCCGCCGGCTCGCACGTAGTCGAATCGAGCATAGGCTTTGGCATAGTCGCAGCGATTGGCGTCTGCCGCGATCCAGCGCAATTGAGCACGAAGGCGTGGAGGCAGCGTGCTTTTGACGCGCTGAGCATAATCCAGGTCGAGCATCGCCGCTGCCGTTTTGGGCAGCGAGACCGCCAATGCGCGAATCCACACGGGCAGAGGCCGGCCGGTGTCTTTCTCAATCAGGGGCATTTTCTTCCACGCCTCCGCATCCGTCAGCACGGGTACATTCAGCGATGCACCACCCCACACCCTGCCCACGGTCAAAGGCAAAAAGATCAGCCACGTCAGCAACATGGGTCGTACACTCATACGAGGACTCCACTTTGTTCGGTTGTTCGCGTGGGCGACGGTCGCGCGACGGAACCGACGATCCATAAGATTTCTTGGGAAGCGCCGGGCAAACTCGGTGGCCAGCGGCCTCGTTCCGGTGAGGTCGTTCTAAGCCCGAACGAGACGACAGGAAATAATTCCGCGTGCAGAGAATTAACTTCCAGTCCCGCTGGCCATTCCGAGTTTGTCCGGCGCTTCGCCCATCTCCTCAACTCTCCACCAGGTCTCAAGGCTTCTTTGGCTTGATCGCGGCCCCCGGCATGCTCCAGAAGGGGTTCTCTTGCTCCAAGGGCAGCTGAAAAGCATCGGCGACTTTCGTCATGTAGTGGCAGCGCGAGGCCCACCAGATGACGTGCCACGCGCCGTCGTGTCCATAATGCCGCTCCAGTTCGCGAACGTCGGCGTCTGTAATCGATGCCGGATTCTGGGCCTGTTTGCGCGTGAACGCGAACGCGGCCCGCTCGGCGGCGGAGTAATCCGACCAATCCCCGGCCAGGCGTCGCGTAATGGTATTCACCTCATCATCCTTTAGCCCCGCGACCGCGAGGCACATTTCGGTGTGGCCCATTCAGTAGAAGCACTGCAAGGATCGCGTGACGATCCAAAACAGGGATTGCTGGAAAATGGGATCCAATCCAGACTCCTGGCGGAAGGCGGCAGCAGTGGCGAACCAGGCGTCGGTCAGCTCCGGCTGATTGCCGTAGCAGACGCGGCTCCAGTTGATGTCCGATTGCCATAGTCCTGGATGACCGTCGCCGAGGCGCTTGTGTACTTCCTCCTTCGACGGCACACGGATGCGTCCGGGCCGTGCCTTCTGCCGGTTCACTCCTTGTTGCAAAGCAATCCATTCACCACTGCTTCCGTTAACGTTCGTACCGGCATTCAAGGATGCGGCTTTTGCCATCACTGGATTTGCCCCATGAGGCGGCTTGGCTTGAGGCTTGGCGAACTGCACCATCAAGGGGGGCAGCGGTCCTTCCGGCTCGACTCGCACGTTGGCCGCCAGGAAGATGCGGTCCTGAAAACTGGCGTGGGCCAATAGCGCCACCAAGGCAACGACTCGCTCCTCGCCGAAGTATCCAAGGAGCTGCTTCACCTCTTCATCCGTGACGGCGTGGGCCTCGCGCATCATCTTGCGGGCGAATGCAACCGCGGCGCGTTCCCCCGCCGACAGCCGATTGGGATCGATAAGCAGAGTTTGTAGCTCAGCCGCAGCGATGCCGGCCCGCCGCAAGTCGGCGACGGCGACCGTTTTTGCGTAGTCGCAGCGATTGGCATCGGCGGCCGCCCAGCGAACAAGCCCCCGCAGCCTCGGTTCCAGCCGATCGCCGCTGCGGTGCAGGGCATCCAGTTCCAACATTCGCGCCGTCGTCAACGGCAGCGGCCCGGCGAACATCCGTGCCCACTCTGGCAACGGCTGGACTTTCACCGGCGCGCCGGGCAATCGTTTCCACGCTTCTTCATTTGTCAACATAGGCAGACGCTCCGAGGATTTGACGGCCGATTCTTGATCCAGCAACAGCATAAGTAGCGATTGCTCCAGCTCGCCCGGCTTGAAACCGAACGGCCCGCGGCCGCCCTTGTAGGCAATTCGTCCCTTGCGATCAATCAGATATAATCGATCCGGCATGCCGCTATAGGCATGTCCGACACGGTCGTCCATCTCATCGACCAACAACGGCATACTGATATTCAACGAGCTACAGCATCGTCGCGCCACGTCCACGCGCTCTCCCTCGTTGCGAGGCTGTGGGATGGAGATGCCGGCTTCGTCATTCGAGTTCATCCGCCAACCATCCGTCGGATGCGCTTCGCGGACGTAGATGGCGAGAAACTCAACCTGGTCACCGTAGCGCCGCTTCAGTTCTTCCAAGGCCCCAAACTGGGACCGGTACGGCCCTCACGTGAAGCTGCCGAATACGAGTATCACGGGCTTGGCCGCGAATCGTTTCGCCAACTGGATCGTCTCTTTCCCATCGACCGTTTTCAGCGTGAAGTCCGGAGCTGGATCATTTAGCTTCGGTCCCTCGTTCATCGAGCCGAGTTCGCCCGCGAACAAGCCGCGGATCAAGACCGCCTGCGAGGGCATGTCGGATGGCTGATACCGCCGGAACAAGCCACCCAAGAGGGCGTCGCGGAAATCATCGGCGGAAAGATGGTCTTTTCCCTGGGCGGCTTTGTCGAAGAATTGCAACAGCTCGTCCTTGGTCAGACGCCCATTCCCTTCCGCATTCAGTTTCCGAAACAGGCGATTGGCCATGTAGGACATTTGCACGTACGGACTGCGATCCGACCAGTCAAAGTCGTCTGGGGAAATCACTCCGTTCTTATCGCGGTCAAGACGTGCGAACAAGACGTCCGATCCGGGGAACCGCTTACGAGGGATTTCGCCTTTGACCGGATCCACGCCGCAACGGTCGGCGAGCCATTTCCAGGAATAACGGGTTTGAGCCGGGCCAAACCAACCCTCGCCCGCACCCATTTGCGAGCCGCGTAAAACCGCCGCCAACATGCGCACGGCTTCCGGCGGGGTCTGGCCTTCGTAAGCGCTTTCCAGAAGGGCGGCCGCCGCCGCGGCCGCTTTCGGATCCGCCAGCGCTTTCGCGTCCACAAGCGGAGTTATTCTCTTCGTGTTCCCTTGAGGTTTCTGATCTTGACGCCTCGGTTCCTGAGCATCCGCCGCGGCCAAGAATAGCACGAGTGCCAGCAGGCCAGCCGCCATCGATTTCTCGTTTGTCATAATTCTTGTTCCCGTAGAAAAAACCGAAAATTGAAGGATCGGTCCTTCCGTTTCAAGCAAAGAAAACGTTCGCCCTCACTCCGTGAGATCGATGTCAAATTGTTGTTTGCCTTTCGCCACTTCCCACTTGAGGCCGCTCGTCGCCGGCACCCCATATCGCGAGGGAATCTTGAAAACCGCTGCCGTTCCTTGGACGGACTTTGGAGTAGCGCCAAACGATACGGGCGGCGGACCATCGGCACGGACAACTTGGACCGTGACTTTCGCTGAACCGGTTGGCACATGGGACGCGGCATAACGCCCGGATTGGTCGATGGTTGCCGTGACCACTTTGCCTTTATCGTTAACAAAGCTAACACTTCCCTCGGGTAACGGCTCTCCTTTGTAACGCACGGTACCCGTGATCGTCCCGGCGTTCTCGAAGAATCCGCAACCGCTCGACAAAAGCAACAATCCTCCAGCGAGGACAACGACGAGGTAGTTTCTGGTCGGACGTATATTTCGCTTCATGATGACAATCACTCCTACAAAGATACTAGACCCAGGAAACGGCCGCCTCGCCGTGGCGAGGCGGCCGCGGTTCGTTGTCATTACCAGTCGTTCGGCATGGGCTGGCCGTCCTGTGGATTGCACGCGACCGACCAGGTGAACACGCCGAGGCCCTGCATAACGAGCCTTACGCTGCCGTCGGCCAACGCCACGTTCATACCGGCCGTGTGCCCAGTCGAGGGCAGCAAGGGATTGCACGCGCTCTGCCACGGATTGGGCTGTTGCTGCCACAACGGAATCATGGGAGGCTTGCCAGGCCCGAAGCTGCTGGTGCCGTAGCAATCCCCCCCGTCATAGCAGGGAACGGCGAAATAAGGTCCGCTCCACGGTCCCCACGGCGAGAACCAGATGTTCCCACCGCTCGGCACGCCGTTGGACACGGGGCCGCACGCTGCATACTTCTCGGCGAAGAGTACGGTGTTGCTAGTGCCGTCCGTGAAGGTAGCCGGGATTACCGGCCGGCCTTGAGCGGCAAGTTGACCGCCCGCAGAAGGATCCGTGAACAGAGGAGCATTCATGAATACAAAGCAATTCTCCGCGTAGGAGCAATCGTAAGACCCTCCCGGCACGCCGTAGGGGCCGCCACCCTGCCAGTTGCCCACGCTGGGATCCGAAGGACAAAGAAAGACCTTGACCGCTGTGTTCTGTGCGGCGGGGGTCAGGCCGGCCTGGGCATAATAGATCAAGTTCGTATCGCTGCCCAAGCCTTGCGCGTCGCTGCCGGGGATTTGATTGGCCGGCACCTGGCAAGCGTTATAAAGATTTTGTTGCTCCAAAAAGGGCATTATCAGAAACAGCGCGGTGCCCAGGGCCTGGCCGGGCTGACCTCGGATTGAGCCGCCGTTGGGGAACCATCCAAAGCCTGGGGGCAAACAGCTGTAAGCATCCTGACAATTATGGCAAGCCAATCCAAGCTGTTTGAGGTTATTCTGGCACTGGGCGCGGGCTGCCGCCTCGCGGACTTTTTGCACTGCCGGTAGAAGCAGGCCAATCAGGATGGCGATGATCGCAATCACCACCAACAATTCGATCAGGGTGAATGCGGAACGAGAACGAGTCATACTGAAACCTCCAATTCCCGAAAGTAAGCTGTGGGGTAGTTATTCATCCTCCAGCTGCAAGCCGCACGCTTCGGTCAAACGATCGAAGAAGGCGGAATTGCAGAGATGATAAACCAATTCGGCGACCTGACGATCGCTGTAGGATTTGCGTAAAGACGCGATGTCCTCATCCGCGACTGTGGACGGATGAGCGGTTAACTTGCGGGCGAGATGGAAAGCGGTCCGCTCCGCCGCGGAGTACGAGTCCCACGACCCATCGAGTCGATAAATCTCGTCCTTGGAAAGCCCAAGCGACCGCAAACGGCGTTTGGCCTGTCCCAGGGCATACCAGGCGCGATCGTGGCGAGCGGCGATCCAGGCAATCTGAGCCTTAAGGCGTGGACTCAAGCCACCTTTCTCTTCGGCCAAGCGCAGACTGACAATCCTCGCCAGGCCCGCCTTCGGGAAATTGGCCAGGAGTCGAACCCACTGCGGAAGCGGTCCTTTCGGCCAATCGGCCGGCAGCAGGCCACGAGCAACATCCTCGCTCACCAACGGAATGCGCGGATGGCGATTACGGCAGGCGGCCAGGGCTTGTTCCGCTTCGTCGCAAGAACCGAGGGGCGGTCGTTTCCATGCCTCGCTATCCGGCAGCGCCGAGCTGCACCGCTCCTTGTAAGCGTCCGCTGTCGGCGTCAAAAACGTGCGCAGGACCTCCGGCTTTTTGCCTGTGTCCTTGGCGAAGAACGAGCCATCGTCTTCTTGCGGAATGCCCAGGGCGTCGGTCCATCGCGTGGTGGAATTGTTGTTGGCCACCGTGAAGATAATCTCCAGGATCTGCAAGTCCTTATAGTGGTCGCGCAACTTCGACACGGTAGCATCGGTCAACGAATGGGGTGCGTAGGTTAACTGCCGAGCCAAGCTGAAGGCAGCCCGTTCGGCGGCGGTATAGCGTTCCCAATCGGAGTCCAGGGCGGCGATTTTCTCCTCACTCAAGCCCGCGACCGCGAGCTTGCGTTCTTGGTGGCCCAGTCAGTAACGGCAATTATTGACGCGGGACACGATCCAAAACAGCATGGTTTTGAAGGTCGGATCGAGGGTCATGGCTGCATCGCGGCCGCGGTAGAAATCACTGCCGCGCAGCTCGGCGGGAAGATAGAGCTGCCGCATTCGCCCGTTGTTGACAACCGACCGACCTCCCAACAGGGCCTTTTCCTCGTCGCTCAAGGGCGGCAAGGGCAAGCGCGGCTGAGCTTTTTTCAGGGCTTCAAGAGCTTGCTTCATCTCAGGGCGCGTCGGCGGCGGAGTTGGCCCCGCCGGTTCTGACGCGCGAACGAGAGGAGACAGGGAGAGCAACACAATCGCAAGAGGCACGGATATACGCATCATAAAAGGAAATCCTCCGGTGTATGGTTAGCGACGCTTCTGCGAAGCGTCGCTAACCAGAACTCGCCTTGACGTTGATTACCAATCGCTGCCCAGCACTTCCCCAACGTTGCACGTACCCAGAGAGCGCCAGGTGCTCAGGCTGATGGAGTACGTGACGAATCGTACCGAGCCATCGCAGAGGCAGACGTTGACGCCGCGGTCATGCCCGCTGTTGGCTGTCGTGGCAATGCGCCGCGGCGGGTACATGCACGAACGCGAGCCCGGAGGAAAGGCGTGCCAGTAACTCGTCGTCGAGTGGTAGCCATACAGCCAGGGGGCACCGACATTGGAAACGCCTTGGTAGCTCAGATTGGTCGGATCGATAGCTTGGCAGTCGGCCAGGGCTTGGTCCGCATTGAGCGGGTGCGTGCCTGGCTCGAAAGTATCCGCGTTGAGCGTGGCCACGCTCTGGTTGAAGTCCCCCGTAATGTGTTCGCTGAAGGCTGCGGTGTTGCTGGTGCCATCCGTGATGGAGGCGATGGATTGGGGTTGGTTCATGTTGAAAGGTCCATTGGGCGGGCTGAGGGCCGCGTTGATGCCTGTGGGATCCGAGATGCCATAATCGAAATCGATGCTGGTTCCCTCGTTGGCGCGATAGTTGGTCGGCGCCCAGTTCGCCGGGTATGAGGACATTGGATCGGAGGGACAAACGAAGGTGGAAATGCGAGAGGCAGCCGCGGTCGCGTTGCTGGGATCGTTCCAGGCCGCGGCGAAGTTGACCGTGTTATAGACGTTCTGCTGCTCGAAGAACGGCAGCAGGCGGCTATGTGGGGAAAAAGACAGGGAATTGTTCTGACCACGGCCTTGAGGGAAATTGCTGTAAACGTCGTGGTAGTTGTGCAGGGCGAGACCGAACTGCTTGAGATTGTTCTGGCACTTGACGCGTGCCGCTGCCTCGCGCACTTTCTGCACGGCGGGCAGCAGCAGACCAATCAAGATGGCGATGATGGCAATCACCACCAGCAATTCGATCAAGGTGAATGCGGAACGGGAGCGAGTCATGAGGAAACCCCTTTCAGTACCAATAAAGACCGTTAATGAGGACAAATGCAACGATGTACGTCTTACGGGCCGCGCGGTCCGTGAGGGAGCGCGGACGTTCTCCGGTCAAGCCGGACGCTTGGTAAAAGGGCGAGAAAGGAGTAGGCTCAGCGGGGCGGATGATAAATGCGGAATGTGCGGAAGATGGGTTTGCGGGAATCTTCTTGACGGCAATGGGCGGCGCCTTGTGGGTCCGCGCCGTCTGCGAGGACAGAGAGACAGGCCCATTCTTGGCTGGGAGTGATCGTCGTTGCCGGCGGAGCGAGAGGCGATAGTGGCGCCCGCGAACAATTCGGGCCTTTGCAGGGCTGAGGATCAGGTGGGGTGTGATGAGCCATTCGGTGCGTCATGGCGCTCGACATCAAGGCAACCTTGATCGGATGCAGCGTTCCATCGTTCAGCCACCGAACTGCCGTTGGTTGTTCACAGCCGGCGCGTACTTGAGGCGCGAAGACGCCCGTGGCCAGGAGCGTCAACAACGCTCCCGGTCCAAGACGCCAATCGTGCCAACAAGAACGCCTCATGGGCTAGTCACTCCCACCGCATTTGCGTTACCAACTACTATCGAATATTTGCCCATCCGAGGGATTGAGGGCCAAATTCCAGGAATTCTGCGAAACGCCCGAGGTAACCATGCGAACGCTGCCGTCGCCGAGGCCGACCATGATGCCGCTGGCGTAGAAGGATTGCACCAGCGTGGGGTCGCACATGGACATGCTGGGTGCCATCTGCGGCAGCGGTAAGTTCGGGAAGGTAGCCGCCGTATCCATCCCCCCCGGGTAAAAGGGCCAACTGGGCGGGTTGCCGCACATACCCATCTGCCAACCTTGCGGCATCATCGCCATCGGGCAGGCTGTGTAGCGGTCCGTGAACACGATCGTATTCGAGGTGCCGTCGGTGAACGTGGCCGGGATGTTTGCCGATCCGCCTGGATTGTTGCCGAAAACCAGGTAGTTGGCCGCGTAGCTGCACCCACCGTAGGGGTTGCCCAGCATGGTGACGATGCCGTTGGCGGGCATGGAGGGGTCGGCCGGCGACATGTATATCTTGAGCGGCGAGTTCATGGCCATGTCGGAACTACCCATTACCGAGTTGTAGAGGTTCTGCTGCTCGAGGAAGGGGAGCAGGAAGTACTGCAAGGTCCCCATCGGTGCGGGTGCGGCGTTCATGTCGGTGGGGTTGGGGTTGGGGAAGAAATTGTAGGCGGGGGGCAGACGCCTGTAGGTGTCGTTGCAGTTGTGCAGGGCCAGGCCCTGCTGCTTGAGGTTGTTGGCGTCCTGCGTGCGTGCGGCGGCCTCTCGGACCTTCTGCACGGCCGGCAGCAGCAGACCGATGAGTACGGCGATAATGGCGATCACCACCAATAGCTCGATCAGGGTGAAGCCGGAACGACGATGATTCATCCGGAGACCTCCAAGAGCCGCGCGTCCACAGCGCCATTGAGGACCGTCCTCGGGGACGCCGTGGGCTGATGCAGACGCCACCAACGACGGCGACGCTCCCAGTAGAACAGCACCGGCAAAAACAGATCGATCACTTCATCCGCGATGAGGATGCCGCCCAATACCGGGATGACCATCGGTTTGATGACCTCCGCTCCAGCGCCTGTGTTCCAAAGCAGGGGAGCCAGACCGAGAATCATGGTGCATTCGGTTAGCAATTTGGGGCGCAAACGATGGACGGCCCCGTCCATCACCGCTTGGCGGAGCTGTTCGAGGGTCAGTTTTTCCAGCCCGCCGGCGCGGGCGATCGCCTCGCGCAGGTAGACGAGCATGACGATGCCGGTGGCCGTGGCCATACCGATGCAGGCGATGTAGCCGACCCGCACGGTTGTGGAGGACTTGAAGCCAAAAAGCCACAGCGCGAAGACACCTCCGGCGAACGCTCCCGGTACTGCCACCATCATCAGCAGGGCATCTGCCAGGTCGTGATACGTCAGCCACAATACGAGAAAGACGAGCAAGATCACGAGTGGAAGGATCCACATCAACGTATTGCTGGCGCGTTGCTCGTGCTCGAATTGACCGGTCCATTCGAGAAAAACGCCCGAGGGCAACTGGACGCGTGCGGCAACGGCGCGGCGCGCTTCCTCCACGAATTCACCGCTGTCACGTCCCCGCACATTGAGCCGCACGTAATTGCGTAACAATCCATTTTCACTCTTGATTGTCGCCGGCCCCTCGGCGATGCGCACTTCGGCCACGTCGGCGAGGCGGACATATCGACCCGGTGAGTTAAACACCGGAACGGGCAAAGCGCGGGCGGATTCTTCATCGGCCCGCCATTCGGGGGTGTAGCGGACCCGCACGGCATGGCGCTCGCGTCCCTCGACGGTCTGCGTTGCCACCTTGCCGCCCAATGCGACTTCGACTAGCTCGTTGATGTCCTCCACGCGGACACCGAGGCGGGCGGCTCGATCGCGGTCCGGACGAACTTGGAGATAGCCTTTGCCACGCAGACGATCGGCAACCACGTTAACCGCGCCCGGCACCTTCCCGACAACCGCCGCAACCTCTTCCGAGGCGCGAATCACGTCGTCGAGACGGCGCCCTAGCACGCGCACGCCGACCGTCGTATTCACGCCGGTAGAAAGCATGTCCACACGATTCTGAATGGGCATGGTCCAAACGTTCGTCCAACCAGGCATCTGCATGACACGATCCAGCTCGCCACCGAATCCAGCTAATTCGGAACGATCAGCTTGCCACAGCAGGAGCCGCGCGGCGAATGCGCGCGTCTGCTCGACCTGCACGCGGTCCAGCGAGGGGTATGGATCAATAGATGGAACCTGAGGCGGAGCAGAACTCGATCCGTGGTGGTGATGATGATGATGATCCGAAACAACACTCCGCGTTGACGATTCGAGGCGTAGATGTCGGCGTTGCTGGAGGTTCTCCGCGGCTTCGGCATCAATCACGGTTGACCTTCCCAGAAGCTCCTCCAGGATTAGCCGCGTGTAAAGCGGGGCTGCGCGTTCTTGTAGCTCATTGTTGACTTTCTGAATATGCTGGCGCCAAAAGCCACGCTGCGCGCTAGTCAGATACTCGTGGAGAACACTAACAAGCGTCGGCGGCGTGCTGCCAAGCAGCGAACCGAGAGCGATGCCGGCACGACGGAAGAGGCCGGGTCGATAACGCAGCGGGTCTCCATCCGGCGAAAGGAAGTTCAACCGCTCGAGCTGGCCTACTGTATCGCGCGCCAGCAGGGCGACATCCTCCGGAGTCAGATCGTGGGCCAGTTGTAGCGCGAAGCCGGATGGTCCTGGTTCGTTGAGGCGTTCCAACTCGATCGGCATAAGACGGCGCGGCAAGCTTCCATTGTCGTAAAGAAAAGCGGCCAATTCTTCGCGGCCAGCGCGGATAAGGACGTGTCCCAGCCCACGCTCGAATTCCTGATTGCGCTGATAGGCGTACTCGCGCATCTGGGCGTCAAAAACCGGCAAGACGGCCATTACCGCCTCGTTTATCAGCCCTCCTCGCGCCGCCTCATCACCGGGATTGTCGATCACGTGGGCCGTGCGAAGAGCATCGAGTACAGACAGCGCTTGACGTTCGGCGTCAGTCGGATGCAGCTTTCTTCGCGGCCACAACTCCTGGGGCCGAAAGTTCACCATCGTCTCGATCATGTCCAACGGCGCCGGATCGGTCGGAGTCTCGGCACGGCCCGCCTTGCCGACGACCATATCCACCTCAGGGAACCGGCAGAAAAGCATGTCGCGTGCCTTGAGATCGTCCGCCGCCTGTGCCACGGACGCCCACGGCACCGTGATCGGCATGTCCATGATCATGCCTTCATCGAGCGGGGTGATGGGTTCGTAGCCGAGCGGCGTGATAAGCTGCTGAGACACAAGCGCGATAGGCACCAACGTGAGGACAACAGCGATGCGCGTCCGCGTTCGCCGAGCCGCATACAGGCTGCCCAAAAGCGCGACCGCCAGCATCCCCAGGGAGAGCCAGCGATAACCCAACGGTGCCAGGCCCACCAGAAATGTCACGCCGACGAACCAAACGATGACAACTGGCCGATCGAGAACGAAGGACAGCATGGGGCGATAGGCCGAGATGACCCCGCGCACCAACCAGCTATCCATCTCGCTGCGCAACCGTCCACGAATGAAGATGGTGCAGAGAGCCGGCACGAGCGTGACCGCGAGAATAGCGACGGCGACGAGCGCGAAGCATTTGGTGAAGGCCAGCGGCCGAAACATCTTGCCCTCGATGCCGCCCAGCGCGAACACCGGAAGGAACGACAGAAGCATGATGACAACGGAGAAAAAGATCGGCCGGCCAACCGTGCGACAAGCCGAAAGAACGATCTCACGTACGTCCCCTGTCACCGGCTGATCGCCAAAGTGCTCGTGCAGGCGGTGCATGACGTTCTCAGCCACGACAATCGAAGAATCGACGAGCACGCCGATGGAAATGGCAATACCGGCCAGCGACATAATGTTCGTTTGAATGTCGGCGATGCCCAAGCGGCGCAAGAACCACATGATGAGGAACGACGCCAGGGCCGATAGCGGCAGGGTCAGGGCAATGACGAACGAAGTGCGAAAATGCACCAGCACGAGCAGAACGCAAACCGTCGCCGTGATGATTGCCTCGACCAGCGTAGCGGTGACGGTGCCGATGGCTCCGTGAATAAGAGGAGTGCGATCGTAAAAGGGAACAATTCGAACACCCGGCGGTAGGCCGGCTTGCAATTCGCCGATCTTTTCCTTGAGACGGCGTGTGACCTCAAGAGCGTTTTCACCCTGGCGCATGAGCACGACGCCGCCCGTGACTTCGTTGCCGTCTTTTTCCAGCACTCCCCGGCGAGGAGCGGGACTGAGGCGGACCGTTGCCACTTCCGCCAGCCGGACGGAGCCTCCGGCGGAACGGGGCACGAGGATACTCTCGAGGTCACGCAGGACTCGCTGCGGGTCGGGGTCGGGGTTTTCCTTCGCAGACTGACCTAACCAACCAACGCCGTGTACGATGTACTCGGCATTGGCCTTGTGGATGACATCGCCGCCGACAGCTGCGTTGGCGCGGGGCACGGCCTGGAGCACGTCGGACAAACGCACGCCAAGTGCTTGCAGCCGTCGCGGGTCCAGCTCGATGGCATATTCGCCGACAAAACCGCCGACGCTGGCGACCTCGGCTACTCCTGGAACGGAACTCATCTGTGGGCGAACGAACCAATCCTGCACGGCCCGCAATCGGGCGAGGTTGGAACCGGCACCCTCGACGGTGTACCAGAAGATTTGCCCCGTCGCGGCAGCATCCGGCGCAAGGGCCGGCGCCACGGCTGGCGGCAACACATCGCGCGCGCGCGAAAGGCGCTGGCCAACCTGATCCCGCGCCGCCGCGAGATCAACGCCGTCCTCGAAGATGATGCTAATCATCGAGAAATTGAAATCACTCGATGAGCGGACGACGCGAACGCCGGCGAGTCCTTGCAAGTGCAGCGACAGAGGGTAAGTAACTTGTGACTCGATTTCCGGCGGGCTGTGGCCGGGCCATTCTGTGAAGACGACCACCTGATTTTCGGACAAATCCGGGATGGCATCCACGGGAGTATGATAAACGGCGTAGAGACCGCCGAGCGCCAGCAGCAAGCCGGCGGCTATCACAAGCCACCGGTTGCGGATCGACAATTCGATGAGGCGCTCAATCATGTTGCGTCCCGTTTCATTTGGCCACAAGGCCTCGTTCCCACGCGGAGTGTGGGAACGAGAAAACGCGACTTCACTTGGTCGACGACAGTCTCGAGAGATACTTGTCCGGTTCCTTGCGTAACGGCTCCTCGCAGCCTTTGCAACAAACAAACACGATCCGCCCCTCCACGATCAAGCGGACGGGGCCTCCCATCGAGTCGAGCGGTTGGCCCGTGACAGGACAGATTTTCTGTTTTGCCGCTAGTAGTTTGTCCTCCACCGATGGCGAACTTGACGTGGTCGACGGCGTTGGAGGCGACGGCTCGCTCGCCCCTCGGGTGGCACCGAAGTAAGTGGCGGCCAAGCCGTGATTCAGCCACATTTCCGCATCGAGTAGGAAAGCGCCTGCGGCGGCCACACGCTGGCCCACGCTTACGCCGCGGAGCACCGGGTAGAAATCGCCGCAGCGCGGGCCGATCATGATCTCGACAGCATCGAACATTCCCGGTCCCGTCTCAACAAAAACAACTTTAAGCGATCCGTGATCGATGACCGCGCTACACGGCACGGCCGAACCCCACCCCGCGGCGAGAACGGCTTGCGTCCGCGCCTCTGAAAGCAACGAGCGCACGCCTCCAGACACTGTCGGGATCGCCGGGCTCAAGAGCGCGTGCATTGCGAGATCAACGGCGCTTTCATTCCGCCACTCCTCGATGACGGCGCGTTGCCACCACGCCAGCCGCATGATCGGTGCCTGGGCGCGTGCCGTGACGAGCGTGCCGGGACGTAACTCATGATCGGGATCGTTTATCTCGATTCGGACGCTATTCGCTTCGATCCGAGTGACTCTGCCCTGAAACGGAATGTGGCCGGGCAGTGAGTCGGACTCTGCCGCAATGCTCTGTCCCTCATGCACAAATTGGAGGTCCGCGGCGAACACCTCAGCGCGCATCGCAGCTGTGAAAGCGGAATTGGGCGATTCAGCGAGACCGACGAGCACCACTTCGCGGAGCAAGGGGCGATACTCAACGGATGCGGTACGGATGCCGGCGAGTTGCACGCGGTAAGGAGAGAATTGCATACGAGCCAGCACGCCATCAGGGAGCGGCGATGCCTCGCCCTTCTTGCGGCGGACCAGGGCCATATTGCACACCGGACATTTGCCCGGCCAATCGGAGACCACCCCCGGACACATGGGGCACCAGTATTCCGTATCGAGCGAGATCGACCTCTCGGCAACGGGTCCCGAACCTGTTAGACGACGCCAGTAGTTGCCCAGAACATGCCAGTAACCTACCAGAAGCAGAACGGCGAGAAGCACCAGAAAGAAACGCAAGCGGACAATAAGAACCCATAGGCCCAGCCACAGTGAGCGGTGAGTGGAGGGAGCTTGTGGCCGCATCTTGTCGGTTTGACAATTCGTTTTGGTTACAAACATGGGGTTATTTATCGTTTATCTCGCCACTGGGACGCCCTTTTCCGCGGGTTCGTCCGAGCCGCATTCCCAGTGAATCATCCTTTCGTAATCCTCGTAGCGATAGACCCACAGCGGATCGTCGCCGAAGACGACGAAGCGGACGCGCTGCGTTCCCTCGGGGTTTTGCAGGCGAAGCTTTACGGCAAAACAGCGCGGTCCTTCACCCGGCGCCTCGCCAAGGATGGTGAATTGATCCAGCGTCTGCTCCGGCCGGCGGCACGTATCCACCAGAATTACCTCCGGGTTCGCGAGGGCTTCGAGCTTGCCCGGCGGCTTGCCTTGCTGCCACGAACGCAAGGCCTGCTCCAGGGCTTGGCGCGCCCTTTCCGGAGCAGGCACGAAGCGCTCCGTCGATGGACCACCCTGGCAGCCTGCGGCGAGCAATGTGCAGCCGACCATGAGCCAGCTGCCAGGCACAGACGCGCGACGCATGTCCGGCTCCTTTGCTACATGCCCGCGGGGGCCTTGTAGTCGGCTTCGCGATATACCCATAGGGGATCCTTGCCGACAATGTAATAACGGGTCGTTGCTTGCTGGCCCGATGGCTGTTGCAGCGTCAGCCGAACGGAGAACACTCGGGGTCCTTCATTCGGCTCCTCACCAACAATCTCGTAGGATTGCAGCTTCTTCCCGGATTGCCATTGGGAATCGACCACTTGAACCGGCATGGGCGCGCCTTCTACGGAGCCAGGCTTCTTGCCATCGCGCCAGGCGTTGAGGGCCGCCTCCAGTGCTTGCCTTGCCTTATCCTCCGAAGGGATGTATTTGGCGGTGCCTCTGCCCGTACAACCGGTGCAGAGGCCAAGAAACACTCCCCACGCCAACAGATGAGCAAATGTACGTATTTGCTGACTGTTCATGATTGTACCTCTTCTCAGTAATCGGGTCCCAGGATGTCGCCGCCGTTGCGCGAGCCGAGGGCCCGCCAGGTCGTGAGCGAAATGCCGTTCGGTACGAAGTGGACGCTGCCATCGCAGAGCAACATGTTGATGCCGCCGGTGTGATAGCTCGAAGGCGGTACAACCATGGCCATGTTCGCCATGCCGCCGGGGAAGCCGGTGGAGGCGCAGGTCGTCGTGTTTGGCAGCGCCATGTGGTTGTAGGTGGTGCAGCACATCTCGCCCATGACCCAGCTGTATCCTTGCTTGCTTGTCAGCGGGGTGGCGGTCGCCGGGTTTATGGACTCACACTGGGAGAATGCCTGGGCCATGGTGCTGGCGGCCGGCATAACGAACATATCGGTGCGCGGATTGGGAACACCCTGCCCGCGCAGTTTCTCGCTGAACATGGCTGTATTACTGGTGCCGTCGGTGATGTCCGTCAAGCGAACGCTGCTGAGGTAGTAGAAGATGCCGTCAGCCTTAGCAGTAGGGTCGAGGGTGCTGGGATTTTGCTCGCTGACGTCGCACATATACGTTGTGCCCATGTTGCCCAGGTAGTTGTTCTGACCCGGCCAATCGCCCGGCTGGGTCGCCGGGTCGGAGGGGCAAAAGAAGAGCTTTACGGCCGTCCGGCAGGGAGCGGCATTTTGACGGGCAGGGTTCTCGTATGCCGGCATGAAATTAACGACTCCGCCCATCCCCGGCGTTTCGGGGGGATAAGTGAAGTCGATAGTATTGTACAGGTTGCCCTGTTCCATGAACGGCAACAGCAGAGCCAGCTCCGACCAGCGCGGATAGGCTGGTACGCCAGGCACTAACGAGCTACCTTGGTAGCTTTTTCCCTTGCCATAAGGGAGATTCTTGTAAACATCGTGGTAATTGTGGCAGGCCAAACCGAGCTGTTTCAGGTTGTTGTCGCAAGTCATGCGGGCTGCGGCTTCGCGGACTTTCTGGACCGCGGGCAAGAGAAGACCAATAAGGATAGCGATGATCGCGATAACCACCAACAGCTCAATAAGGGTGAATGCAGAACGAGGACGACTCATGATGGAAACTCCAGAATTACGGCGAAAGACAACAATCCCGGCGGGCCGACATGGACCACCAGGCACCGGGAACACAGATGTTCACGGACCAAACAGATCGCTAGAAATCATAACCGGACACACACCGGGACGCACTCGCTCAGAGAAAGCGTCATCGCGGACATAGACACAGGGAGGACTACATCCTCCATAGTGGGCGCAGGGCGCAGCTCAGTTGCTCAGTGTGTCGCGGGCGGAAGAGAGTTCAGAAGGGGAGACGAGGAGGGTGGTAGATAGTGCAAGGATGGTGAGAAGGCAATTGCAGTGGTTCGTCGGGGACGCGGATTTCAGGTTGTGGAGCGGCGAGGACGAAGCGAGAAACCAGTCGGCACCATTCGGAAATCTTCACGGATTCTACCGAAGAAGGGGGAACCGAAGGCGCCAGAGGTTGACGCGAACACATGGGGCCGGTGCAAGAGCAAGGTTTGCTCGGCATCCCCGTGTCATGGCCGGGCATCGTCGAGGCACTGGCGGACCCAGTTGCAGGATCGAGCGGCATGCGTTCGACATGCGTGAGATAATCGCAACCGGCTCGAACTGGGGTAGGCGCGAGGAGTGCGACGGCCAGACATACCAGCGGCATGCCGACGGATGGCTTAACCAGTCGTCGCCACAAAACGCCCACCAAGCGACTCACAATCTAAATGGAGGGAAATCGAACAACTGAGTTCACGCTCCCCACTCGCTCTTAGATTGATATGATGATACACCCTTTCCAATCCCTTGCAAGCAAAAAACCGAAAAAATCGTGTCTTCTCAATCGGCCAGTTTCGTCTGGATAGGCACGCTGGCGCTGGGCCGTTCGTCTAACTCGTTCGAGAGCAGTTTGGCATCGACGCGCTCGCGAAGGAGGCGGGCGAGCAGGTCCTCGGCCTGACCGCGCGTTAGATTCTCGGCGAAGCGCAACGGCAACTTCTCCAGAGCATGAAGCGCCTCCTCTTCGGTGCCGCCCCTCTGTATTCGCAACAGGCCAGCCAACCACGGCCGCGCCGGGAGGGGAACGCCGAGGACCTCCACCGCGAAGGAGGCGGCCGGCTGCTGGCGGCGGAGCAACGGCTCCAAATCGGTCAGGGCGATGATTCCCAGCAATCGATCGCCGGCGCGGAGCCGTCCGGCCAAGAGCGGTTGCGGAGGCGGTCCCGCAGCTGGCATGAGGGCCACCGCCTGCAAACGATAATCCACCGACATCGCCCGCACCGAATGCTCGAGGAAAGGATCGGTTGGCTGAATCAACAAATCGATGACTGTGAATAATTTGCCGCGCACCTGAAAGACGGTGAGGACGCGGTCGCCGAAAAGGCTGGCGAGGAAGGCCGGCGCGGCCAACATGGGCACGGAGAGAGCGTATCTCACATCGGCCGCCTCACGCAATAGCCGCGCTAGTTCAGGATCGCTCAAGAGCAGCACCACGCGATGGCGCGCGTGCATTTCTCGAACGAGAAGGGTGATGGCCAGGTTCGTGAGGTCGTCGTCCGTGGCGGCGATGACCGCGCGCGACGTGACGGCATGGGCTTCGTGGAGGACGCCGGCAACACCGGCATCGCCGATGATCACCGGCGCTCCCAACCGGCGGACGGCGCGGACGAAGCGATTGCCGGCGTCGCGCTCGATGACCACGACCGATTCGCCGTAACGCAACAATTCCTCGACGACACGGTATCCGATGGCGCCGAGTCCGCAGATGATGGTGTGGCCGCCATCGGGGATGCGCCGTACTTCGAGAGCGCCACCGAGACGGGCGCGGAGCAGATAATTCGTGAAAATGGCTGTGAACGCCGCGATCAGGGCCGCCCCGACGATGCGCAGCGAGGCCACGAACACTTTCATGCCCGGCGAGTATTCGACATCCTGCTCGTACATGCTCGCCCCGGTGGCCATGATGCTGACGGTGCGAAAGAGGGCATCGATGACCTTGTATCTCTCCACTCCCAGGCACAGGATGAGCGTGCTGGAGAGGATGACCCCGAACAGAACCAATGTGCATATCAAGACGGCTGGATCGATTTCCGCGAGGGTTCGTCGAGCCACGCGGGCCAGTCGCCGCGGCAAGCCGGCCCACAAGAGATGCGGCGCGTCGGCATCCATCGCGGACTCCAGCGCGGCCAGCGAGCGCGGCCGCGCGCACAGTACCAGATAATCGCCGGCCCGCAGCCGCGTCTCTAAATCGACATCGAGCAGATAACGTTCCGTACCATTGGCCGGCAAGTGAGCCAGCGCCACGGCCTCGCGGTAAACCATGACCTCGCCGATCGTGCGGCCGAGCATCTGCGAGCCGGTGCCGACCTGAAGCGCGACCACTCGTCGCTCCCCGTCCTTATCTCCGCCTACATCGAATGCGGCGAGTCCCTGCCCGGCCACCGCCGTCATCGCCAGCACCGGCGCGGTCAACAATGATGTGCTGAGCGCATAGACGTTGGGCAACACGCTGCCGAGGCGGGCAAGTAGGCTTTGGTCGAACAATCGCAACACCACACGGACGTCCGGATTGACCGCGCGCACCATCAGAGTTGTCGAGATGTTAACCAGGTCGTTATTCGTGAGAATAAGGACGCCGCGCGCTTTGGCAACGCCGGCGGACTCCAGGACGGCACGGTGACGGCAATCACCGCTAACCAGCCGCGCGCCGTGCAGGCGCTCATCATCGGCCGAACAGCGGTTGTCGATAACGATTACCGGCAGATTCGCGGCATGCAAATATCTCAGGATCCGAGTGCCCAAGCGGCCCAGGCCGCATAAGACGATGGGAGCATCCACGGGGCGGCTCCTTTGAGGCCGTAGAGACTGGAGGTCTTAGGACAAGCTAGTCAATAGTCAATAAACCGCCAAGACGCCAAGAAATGGCGAACGGCCGGCGTTAGCCGGCTGGTTGAAGTCGCCACCAGCCGGCTAACGCCGGCCGTTCGCCTAAAAGTCGCCACCAGCCGGCTAACGCCGGCCGTTCGCCTAAAAAAAGTTGGCGTAATCCTCTTCGATGCGTTTGGCCGAGAGGCAGGAGAAGAAATTGGCATAGCAAAGCCAAGCGGCGATGGCGTGCAAGTTGGCGAAAGGCGGCGGGAGGTAGCGCGGGGGCGTTAGCAATCCCTCGTCGGCGAGCAATGCCAGCGTTTTGATGTCGTCGAGGTTGGTTTTGCCGCAGAACAACAGGGGCAATCGATGCACCTTGCCGCGCGATACGGCCAAGCGCATGAAGTTATACAAAAGCACGAAGCCCTTGCTGTAACACAGGTCTTTCGTAAAGGGACCGCAGCCGGCCGGAAGACTCCCGCGGAAAATCCGCATGGCGTGCTGATAGCTCTCGCGCGGCGGATACCCTTGTTCCAGGAAAAAGCGATACACGTCAAGGAAGTCGGCGCCCGACTCCGCCAGGGCGACGCCTTGGATGCGATGAGCCAACCGGCGCACGCGGGCCGGATGCGAGGCGAACGACAGAACTTCCGTCAGCACCGCCAGACCTTCCTGGGTCATCGTGGAAGAGGGCGGCCCCTTGCTTAAAAAAGTGCAGATCGGTTGCTGTTGTCCGTTCAAGGTCGTGCCGAGATGCACCCAGCCTTCATGTACTTCCAATAAGCGGATGTCGCGCAGGGTAAATCGGGCGTCGCGGCGCAGCTTAATGTAATCGCTGCCGGCAGCGGCGTCGGCGACAATGCCGTCGGACAGGCGGATGCGTACCGAGGAGGCATCATCGAAGAAGCCGGTTAGCCTCTCCGATAGAATTCGCATCGCTTCGGAGGCGTTGAGCACCGGCTCGTCCGATGACAGCAGGGCTTCGCCGGCAAGATTATCCAGTGAACCGGAGAGCATGCGGCCGAGGTCGGCGAGGGTTGGATCGCCGGCATGGAAGCTGTCAGCGGATCCTCCATAGAGACGCTCCGAGAGGGCGGCGAAAGCGGGGGTACCGCGGTTGACGAGCAGATCGATAACCTGGCGATACTCCGCGCACATGCGCGTCATGATTTGGCCGGCGGCGTTGTATTTGCCCAACCGTTGGCGGATTTCGCGCTCAATCTGCAAGAATTCTTGGCGTTTCGCTTCGGGATCGAAAGGCAGGGGACGCGATAGGTAATAATCGCGATCAACAGGAGGGAGCTTACGGCATCCGGCGGCGAGGAAAGCGCATTCGATGTCGTCATCCCACTTGATGGCATCGAGGATGCGAATGGGCCGCTGGGCATCGACGAGGCGATCACTGAGAGAGCGGATCAACTCCTCGTAGGTGGAGAGCGGCCGACTGGGTAAGCCAGGCGAGTCGCCGATCTCCTCGGCATGGATTTTCAGAGGGGGGGGTGAGGGGATGCCCTCACGTGGGCCGATGGCCCTTTTTGCTTTGCCCATCTTCTCGACCATCGAGCGTCGTTGAAGCGACGGTCGTTATTTCCAGGTTCCGTCCTCCTGTCCAAGCCGGACGCCTCCGCGCCGACATCCGGTTTAACCGCGGCCCTTGTAGCTTTCCGCAGCCGATTGGTCCAGAGGATCTTTCCTCTATTGTACGCTGTTTCCGAGCCTGAAGCGTTAGCGAAGAGAAGTTGCCTTCGCTAACGCTTCAGGCTCGGAAAGTATGTCACGCACGCAGTAAGCGTTCCAGCGATGCCAAACCCAATTCGGCCACCTGGGCGGGTTTCAACTGCCACAGCGTGGGGTTGAACAATTCCAGGGACACCCAACCATCATAACCGATCGCACGTAGTTGTTGCACGAGCGGTTCCAGACGAAAATCGCCCTCGCCCGGTAGAATGCGATCGGCATCGCCGGCCAACTCCCGCGGCACGCCAATTACATCGGACAGCTGCACGAAAGCAAGATTCTCACGCGACAGCAGCGTGAGATCCTCAAATTTGCTCGGGCCTGTGTAGTAATGAAACACATCGAGATTGACGCCGGTATTCGCCTCGCCGCACTGGGCGATCAGAGCAAGCGCGGTATCGAGACTCGTGCAGAAAGAATCGGCGGCTCGAAACTCCAAAGCTAGACGCACGCCAAACGCCGCCGCCCACTGCGCCGCCTGCTTCAACGACACGATCGCCCGTTGCAAGCCAGTCGCGTCGATCTTATCCACGAAATCAGCGGCAATCAGCAGCGTGGAAATTCCGAAAGCCTGGCACAGATCGAGACGTCGCTTGAAGTGATCGTAGTGCGCCTTGCGCTGTTCACCTTGCGAAAGGAGCAATCCGCCCTGATAGGAAGCGGCGGCCAGCGTCATCTCGCGATCTTCCAGGAGTTTGCGCGTGTCGGCGACGGAATGCGTTTCCAGGTGCTTTTCCAGTTTGGTCAGCCACACTTCCAGCGCATGACAACCGCCGTCGGCGTAGCCGTTGACATCCTCGGCGAACGTGCTTGACAGCGTGACGGCTTCGCTGATACAGGGTTTCATAAAGCTATGCTAATCGGAATAAACGAGAAGGCAATCGACAGATCAGCAATATGCAATTGTGAAAGATTTGTGGAAAATCGGAACTCGCCTCTTGCAAGGAAGCCGCTCGCCTGTCACACTCTCCGTAATGAGGATCGTGTCGCACAATTCGGGGTGGCGTGGGGGAGGCGTAACCCGCTCGCGTCTGTAATCGCATGCGGCCGCCTTGATCGCGCCGCTCTTGAGGAGCCTCCCGGGGGAGCGCGGAATCCGTCTCTCCCTTCCGCTCCCGAACTATAGTTGCTTTAATAGGATGAACCAGTCGCCGTCAGTTATTGGGTGATACCTCCGGCGCAAGGCAGATTCGCGTCAGCCAAAGGATAGCCGATGCCGTCGCCGACAACGATAGACGATTTTGTTGAGTTGGTGCGCAAAAGCGGGGTCGTCGATGAGAAGAAGCTCACGGCGTATCTCGACAAGGCCCGCGCCGCGCAAACTCTGCCGGGCGTGCCGGCCGTCCTTGCCGGCTTGTTGGTGCGCGACGGCTTGCTGACGCAGTTTCAGGCAGAACATGTCCTGCAAGGCAAATGGCGTGGTTTCTCTCTGGGCAAGTACAAGGTGCTCGAAAGACTGGGCGCGGGCGGCATGGGTACTGTTTACCTGTGCGAACACAAATTGATGAGGCGGCGCGTCGCTGTCAAGGTGCTTCCTGCGGCGAGGGCACAGGATTCCGCGTCTCTCGAACGCTTCTATCGTGAAGCTCGTGTCGTCGCCGCCCTCGATCACCCCAATATCGTCCGCGCCTATGACATCGATCAGGACGATAAGCTGCACTTCCTGGTGATGGAGCATGTAGACGGTTCCAGCTTGCAGGAGATTGTCAAAAAAGCGGGACCTATGGACGTACTGCGGGCGTGTCACTATATTCGCCAGTCCGCCTTGGGTTTGCAGCACGCACACGATTGCGCCGGCATCGTCCACCGCGACATCAAGCCGGGCAATATCCTCGTCGATCGCAACGGCGTCGTCAAACTCCTTGACATGGGGTTGGCCCGCTTCTTCTTTGATGAAGAAGATGTCCTAACGAAAAAGTACGATGAAAACGTGCTGGGCACGGCCGACTATCTGGCGCCGGAGCAGGCTTTGGACAGCCATTCGGTGGACATCCGCGCGGACATCTACAGCCTTGGCGCGACTTTCTACTTCTGCCTGACCGGACGCACGCCGTTCGCCGAGGGCACGGTGGCCCAGAAACTGATCTGGCATCAAACGCGTCAACCCAAGCCGATTCGCCAGATCCGGCCGGAAGTGCCCGAAGGCATTGTGGCTATTGTCGAAAAGATGATGGCCAAGGATCCCAATCAGCGTCCGCAAACGCCGCACGAAGTATCGGAGTTGCTCCTGCCCTGGACGCAGACCCCCATTCCGCCGCCTCCCGAACACGAAATGCCGCAGCTGTGCCCGGCCGCGATGGGCAGCTCGACGCCGAGCGACAGCCACCTGTCCTCTGGACCGAGGACTCCGCCAAGCGGCACGGATTTGTCGCCCACTCCGCGTAAGGTCTGGCAAGTATCGCAATCGACCACGCCAGCCCCGTTGACGCCGCAGCCGCCCAAATCCGCGCCGCCGCCGTTGCCCAACACCGTTCGCAAGAACGATCCACCGCGGGGATCGCTCAACCTGGAGATGTCAACCCCGGACGCCGCGTTGTCCGCGCCACGCGCGGGGCTGAGGGGAGGGGCTGCCGCTGTACCACAAGTCCGGGCCGTCCCAACTGTTGCCCCCATTGGACCCGAAACACAGCCAGTCGTAAGCGATCCCGTGACGCCAACCGCGGCGCCTCCGGTCAAGAAGGCTCCTGTTCGTGCTCCGCAGAAGCCTCAACCGTTGCCGTCGTGGAAAGACTTGCTTGAGGATGGTATTTCTTCGGCAGCTGCGAATGGTACGCTGCCGCGCGCGACAAAGCAAAATCCTATTTCCCTATCGCAGGCGGTAGGCGGATTGCCGCCGCCCACGACGGCGCGGAGGCTCGGCTGGGTCATCGTCATCGCCTCGGGAATCGTGTTGGGGCTTCTCCTTGCTCTCGGCATCCTCGCCTGGATGTTTAGCAGAGAAACGAACGCGACAACTTCACTCCGTACGGAACCGCTCGTTTATCTCGTCAATTCACGTGGAGAGAATAACGCGGCCAAGTCGATCTCTGAAGTCCTCGATCGACTGCGCCGCGCCAACAAACAAGCGGCGCGGATCATCGTTCAGGATGATCTTGCCGAAAGCGACGTGAATATCGATGTGCCCAATGTTCGCATCGAGGCAGAAGATGGCAAATCGATTCGCTGGCGGCCGGCCCCAGCTGCAAAGACGGCCCCTGCGAACCTGTTCACAGTCTCCAAAGCGAAAAACGTGTCCATCAAGGGCTTCGTTCTTGATGGGGATGATCGCGTCGATATTCTCGTGAAGCTATATCACCGCTGCTCCGGGGTAAAACTCGAAGATCTGAAACTGCTGAAATTCAAGAGATACGGCATTTGGGTCTCCAACTGCGAGGGCGGCGACGGTCCGGATCGCATTCAACTGCACAAGCTCGATTTCGTCATGACCCAAAAAGAGCAGACGGCTGTTTTTTTCAGCATCAACGCCAAGATCGACGGCATCTCGAAAAACCGCTTTTTTGCCTTCAAAGATTGCAATTTCGTGGGAAATGGAACGCCGGTGAAAACTGATGATCCGGCTGCAATTGAAAACATCGATTGGCCGCCGAATGTCCAGCCCGTACAGGGCCGTTGACCTGCTCCCTCCGTCGTTCCATCCATTCTCCGCTGGTTCCATCCATGCCGTATCCACTTTTTGATCGCTCCCGTTTGCTGATCCAGCCCCTTGCTCAACGACAACACGATCTCGATCTCTCCGTACTGCTGCCACTGGATGCTCCGCTGCCCGCGTTCGAGAATCCCGCGCTGCCGCTCATCGGCCGCCGTCTGGCCGAAGCACGGCAAAGAGGCACTGCGCGGCTTCTGGTCATGGGCGCGCACGTCCTTCGCGCCGGCGTTTCGCGTTATCTCATCGACCTGATGGAACGCGGCCTGATCGATCACCTTGCTTTGAATGGGGCCGGTCCCATTCACGACTGGGAATTCGCTTTGATCGGGGCTACCACGGAGAGCGTGGCCCGCTACATCCGCAGCGGCGAGTTCGGGCTATGGCGCGAAACGGGACGCATGAACGAGGTCATCCGATCCGGGGCGAAGCAGGGGTTGGGCCTTGGCGAAGCGCTCGGACGAGCCATTCTCGAAGAGAAGTTTCCCCATGCGGACATCAGTGTTCTCGCCGCCGGAGTTCGTCTGGGCGTGCCTGTGACTGTGCATGTAGGCATCGGCTACGACATCCTGCACGAACATCCCAACTGCGATGGAGCAGCCTTGGGTGAAGCGAGTTACCGCGATTTCCTGGCCTTCGCCCAGAGCGTCACGCGCCTGGAAGGTGGAGTAATGCTGAATTTCGGCTCGGCCGTCATGGGGCCGGAAGTGTACCTCAAGGCGCTGGCGATGGCACGAAACGTCGCGCATCAGGAGGGCCACGTGATCCGCCATTTCACCACCGCCGTATTCGATCTGATTCCCCTGGAAGGCGACACCAGGCAACAAGCGCCCAAGAGCGATCCGCGCTATTACTATCGACCGTGGAAGACGATACTGGTACGCACCGTCGCCGACGGCGGCGAATCTTTCTATGTGCAGGGCGATCATCGCGTCACGGTTCCGCATTTGTACCATGCCGCCGTGGAAGCGGAAAGATAAAGAAGAACTCACCACAGAGTCACAGAGAACACAGAGAAAAACGCAGAAAGAAGATGACCATGAAAAAACGCCGGCTTTCTTTTTTGCTTTTTTAATTGACTTCTGTGTTCTTCCTCTGTGTTCTCTGTGACTCTGTGGTTAGCTCCGCATCCGGAGGTGCGACATGGCCGACTCCTCTCCGCTTACAACCGAGAGTCTGGAAATAATCCTGGAGCGAATACCGCGTTTGAAGATCGGCGTAATCGGTGATTTGTTCCTCGATCGTTATCTGGAGCTTGATGCGGCTTTGACGGAACCTTCCTTGGAGACGGGGCTGGATGCGTATCAAGTGGTGAGTGTCCGCTCCAGTCCCGGCGCGGCAGGCACGGTCGTCAACAATCTCGTCGCCCTCGGTGTTGGCTGCGTCTATCCGGTCGCCGTCCTCGGCGATGATGGGGAGGGCTACGAATTACGGCAAGCGCTTGATCTTTTTCCTGCTGTTGATTCTCGGGGGCTTATCCTCGCGCCCGATCGCCGGACTCCCACCTATACGAAGCCGATGCTGTGCGAAAGTGGCAAACCGCCCCGTGAATTGAATCGGCTCGACATCAAGAACCGGCATTGCCTACCCGAAGCTATCGACGCGCAAATTCAGAGCAAACTCGTCGAGATATGGCCGCTCGTCGATGCGTTGGTGGTACTCGATCAAGTGAGTGAAGCGGATTGTGGTGTGATCACAACTCGGACCCGAGAACAGCTGACCGCGTTAGCCGCAACAGAGCCGAATAAATTCGTGCTGGCGGACAGCCGCGAGCGGATCGGCTTGTTTCGGGGCGTATGTCTGAAACCCAATCGAGGGGAAGCGCTACGCGCCGCGGGTTTTGACGACAGAGCGGATAATTTGGAGGAGGCGGCGACGCGTTTGGCTCGCCGTGCGGGTAACTGGGTGTTTTGTACGGACGGCGCCCGCGGGATCTTCCTCGCCTCGCCTCGGGACAACGAGTATGCACATCGGCTGCGAATTCCCGGTTATCCCATCGCCGGTCCCATCGATGTCGTAGGGGCGGGCGACAGCACGAGCGCCGCCATTGTCTGCGCCATGGCCAGCGGCGCGAGCGTTGAAGTAGCGGCGGCATTCGGCAATCTCGTGGCGTCGATCACGATTCAGCAAATCGGCACCACGGGCACCGCCACTCCTGATCAGGTTCGGCGACGATGGCGAGAGGTGAGTTGATTCGACGATCCTGCAGCGGCGGCGAGCGGGGTCGCGTTAGCGCCCCGAGAACTTTCCTCGGGGCGCTAACGCGACCCCGCTCGCCGCCGTAGGCTGGCAGGATCGCTTTACGCTGCGCTGCACGTCTCCAGCGCTTTGGCCCACCGCTCGCGGCAGGCATTGACCAGACCTCGAAACAGCTGAATGTCCAGGCCGGAAGCCGTGGCCGAGGCGGGATGCCACTGAACTCCGAGGGCGAACCACTCGGCGTCTGCCTCGATAGCCTCGACCACGCCGTCGAGCGCCTGGGCACACATGCGGAAGCCGCGGGCCACGCGCTGTACGGCCCGGCGATGCTCGCTGTTGACCACCACCTCGCCCTCGCCGTACAGATTGGCCAGGATGGTGTCAGGGACGACATTGATGGCGTGACGCAGTCCGCGTTCGGGAGGATGACGATGCTGCAATGCCTCGGGCAGATCGCGCGGCAAATCGAGATAGACCGTGCCGCCGTGGGCCGTGTTGAGCAAGTGCAGTCCGTGATCGATGCCCAAGAGGGGAAAGCGGCGGTTGTTGCACCACAAGCAAAGCTCCTCGGCCTCGGCCGTGGGGCGTTTGCCGTCGCTATCGTGTCCAGAGAGCACAACGCCGTGGAGACCATCGAAGACTTCGTCCCAGGAACGGTCGCCGACCTCGGTGATGGTCACCGGCTCGGCTTCGGCGGCAATGAGGCAGGCGGAGATACCGGCCGGCCACAATCCGCAGCCATGCCGTTCGTTGCCCATCACATTGTCCTGGCCGAAGATCCCGATGCGAATGGACGGAGCGCGACTCGACATTGAGGACTCCTTTCCTCGAAAAGGGAGTGAGGGCGAGGGCGACAACCTTGGTGTACGTAGTTCGAAAAGAATTGTAACCGAAATCATCGCGTTGGCCAGCGCAAAATCGAAAAATCTTGCGAACGTTCAGACGACGGGCAGGGTGCGGCATCTGAACTAGGCGAACGGCCGGCGTCAGCCGGCTGGTTGGCCTCACCAGCCGGCTGACGCCGGCCGTTCGCCAAGGCGTTGCCTACTTCGAGAGACATACACCGATGTGTACTTCCTCTTGGTTTCCGCTTCGAGTCGAGTGTAAAATAAAGTAGCTAAGGAGGAATTGCAATCACGTGAGTCTCGACACAACGCGCGACGAACTGACCGTTCATCTCGAACGTGCTTTTCTTGTCAGTGTGGCGCTGCCGGATCGACCGTGGATCAGCAGCGATCCGCTGGAGGAACTGCGAGGGTTGGCGACCACGGCCGGCGCCCATGTCGTCGGCGGTCTCTGCCAGCGCCGCGAGAAAATCAATCCCAACAGCTACATCGGAAAGGGCAAGCTCCAGGAACTACAGGAGCAAGTGCAGGCCACCGATGCCGACGTTATCATCTTCGACAACGATTTGTCGCCGGGGCAGATCCGCAATCTCGAAAAATCGACCAAGCTCAAGGTGCTCGACCGGAGCGAGTTGATCCTTGATATTTTCGCCACGCGGGCGCGCACTGCGGAAGCCCGCCTGCAAGTCGAATTGGCTCAGCTGGAATACGCGTTGCCGCGCTTGCGACAGATGTGGAGCCACCTTGGCCGTACCGCCGGCGGCATCGGCACACGCGGCCCCGGCGAAACGCAGCTGGAAGAAGACCG
>DASRBG010000030.1:0-42354 GCA_035653735.1 Gemmataceae bacterium
GACGCCCCCGCGGGTGGTGCGCGATCCCGCACTGAGGCGGCTTCGCAAACAACCGCCGCCGCCACGGACTCGTCAAGCGCGGCCGGCGGCGCCGACGGCCCCGCGCAAGCCGGAAAAAACCCCGCCTGTCCCCGCCGCCAAGCCCGCGGCGGAGAGACGCTAAGATGCGGAGCGAAGCGTCCGGCTAACGGAACCCCGGGCGCTTCTCCTTGCTCTTGCGGAATCCAGAGAAGAAGCACAGGCAATCACCACGGAACAGCAACCTCACCGAACAAGGAACCTCTTCCTCCAATGACGGAGGCGGCCGTCTCGGTCCCTGTCCGGTGCTGCGCCGTTGACAAACCCTTGCTTGCCAGCCCGCAGCGCAAGCAAGGGCGAGCGGGGTCGCGTTAGCGCCCCGAGAAAGTAGCAGAGTAGCACTCGGGGCGCTAACGCGACCCCGCTCGCCAGCGCTGCGGGCTGGCAAGAGGAAGATGCTGCGTTCAACCGTGGGTCGGGCTACCCAGCCCGACCTACGAAAAGGGAAGGATTCACCACAATAGGGAGAATCAGCCGTGATTCCGCAGGATGCTAATTACCCCGAACCCAACAAGAACAATCCGCCCACGCCCCGCCAGCCCGCCAAAGCCGTGGCCGGCCGCATCGAGGCCCGGCGCGGCCGGACCAGCGATGCCCTGCTGGCCCCTGTGCCGGCGGCACTGTCGTCCGCGCCCGACGTGAGCAGCTATTTACAAGCGCTGAAACGTCGATGGGTCAGCGCCGCGGCCATCGGCGGCACGCTCGCCGTCCTCGCCGCCCTGACCGCCTGGTTCCTCTTGTCGCCCAAGTACATCGCCTTCGGCCGCATCCGCGTTGCATTTATTTCACCGAAATTCAACGACAGCCCCAGCGGCAACCACGGCGACTTCATGACCTACTTGAAGACACAGGCTAACCTGCTCACGGGCCGGCCGGTGATCTCCGCCGCGCTCAAGAAGGACGAAATCAAGGCGCTCAATTTGGAAGCTTTCTCCGGCAAGGACCCCGCTCAGTACCTTGAGGAGGAATTGAAGGTCGAATTTCAGGAAAATCAGGAGTTGGTGACGCTGCTGATGAGTTCCAGCGATCCGAAGGTGTCGCTGGCTATCGTCAAAGCGGTCATCGATTCGTACATGGATGAAATTGTCTACGCCGAGCAAACTGCGCTGAGAAATAGGGTGGTCCAGATGGACCAAGCGCTCCGCACCGCGTCCGCTAAGCTCAAGAAGGACCAGAACCAGCTCGACAGCTTGGTTAAACAAGCCGGCGAAACGGATGCGGGAATGCTGCTGTTCCACCTCCAAGAGTTACAGGACAGGATCCGTCAAGCCCACACCCGCCAGAATGATCTTCGCCTTAATATCAGACAGGCGGAAGCGGACCTGGCCAGCCACGTGGCCAAGATGAAAGCCGCCAAAGATGCCGCCGTCTCTCCCAGCATCGTCGAGGCCGCGCTCAAGAACGATCCGCAGGCCCAAAGACTCAAGGCGGAAATTGCGAAGCACCAGGAGACCGTCGACGATTTCGAGCAAAAAGCGGGGGGCAGCGTGTATCTCTCGCATATCAACGCCAAAAAGCGCGTAAAGGCAGCCCAGGAGGGCCTTAAAAAGCGGCAGAAGGAAGTTGAGACCGAATTGGCCCAGGCGGTGGAAGCGGGAGGCAGCGGCAGCCGAGAGGAACTCGAATTGGTACGCGTGTCGAAGATCAATGCTATCAAGGCTATGAAACAGCACCATGACGAATTGGGCAAGGATCTCGAGGAGTACAGGGCCAAATTAAAGAACATGAAGTTGGTCGATCACGCCGAGCAGGACCGCCTCCGCGAGAACATCAATCGAGTACAGAAATTTGTCGATAATCTTGATCTCAAATTGCACGAAGAGGAGTTGGAGCTGCAAGCGCCTGCGCGCGTGAGCAAGCACCAGGACGCCGAGCTGCAAAAGAAGGACATGAAAAAGCAGCTTCTGGGCGTCATCGTGTCGCCGGTGGTTGTGCTCCTGGGCGTGTGCATGGGCGTGGCCTGGCTGGATGTGCGCCAGCGCCGCATCCGTTCGGCCGGCGAAGTATCGCGTGGGCTGGGCATTCGCGTCGTCGGCGCCGTGCCGTCGGTTCCCAACCTGGAGCATCATTTGGTTGGGCCGACCGGCGAGCCGGACCTGGAAGGACATCCGGCGCTGGAATCAATCGACGCTTTGCGCACGCAACTGCTGCGCGACGCCGACGACGAACACACACGCGTCGTCATGGTCACGAGCGCCACGCACGGCGAGGGCAAGACCACGGTAGCCAGCCACCTGGCCAGCAGCCTGGCCCGTGCCGGCCGCAGGACGCTGCTCATCGACGGGGATTTGCGGCGCCCGTCGGCGCATCAGCTGTTCGAGCTGCCCATGCACCCTGGCTTCAGCGAAGTGCTGCTCAGCGAGGTCGAGCTGACCGATGCCGTGCAGACGACGACGCTGGACGGCCTGTCGTTCATGGCGGCCGGCCAGTGGGACCGCGAGGTATTGCACGCCCTGGCCCGCGACGGCGTCGAGGGCATCTTCGAGAAGCTGCAACAAGAGTTCGATTTCGTCGTCATCGATTCGCATCCGGTGCTGGCGGCCACGGATTCGCTGCTGATCGGCCAGCGCGTCGATGCAGTGATTCTGTCGGTGCTGCGTGAGGTCAGCCAGATGCCGCGCGTCTACGCGGCGTCGCAGCGGCTGACGACGCTGGGCATCCGCGTGCTGGGGGCGGTGGTCAACGGCGCCGATCCCGAAGAGGCGTTGGCCGCCACGGCCCACGCTCGCATGGTGGCTCATTAGGATGTTTAGGGGCATGGTAGGGTGGGCCGACGGAGGAGGCCCACCCACGCCCCCGCTGGTGGGCCGACGGAGGAGGCCCACCCTACTAAACAATGTTTATTCGTGATCGAGGAACCCAATAATGAAACGATGGTTCGCCGCTCTGATTGGCTCGGCCGCTTTGATTGCCTGCGGCATCGTGCATGGATATTGGACCGACCGCTGGTCGCCGCCGGTGGAGACGGCGCAGGCTGCCGAACGATTGAGCGCCATCCCGCTGGAGCTAGGCGAGTGGGACGGCGAAGTGCTGGCAGTGAAGGATGGCGAGGCCGGCGCGGGTGTGGCCGGCTTCATCCGACGCCGCTACGTTCATCGCAAAACGGGAGCAACGGTGTCGCTGTTTCTCGTGTGCGGCCGGCCCGGACCCGTCTCCATCCACACCCCGGACGTTTGTTACGGCGCCAGCGGTTTCACGTTTAGCACCCGCGGCCAGTACGAATCCGGCTCCGGCGACAGCATGTGGAAAGCTGACGCCGTGCTCACCAAGGCCACGGAGGAAACGCGGTTGCGCGTGTACTGGGGATGGAGCGACGGCTCCTCCTGGATGGCTGCGGACGATCCCCGCGTCCAGTTCGCCCGCCGTCCGGTGCTGCACAAGCTGTACGTCCAGCGCGAGCTGAGCGAGGCAAGCGATGCGAGCCGGAACGAGCCGTGCGAGGAGTTTTTGCAAACGCTCTTGCCCGCACTGCGGAAAGCCCTATTCACGTCGAGTTAGACGCGGATTGAAAACCAGCCCGCAGCGCCAGCAAGGGATTTGGTGGCGCTACGGGCTGGACAGCGGAGTATTGCTGTCGCCGAAGGATCTTTTGCATGGAGGCGAATCCTTTGCCGATCAAGATCAACCACCGGCCAGCCGGCGATAAGTCGACTGTCCGGAACGAGAGCCTGTCCGCGATTCATCCCATCCGCCGTGAGCGTTGGTTTGTTGACCGCGAGCCTGTCCGCCCGTTGCGGCATCGCTGGTATCTCTCGTGCAAGTACGTCGCCGATTTGGTGCTGGCCGCGCTCTTGACCGTGCCCGCGGTGCCGCTGATACTCGTGGCGGCCCTGCTGGTCAAGCTGACCTCGCGCGGGCCCGCGTTTTATACGCAAACGCGCGTCGGCGAGGACGGCCGGCTGTTCACCATCTGGAAAATCCGCTCGATGATTCACAACTGCGAGTCGTTGACCGGCCCGCGCTGGTCGATGCCCGGCGATCCGCGCGTCACGCGCATCGGCGCGTTTCTTCGCGCCAGCCATCTCGACGAATTGCCGCAGTTGCTCAACGTGCTGCGCGGCGAGATGAGCCTGATCGGGCCGCGCCCCGAACGCCCCGAGTTCGTGCCGGAGCTGGAGCGCGAGTTGCCCGGTTACTGGCAGCGCCTGACGGTGCGGCCCGGCGTGACCGGCCTCGCCCAGGTGCAATTACCGCCCGATTCCGACCTGACCAGTGTGCGCCGCAAGTTGGCCCATGACCTCTACTACATTCGCCATCTCAGCCCCTGGCTCGACTTGCGGCTGCTGTTGTGCACGGCGTTCCACGCGCTGGCTTTGCCCTTCGGCGTCGCCGGCAAATTTCTTGGCATTCCCGACGGCGCGGTCGTGGAAGAGGCCATGAACGACGTGCTCGGCGATATGCAGGTTTCCCCCGTTCGGCGGAGTGCTTGAAAAGGAGGAGTCAGGATGCGACACCTGGCCCTTGAGCAACAACGCGAGCGCCGCTTCGGCACGACGGCTGCTTCGCGCCCGTTCATCTCGGTGATTGTGCCGGTGCGCAACGAGGCCGCCTTCATCGCCGACACGCTCCAGCAATTGCTGGAACAACGCTACGACGCCGCGCGCTTTGAAATAATCGTCGCCGACGGCCGTTCCACCGACGACACGCGCGCCATCGTGGCGGCGTTGCAAACGCGCTACGCCCATCTGCGGCTGCTCGATAATCCAAGGCTATGGTCGAGCGCCGGCCGCAATGCCGCCATTCGCGCGGCGCGCGGCGATATTGTGCTGCTCATCGACGGACATTGCGAGTTAAATAATCCCTATTATCTCCAAAATCTTGCCGACGCCTTCACGGAGAGCGGCGCGGACTGTGTTGGCCGGCCGCAACCGCTGGACGTGTCCTGCGCGACGCGCATGCAGCGAGCCATCGCCGCGGGGCGGGCGTCGCGTCTGGGCCATCATCCGGCTTCGCACATCTATTCCGACCGCGCCGGCTTTGTGCCGCCCCAAAGCGTGGCCATCGCCTATCGCCGCGGCGTCTTCGACACGGTTGGCCTGTTCGACGAACGCTTCGACGCTTGCGAGGATGTCGAGTTCAATCATCGCGTGGCCAGCGCTGGATTGACGTGCTGGTTCACGCCGCGCGTGCGCGTCCGTTACCATCCGCGCTCGAATCTGTGGGGATTGTTCCGGCAGATGGTGCGCTACGGCCGCGGCCGGATGCGGCTCCTCCGCAAGCACCCGGAGACATTTTCGCTATCCGGCTTCGTACCGGCTGCGTTCCTGGCCGGCGTCGTCGCGGGGCCGCTCCTGGCGTATTGGAGTACGCTATTAGCTCTCCTTTATGCCGGCGTTCTGGGATTTTACGGAGCGGCGTTGTTGTTCTTCAGCATCGCCCTTTGCGTTCGCGAGCGGGACGCGCGTCTTTTGCCGCTTTTTCCGCTGGTTTTTCTGGCGATCCATGCCGGAGCGGGCGCAGGAGTATGGTGCGAGTTGTTGCTGGGGCCGCCTCCGCCGCCGCCGGAGACGGCCATCCAAGAACCGAGGGCTTCTTCTCGTGCTGCCTGAGCAAAAGGAGTCGCGACGCATGACAACGAGCCTGCGCCCGATGCTCAACGCGCTGACAATCGATGTCGAGGACTACTACCACGTCTCCGGCTTCGATCGTTGCGTGTCGCGCCGGCAGTGGGAGGATATGCCCTCGCGGGTCGGCGACAGCACGCGCCGCGTCCTCGATCTCCTCGCCGCCAGCGGCGTGCGGGGCACGTTCTTCATCCTCGGCTGGGTTGCGGAGCGCCAGCCGGGTTTGGTCCGCGCCATTCACGCCGCCGGCCACGAGATCGGCTGCCACAGCTACGCGCATCGCCTCATTTACGAACAAACGCCGAAGCAGTTCCGCGTCGATTTGCAATTGGCGCGTCTGGTGCTGGAGGACATCCTGGGCGAGCGAGTCACCGCCTACCGCGCTCCGAGTTTCTCCATCATCAAACGCTCGCTCTGGGCCTTGGACATTCTGCTGGAGGAAGGTTTCCTTTTTGATTCGAGCATCTATCCGACGCACCACGACCGCTACGGCATCGCCGGAACGCCGCTCCAGCCCCACTGCATTGAACGCGCCGAGGGGAGTATATGGGAGTTTCCCCCTCCGGTTTGGCGCTTGCTGAAATATCCCTTGCCTATCGGCGGCGGCGGGTATTTTCGGCTCTATCCGTATGCCCTGACGCGGCGGGGCCTGCGGGCGATCAACGCCGCCGGCCGGCCGTTCGCTGTGTATCTGCATCCGTGGGAGTTCGACCCCGAACAGCCGCGTCTTCGTCCCGGAGTCATACGGGCCTTCCGCCACTATGTCGGCCTGCGGCGGACAGAAGGCCGCCTGATTCGCCTGTTGCAGGATTTCCGCTTCGGAACGATGTCCGAAGCGCTCGCCGAATGGCTGAGTAGAAGTTCTCACACCATCCGCAGCGGTGGCGAGCGGGGTCGCGTAAGCGCCCCGAGAGAAGCACTCGGGGCGCTTACGCGACCCCGCTCGCCGGCGTCGGAGGCTGCTTGAAATAGGGTGATCGTCATGCGCGATACAGCACCAAAGCGTGCCTTGCACTCCACTTCAACACGCCCCTCGTCCGCGCTGCGCGTCGTCATGGTGGATGAAGAATTGCCCTATCCGCCGACCTCCGGCAAGCGCATTCGCACGCTGAATCTGACGCTCCGCCTGGCCCGGCGTCATCGACTGACATACGTATGTCACCGCAACGCCGACGCGGAAGAAGCCCGGCAAGCGGCCGACTTCTTCGCCGAACACGGCATCGAAACCGTTATCATCGATCGAGCCGTGCCGCCGAAATCCGGCCCGCGATTCTATCTTCGTCTGGCGGCGAACCTGCTGTCGCCCTTGCCGTATTCGGTCGCCACACACAAGAGCCGCGGAATGCGGCACACGTTAGCCGAGATCGCTCGGACGCAGCGGGTGGACGTATGGCACTGCGAATGGACGCCCTACGCCGAGGTATTGCGCGGCATCGCCGCGAGCCGGCGCGTCGTCATGGCGCATAATGTCGAGTCGATCATCTGGCAGCGCTATCACGAGACCGAGACGAATCCGCTGCGCCGCTGGTACATCGGCCGGCAGTGGCGCAAGTTTCAGCGCTTCGAATGCCGCGTGCTCGGCGAGGTTGAGCGCACCATCGCCGTCAGCGATACGGACGCCCAGCGTCTTCGCGACGATTTCGGCGTCGCGCGCGTGGACGTGGTCGAAAACGGCGTCGATACCGCGTATTTTCAGCCGCAAGCGCGGCGGCGCAATCCGCGGCGTCTTTTGTTTCTCGGCAGTCTCGATTGGCGGCCCAACCTCGACGGCGTGAGCTTGCTGCTTGAGCGCGTCTTTCCGGCCGTGCGTGCGGCCGAGCCATCGGCGACGCTTTGCCTCGTCGGACGAAATCCTCCGGAGGCGCTGCGCCGGCAAGCCGCCGCCATGCCGGGAGTCGAGCTGCATGCGAATGTGCCGGACGTGCGGCCGTATCTTGCTGACTGCGGAATGCTCGTCGTGCCGCTGCGCATCGGCGGTGGTTCGCGGCTCAAGATTCTCGAAGCGCTGGCCAGCGGTACCCCGGTCGTGTCCACGTGGATCGGCGCCGAGGGGCTGCACCTGGAACCGGGGCAGGATCTCACGGTGGTAGACGATATAGGCGATCTTGTTACGGCGATATTGTTCGGCATTCGCCATCCCGACGTTCTTCAGGCAGAGTCCGAGCGCGGCCGGGAAAAAGTGTTGGAACATTACGACTGGGACCGACTCGCGGAACGAATGGAGCAGGTGTGGAGGCAGTGTGCAACGGAACGGCGAATCGATTAGCCATGCGGGACAGTTACTTCGCAAAGAAGAAAACTTCGCGTAGGACGGCCTTCCTAGGCCGTCCGGACGGGCAAGGAAGCCCGTCCTACGTGGGCATCTTTGGCACCGGAGTAATAGAAGGGGAGTAGATTTCGACATGAATATCGTTCATTTAACGGCATCGACGTTTCACGGCGGGCCAGAGCGGCAGATGCTGGGTCTGGCCCATCATCTGCCGGAAACATATCAGACAGTGTTTCTATCCTTCGCCGAAGGCGGGCGTTGCCGGCAATTTTTGAGCACGGCGCGACACCACGGCTTCGAGGCCGTCGGTCTGACCTACGACACGCCGCGCCTCTGGTCGGCAGTGCGCGAGATCGCCGGGCATCTCGAACGCTTCGCAGCGGATGTGTTGTGCTGCCACGGTTACAAGGCCAACTTGCTTGGCCGCATGGCGGCACGGCGCGCGAAAATTCCCGTCATCGCCGTGGCGCGAGGATGGACGGCCGAGAGCTTCAAGGTGCGGCTTTACGAACGGCTCGACCGCTTCCATTTGCGCTGGATGGATCAGGTCGTCTGCGTGTCCGAGGCGCAGGCGGCGCGGGTGCGCCGCGCCGGCGTGCGGCCCGATCGCATCCGCGTCATTTACAACGCCATCGACCCGACGCGGTTCAACGAACCCGATCCGCGCTATCGGGCCAAGTTGCTGCGTTACTTCCGGCAGCCGCGAACGCACATCATCGGCGCGGCCGGCCGGCTCAGTCCCGAGAAGGGCTTTGAGGTGCTGGTGAAAGCGGCCGAGCTGGTGCTGCGCGAGCAACCCTCCGCCGGTTTCGTGCTGTTCGGCGAGGGACCGGAGCGAGCGAGCTTGCAGAAGCAGATCAATGCGGCGGGTCTGGGACAGAGCTTTATCCTGGCCGGCTTCCGCGCCGACCTCGATCGCTTCTTGCCGCATTTCGATTTGCTGGCGCAGTCCTCGTACACCGAGGGCATGCCGAACGTCATTCTCGAAGCGTTCGCGGCCGGCGTGCCGGTGGCGGCCACAGCCGTCGGCGGCACGCCCGAGATCGTCGAAGACGGCGTCAGCGGCTACTTGGTTTCGCCCGGCGATGCGGAGACGTTGGCCGATCGCATCATGGCGGCGCTCGACGATGCCGACGAGCTGCCGGAGATGGGACGTCAAGGCCGGCTGTGCGTGCAGGAGAAATTCGGCTTCGCCACCCAGGCGGAGCTGTATCGCGAATTGTTCGAACAGTTGTGCCCGGATGTTCCCGTCGAAGAGACCGGCGAGACGCCGGTCCCAATGGCCATCGAAGAGACCGGCGAGACGCCGGTCGCACCGACCGATGGCAAACCGGCGACGATGCCGGCGATTTCCCTGGATGATGACCTTTTGGCCACGGAATGGACATGCAACAGTTGATGATCCCTGGGATCGCCACTGCCCGCCGTACAACACATACCCTGACGTGGAAGAAGCGCTACGCGGAGGCCGCGCCGCGGCCGGTGCGCGTATGCTTCCTCATCGACGAGCTGGCGCCGGCCGGGACGGAAATCCAGCTCCTGGCGCTGATTCGCCATCTCGATCGCCGCCGCGTTTGGCCGTACTTGTGCTTGCTTCGCGGTGACAACGCCGTGTCGCAAGCACTGGAACCGGACGATTGCCCGATTCTGCGATTGGATGTCGGTTCGTTGCGGCATCCGCGCACGCTGCTGCGCGCGTGGCGCTTCCTCCGCTTCCTGCGGCGCGAGCGCATCGACGTGGTGCAGGCGTATTTCGCCGACAGCAGCTATTTCGGCATCCCCACGGCGTGGCTGGCCGGCGTGCCGCATCGCATTCGCACGCGCAACAACATCGGTCACTGGCTGACGCCGCTGCATCGGCGGTTGGGCCGGCTGCTCAACGCGTTCGCCACGCGGACCCTCACCAACTGCGAGGCAGGCCGGCAAGCCCTTCTGGCCGCGGAACAACCTCGGCCGGAGACAGTCCTCGTGCTGGAAAACGGCGTCGATCTCGACCGGTTCCGCGAGATTCCGCCGATGGCGGCGCGTCCGGCGACGATGGCGCCGCGCGTCGGCGTGGTTGCCAATTTGCGACCCGTTAAGGGGTTAGATGTCTTCGTAAAGGCGGCGGCTCGGATTCTTGGCCGTCAACCGCAAGCCGTGTTCACGGTGGCAGGCGAAGGGGAGCTGCGGGCGGCCCTGGAGCAGCAAGCGGCGGCGGCAGGGTTGGCGGAGCATTTCACGCTGCCTGGTAGTGTGGCAGACATGCCGAGGTTCCTCGCTAGTCTCGATGTGGCGGTGCTTTGCTCGCACGCTGAGGGCATGTCGAACGCGCTGCTTGAATACATGGCCGCCGGCCGGCCCATCGTGGCCACCGCGGTCGGGGCCGCGCCGGAATTGATCGCGGATGGCATCCACGGCTTATTGGTGCCGCCGGGTGATGCGGAGAAACTCGCGGAGGCGATCGGGCGATTGCTGGAGGACCGGGAGCTAGCCCAGCGATTGGGCGCGGCCGCACGGCAGCGAGCGTGGGAACGCTATAGCCGCGAGGCGATGGTTCGCCGCTTCGAGGAGTTCTATCTCTCGCTCGTTCGCATGCCGAACGCGGCAACGACAGCATCCACGGAGGGATACACATGGCCGGCATCCTGACAGACATTCCCGGCAAACCCGGCCGCTTTTGGGGCGATAATACGACATACGTCGGACCCAGCAAGCCGCCGGCCTGGCTCTTGCGATTGCTCGGCAATCGCTGGTCGTACAATCTGACCGGCCTGCTTGCCGGTCTGCGCCTGTTCGCGCGGCGGAAGCACTGTCAAGGCGTTGTCACCGACGGTGGATCAAGCGGCATGGTCTTCGCCTGGTTGCAGGCGCTCTGTCCCTGGGGACGCAAGCCGCACGTCCTCATCGATTGTCTGTGGTACACGCCGTCTTCGCGGTTGGGGCGCTCGTTCAAGTCGCTGCGCCTTCGCCTGGCGGCGCGGGCGGTTCATCGATTCGTCGTTTGGGCCAGTCATGAAGTCGAGGATTACGCCCGCGCTTTCGGCTTGCGACGCGAGCAGCTGGAGTATGTCCCTTTTCACCATACGCTTCACAACTACGAATTTGAGGTCCGCGATGACGGTTATCTGTTCGCCGGTGGTAATTACGACCGCGATTATCGCACATTGATCGACGCCGTGCGGCCGCTCGATATGCAGGTATGGATCGCGTCGCAGCGGCGTGAATTGTTCGCGGACCTCGCGCTGCCGGATCATGTTCGCGTCGAGGGGACGACGACTTCCGGCTTTCGCCAGGCGATGGCGGCGGCGAAGCTCATTGTCGTGCCCATGCAAAAGGGCTTGCTGCACTCCGGCGGGCAGCAGACGTGCCTCAACGCCATGTACCTGGGCAAACCGACGATCGCGGTCGGCCGCCGCTGGGCCGTCGATTTCATCACCGACGGCGAGGACGGACTGATTGTCGATTATGAAGACCCGCAAGGTCTGCGACGCGCTATCCGCTGGGTGCTCGACCATCCCGACGCGGCCCGGCGCATGGGCGAACGCGCCCGCCAGCGCGCTGCCTGGTTCACGACGGAGCGATGTATGCGCGCCGTCCACGATCTCGTTACGAACACGGCCGGCGCGATCCCGCCGCTGCCAACCACTCGCCCGCACTTTCGCCCGGAGCCTGTACACGATGTCTGTACGTCCAGCAGTATCCGCTGATTCCGCCGTCGTTTCGGCCAGCGACGCCATGCGCCTGTGGTCCGCCGCCAATCATCGGCCGCGCATTTTGCTTGTGGCGCGCTGGCCGCAGAGCGGCGTCGGCGCGCACTTGCTGGCCAACTATTCGGCCTTGTGCGCCGCTGGTTTTCGCTTCACCTTCATTGGTCCCTCCGGCGAGGCGCTCGATTCCTTGCGCGCGGGTTTCGACGGCATCGAAGGACTGGGGTTCATCGGCGTGCCGGTGGAGGAGCGGCGTTGCCGGCTATGGCCGGCGATTCGTGCGCTGCTGCGCGAGGGGCGGTTCGGCCTGCTCCATTCGCACGGCATCACCGCGGCGGTCCATGCCGCCCTGGCCAACCTCGGCATCGGTGTGCCGCACCTTGTCACCCTGCACAAGCCGCTGCGTCCCAATCAGTTTCCCGGTTGGTTGGGATGCTTGAAGAGATGGGTACTCAAGCGCACGCTCCAGCAGGCCGACGCCATCGTCACCGCCGACGAGGACGCTCGCGCGAACCTGCTGGAGCATGTCCCTTCCTTGCGCGACCGCGCGCACCGGATCGTCGCCGTAGCAGACGATAGCCAGGCGGAGCAGTTGGCGGCGCTCGTGCAAGCGCTGGCGGATCGGAAGTTTTCCCTTCTTCCTTCGGAGCCGATCGCTGCTTAGCGAGTCGGAAACAACGACATGATTTGGTTGCTCGGCGGATACATGTGGCTGTTTATTCATCGGCCTTTCGAGGTCTGGCCCGTCCTCGGTACGCTCCAGATCGAGCGCATGTACATGATCGCCGTGCTCGTCTTCTGGCTGTTTTCGCCCAAGGGCTTGGTCCTCAACCGCAATCATGGGGTGACGGCCCTGTTCTCGATCTTCTTGTTCATGTCCTGGATTCTTAGCCCCTACATGGACGCGAAAAGTTGCTCGGAGACGATTGAGGATTATTTCAAAGTACTTGTCTTTTACATCTTGATGTCAACAACCGTGCGCGACGAGCGCAGCCTGAAGCTGTTGATAACCCTGTTCCTGGGCGCCGTCGGCCTGTACATGGCCCATTCGTTTTGGGAATTCTTGTGCGGGCGCTACCAGTATCGCATGGGCATTCGCCGTATGATCGGCGTTGATACCACCTTCGGCGATCCCAACACCTTCGCGTCGTCGTTGCTTTATACGGTGCCGTTGGCGCTGTCGTTATGGGCGACGAAGCCGGGGATTCTCATGCGGCGGCTGCTCGGCGGCTATCTGCTTGGCGTGTGCATGTGCGTCGTCTTGACGGGTTCGCGGACGGGATTTGTCGGGCTATGTATCTGCGGCTTGCTCACCTTGCTCTTGTCGGTGCGGCGCAAGGCGTTGGTCCTGGTCATGGGCGGCCTGGGAGGCGTCATGGTGCTGGGGGTGGCCGCGGTGGCTTTGCCGTCCGAACTGCAAAACCGCTATCTGACCATCATCGATCCCAGTTACGGCCCGAAAAACGCGGCGGTTTCCGCGAATAGCCGTCTTGAGTTCTTTCTTGAGGCCGTGCGGGCCTGGCAGCGCAGCCCCGTGATTGGCCACGGGCCGCGCTCCTTCGATGTTATCGGCGGGCACAAAATGGGTTCTCACAACCTTTATGGACAGGTTTTGTGCGAAATGGGCGTATTGGGCGCGCTGGCATTCGCGGCTTATGTGGTCTGTTTTCTCCTTAATTGGCTGGAGGTTCGCCGGTATTATCGAGAGCAGCCGGAGCAGTCGCGCGATTTCTTGTTTCATCTGTCGCGCAACTTGGCCGTCCTCCTTGTTCTGTTACTGCTCTGCGGCTTCGCGGGCCATTCGCTTTACCGCTACAACTGGCGCTGGTTTGCCGCCTTTCAAGCCATCGCCGTCCATTGCATCCGCAAGCGGCAGCAGGGCGCTTTCGCCGCCGATGCGGCCGACGCGGCGGATGAGCTGCCGTATCTCCACCGGCACCAGACCTTGGCAGAGAATTTCGTTTAGCAACGAGAGGCGACACCGGAATGATGAGCGGTCGTTCGTTTATCAAACATGCGGCGGTATATGGACTGGCCGGCCTGTTGATGCAGGCGGGCGGTTTCGTGCTGCTGCCCTTGTATACCCGCTACCTGACGCCGGCCGATTACGGCGTGCTCGAAGTGCTCACTCGCATGGCCGAGACCATCGGTACGTGCCTGATGTTTGGCGGTCTGCGGCAAGCCTTGTTGACGTTTTACCAGCAAAGTCCCAATGACGCCGAGCGCCGGCAAGTCGTGGCCTCGATGCTCAGCTTGCTTGGCACGACCGTTTTTCTGGGTGGCGGGTTGATGTTGGCGGCGGTGGGGCCGCTCGGCGGGCTGCTCAACCACTACTTGCATACCGGCGACGCGCCCATCAGCAATGGATTGCTCCGCCTGGCGATTTTGGCTATTTTGCTCGAACCGTTTACGCACGCGCCCTTGACCTTGTTGCAGGCGCGCGTCGAGTCGGTGCGGTTCGTGACGATCACCCTCAGCCAATTTCTGCTTCGCATCGCCCTGTGCGTGCTGTTCGTCAAGTATCTGCATGGCGGCGTGGCCGGCGCATTGGCGTCGTCCGTGGTGGTCGGAGCCTTGTTCGGCGTGGCGCTGTGTACGCGGGAAGCGATTCGCTCGCCCGGCCGCCCGAACCTCCGGCAACTCCGCGGACTGCTCGGCTTCGCCCTGCCGCTTGTCCCTGGGGGATTGTGTTTCTTTGTACTCCACCACGGCGATCGCTTTTTCTTGCTTCGCTCCAGCACGATGGAGGATGTGGGCACTTATTCCTTGGGCTACAAGCTGGCGCAGGCGGTCGGCATGTTCAGCCTGGCACCCCTGTACATGGTTTGGAGCAGCCAGATGTACAAGGCGGCGCGGCGCGACGACGCCCCGGAGGTGTTCGGTGCGATGGTCACGCGCATGCTGGCGGCGTACTTGTTGGTGGCGTTGGCCCTCGCCCTCTTTCAGGATGAAGTGATTCGCCTGCTGGGCGGCGCTCCCTATGCGCGGGCGTCCGAGGTAGTGGCTCCTGTGTTGCTGGCTTGCTTTTTTCAGTCGGCGGCGACGCTCATGGACGCGGGATTGTACGTGCGGCATCGCATGGGGCTGAAGCTGGGCATCACGCTGGCAACCACGGCGGTCATGCTGCTCTTGTACGCGCTTCTGATCCCCGCCTACGGCAGCAGGGGGGCGGCCATCGCCACGCTAATTGGATTTGCTTTCCTCGCCGTCTGCACGTGGGCGGTGTCGCAGCGCGTGTTCCCGGTTCGCTACGAATGGAATCGGCTGGCGGCGCTGGTATCCTTAGCCATCGGTCTTTGGCTGATCTCGCGCCTGTTGCCCACGGCGTGGTGGGTGTGGCCGGCCAAGGCAGGCTTGTGGCTATTGGGTCCGGTCCTTGTCTGGGGCATGGGTCTGATGTCTGCCCGCGAGAAAGAACATGTGCGTGCGCTCAGCGGGACGGCCAAGCGTGTGTTGGATCGCCTTTCGTGGGCGCGTGCATTCCGGGCGCCGCTCTCCGCGGCAGAAGTTTCTTCCGAGTTTCAACCCGATCGCAGGAGGTGATCGACGTGGCAATCAGCTATCTCGGCGGCATCCTTAAGCGTGGTCCAGGGGAACGCCGTCCCGCCGTCGGCGCGGGCGCCATTGACGAAGATTGGGGCTGGATGGGCGAGGACGCCGAATTGTTCTTGCACGCGGCCGGCCCATGTTGCCGGCTGTTCACCTGGGACGCGCTGGCGCTCTTGATACGCGGCTACGCTCGGCCCAAGAGCGGTCAGGAACCGCTCGACCTGGAGCGCGTGGCCGAGGAAATCCGCTGCCATTATCTCGAACAGGGCGAGTTGGCCATCGATTGGCTGGATGGCAGCTTCACGCTGGCGCTTTTGGATGGGCAGGCGCGGCGCGTGTTGCTGTATCGCAACCTTGTCGGATCGGGATTCACCTATTATCACGCCGACGCCGGCGGTCTCTTGTTCGGCAGCAATCTCGCCGACCTGGTCGATGCCGCGCATGTTGCCCCGCGCGCGAACCGCGATGCGGTGCCGTCGTTCTTTCTTTTTCGCTGGGTGCCGGGCCGCGAGACGTTGTTCGACGGCTTTTTCCGCTTGCTTCCGGGCGAGCAGATTTGCTGGGACACGCGCGGCCTGACGCGCGTGCAACGGCAGAACTTCGCTCAGTTACGCGGCAAGACCATCGAGGACGAAGAAGCGGTGGAAGTCCTCGATGCGACGATGGAGCGCGTTCTGACGGATTGCGCCCGGCTGCGGCCAGGGACGGCGAACCTGTTATCCGGCGGCGTCGATAGCTCCTATTTGCAGGCCATTTGGGGGCGCGTGACGTTGGGCGACGAGTTGCCGCCGAGTTTCTCGATCGATGTCGATCATCCGCTCACCTGGGGCGATACCCATTACGCCATGACGGCCAGCCGGGCGCTGGGCAGCCGACATACGCTGGTGCCCGCCAACGATCCCTACGCCATCTATCTGCTGGAGACCTTGGCGACCTCGGCCGAGCCGCCCAATCACGTGCAGAGCGCCTACTTCAGCCTCCTGGCGCGGGCGATGGTCCAGCACGGCGCGACCAGCGGCCTGTGCGGCGAAGGGGCAGATAGTCTGTTTGGTCTGGGTCTGGCCAATCAGCTGCACAACGCCGGTGTGCTGCGGCATCTGCTGCCATCGCGGGGACTCCGCCGGGGTGGCGCGGTCGTCAGCGATCTGTTCGGCTGGGCGAATTTGGCCGCCACTTTTCGCCTGACCAACCACTTGAACGATTTTAGCTATCTGCAACATCCTGTAAATCGCGCGGCGGCCTTCACCGACTGGGCAGCGGTCGAGGCTTGTTTCGGAGCCCGCGCGGCGGCCGATGCGCTGGCGGAGCGGCGATCGCTGCTGGATTTATATGCCGTGCCCGACTGCCCCCAGGAGCGCCTGCATGCGGTTGGCTTCCTCGCCGAAGCGATGGACAGCGCCTCTTTGTGGACGACCCTGTTCAACCGGGCGGGCGCCGATTTACTGAGTCCGTTTCTCGATTCGCGGATCGTGCGGCTGGCGCTCAATCTCGCTCCGGAAGTCCGCTTCCGTTTCCGCAAGCCGAAAGATCTGCTCAAGCGAGCCTTGTGCCGGCTCGCTCCCGCCGAGCTGGCAACGCGCTCGAAACTCGGTTTTGGCCAGCCGATTTTCGAGTGGCTCGCTCCCGGTGGATCGCTGCGGCCCTTGGTCGAAAGCATCGGCGCCTATGAGTTCGTCGATGCCGACGTGCTGGCGCGCGTGCGGCAGCGGCCGACCTGGTTTTTGTACAGCCTCTTGGTCTACGACCTGTGGCACAAGCTATTCATCGATCGCAGCCTACCCCGGCCGCGTCCCGGTACCGCCTGCCACGACCTCGCTGCGGCCTTGACGGCGGCGCCTTGATGATGGCAAGGACCACTGAAACTGGAGAGATTTATGCCGACCGCCGACATCCATGAATCGGTCTTCTGCTACCGCGCTGTGCCGTCTGGGCGCGTGCCGCTTGAGGACGACCCGGAGCCGATGGTGCAGCAACAATTGGCCCGTTTGCACTTTTTCCAGCGCCAGGTAGGGTCCTTGGGCCGCCGCGTGCTGGACTGGGGCTGCGGTTCGGGATTCAACTGCTCCTGGCTATTGCTAGAGGGCGGGGCCGCCGAGGTCGCCGGCTTCGACCTGTCCCCCGACGCGGTTGCCCTGGCCCGCCACGCCTACCCCGACGTGGAGTTCGTCGTTGCCGACGCCTGCGATCCGGGGCTTCAGCTGCGGCCGGGGAAATGGGACCGTATCCTCTCTTGTGAGGTGCTGGAACATGTGCCCGACATGGCGGCGTTCCTGGCCAATCTGCGCCGCCATCTCGACCCGGATGGCGTTGCCTACGTGACGACGCCCAACCGCCTCGTGTTCTCGCTCGGCCATGAACCATCGCCGGTCAACAAGGAACACATCAAGGAATTGACCCTTGAGGAGTTCCGGGCTTTGCTGCGGCCGTACTTCAGCCAATGCGAGATTTACGGCCAGCGGTTCAAGGACCCGGCCTTGCTGGCAGACTGGCAAGCAGACGTGCGCCGCAAGATCGACTTGTGTGCTCAAGGACGGCGTTGGCAGCAAAAGCCGACGCTGCGTTCCCGCCTGCGGCGCTGGCCGCTCGTGAACTGGGCTTACAACGTCTCTCTGCTCCGCGGCGTCTGGCGCGCCGTCCGCTGGGGGTTGGTCCCTCGCCTGCGCGATTGGCTCCGTCCGCCGCGCCGCATTTATCACTGGAGGGATTTCGAGTTCGTCTCCGACGATCTCTCGGACGCCGTGTGGTTCTGTGCTATCCTGCGGCCTTAGTGCGCTTTCGAGGCTCGTGTAGCATCCCTTCTGTAGGACGGCCTTCCTAGGCCGTCCGAATGACGTTGTCCGGACGGCCTAGGAAGGCCGTCCTACAGAAGGGACGCTACAACAATCCGAAATCGCTCTGGCGGATGGCACACCCCTGCCTGCCGAGATTGTTGACTATTTGCGAGGGCAATTGTGCATGAATCTTTATCCTCAACTCGTCCGCAATGTGTTCCTGCCGATGTCGCTGTGGCGCGGGGGTGAGCGGGCGCAGATGAGCTATCTCCGCGAGTTCGAGCGAACGCAGTTTTTGTCCGCCGGGGAAATCCGCGAGCTTCAGTGGCGGCGTTTGCGGGCGCTCTTGCACCATGCCTACGCGCAATGTCCCTTCTACCGTGACCGCTTCGACCGCGCCGGGCTGGCGCCGAACGATCTGCGCGGACTGGAAGATTTGCGCGTCCTGCCCGCCTTGGAGAAGCGCGATATTCAAGAACAGGGCGATGATATGGTGGCGCGGAATTGGCCGCGCGGCGACCTGATTGCCAATCAGACGGGCGGCTCGACCGGAGCGCCGGTGGCGTTCTATCTGAGCAAAGCGCGGAAATGCTCGCGGGCGGCGGCGACGCTGCGGCACAATCGTTGGGCCGGTTGGCAAGTTGGAGATCGCGCCGCCGTCATCTGGGGCGCGCCGCGCGATCGGCCGGCCGATACCTGGCGCGGCCGCCTGCGCGGCGCTCTCTTGCGCGAGCCGGTATGGCTCGACACCGCCAACCTCACTGAGGAAAGCCTGGAAGAATTTCATACCACCTTGCTCCGCTATCGGCCGCGCATCATTCAGGCTTACGCTCGCTCGGCCGTGCTGTTTGCTCGCTATTTACAAGCGCGTGGGTTGACTCCCCATCGCCCCCACTCGATCGTCACCTCGGCGGAGGTGCTCGAAGCGGACGAGCGCCGGCTGCTCGAAGACGTGTTCGGCTGTCCGGTCTTCAACCGCTACGGCTGCCGCGAGGTCAGCGTGGTCGCCAGTGAATGTCCGGCTCATAGCGGACTCCATATCATGGCCGAAGGGCTGTTTCTGGAAATTGAAATGCCACACGGACCCGCCGCCCCTGGAGAGATGGGTGCCATCCTCGTGACCGATTTGCTCAACCATGCCATGCCGCTGATCCGCTATCGCATCGGAGATATGGGCGCGTGGGCATCGGGGACATGCCCCTGCGGGCGCGGTTTGCCGCGGCTGGAGCGCGTCGCCGGCCGGGTCACGGATTTCCTGGTCGGCTGCGATAGCCGGCTCGTCTCGGGCGTTTACCTGGCCACCTACGTGGTCGCGCATCGGCCGAGCCTCGGTCAGGTGCAGATCCTCCAGAACAAGCCCGGCGCCGTGACCTACCGCATCAAGCCGGGACGCGATTTTCAGCACGAAAGCGATCTGGAATATCTACGATCCACAACGCGCCGCTATCTCGGCGCGGAGATGAAGATTGACAGTGAAGTGGTGGACGAGCTGCCGGCCGAACCGTCCGGCAAGTTCCTGTTCAGCCGATCGACCGTGGCGCCCAGTTTCCTGTCACAACGGTGTGACGGGAGCGCCCGCGTTCATGCTCTGGCATGAAATGGAAAGGGATGGATTACCTTCCTTGGATGTTCGACCCAGCAGCCCCCGTCCCTCGGATGCAGGCACTGGCCCGGCTGCCTTGGTTGGTCTATCGCTTGTTTCGCTGGTGCAGCTGGCGCGGCGGTTGGCTGGCCGATTACCTGCGGCACCATCGCCCGTTTGATCGCCGCGCCTTTTCGCCGGATCAGCCCATCGACATCATGGTGCTGTACGCGGACCATTTTGAGCCGGCGCGGCGCTTCGGCGATGCCGCGGCCATCGAGTCGGTGCGTTCGTGGTGCCAGGAATACGAGAACATGGCCGCCGGGCACCACGATGCCGACGGCCGACCGCCGCAGCACACGTGGTTCTATCGCTACGACTACCCCAACTCCGGGTGCATGCAGGCGCTCAGCGACTGCGTTTTTCGCGGCTTCGGCGAGGTCGAGTTCCACCTGCACCACGGCTACGACACCCATGAGTCGATGCTGGCGACGCTTCGCTCCGGACTCGACTGGTTCAATCGCTTCGGGTCCATGCGCACGGCGGAGGCAATCCCTCAACAGCGCTATGCTTACCTGGCCGGCAACTCGGCGCTGGACAACGGCGCCCGAGATGATTCGCTGAGCGGCTGTCCCACCGAGCTGCGCGCTTTGCGCGACACCGGCTGCTATGCGGACTTTACTTTTCCCTCGCTCGGCTCGCGTGCCCAGCCGCGCTTGACCAACTGCATCTACTACGCCCGAGAGGATGGCCGGCCCAAATCCTACGACTCTGGCGTGCCTGTCGAGGCCGGCAAGCCGGGACAGGGCGACATCCTGATGTTCCAGGGTCCGGTGTTCATCGACTGGCGGCATGGCTGCTTCGAGGAAGCCGCTCTGGAAAACACCTCGCCGCCCCACCCGCGCCGGATGGCGGCCTGGCTATCGGCGAACGTTCACGTACACGGGCGGCCCGAATGGATCTTCCTCAAGTTCCAGACGCACGGCATGCAGAACCGGGCCAGTTTTCTCAGCCCTTCGAATGAGGCGCTGCTCACGGCGATGGAGAGGGAGTGGAACCGCCCGCCGTTCCGCCTGCATTACGTGACGGCGCGCGAGGCGTACAACATCGTCAAGGCCGCCCAAGCCGGCAAGTCGGGCGATCCGAATGCCTTCCGCGATTTCGAGATCCCGCCGCCGGCCAACCGTTTGATCTGCTGCGATATTCCGTGGCGGCTCCTGAGTTATGCGCCCGAGCGCGTGCAAGTTGAGCTGCTGGAGAGCAAGTCGGCGCGGCTGGAATTCGCCCAGGGCAGCTTGGCCGCGGTGTCCGGTCTCATGCGGAGGGTGGAAGCGATTTATCGCGAGGGGCAGCTGATCGATCTGCGCATCGACGGCGAGGGGCCGTATGAAGTCGTCGAGCGAACGGCCGGGCGAGCGGGGTTGCGTCAGCGCCCCGAGTGCATCTCTCGGGGCGCTGACGCAACCCCGCTCTCGGGGCGCTGACGCAACCCCGCTCGCCTCAAGTTCTCGGGGCGCTGACGCAACCCCGCTCGCCTGGCGATTACTTCTTGTGATCCGCCATCGAACCGGCGATGCCCACGACGCCGCCGGCGATGCGGTCGCCGGCATCTCCGGACGGTTGGCTCTTCAGATCGTCGGCCTTGGCGTGAATAATGACGGCGCGGCCAATGATCGAGCGCGGACCACTCAGGGCGATCTGCTTATCCCGCATGTGGATCACGGCAATCCCTCTGCCGTTGGCGGAGATGTTGCCGAGGTCGCCGACGTGACGCTCCGCGTCCTCAGGGCCGCCGTGCTTCTGCTTGTCGGGATTGAAATGCCCGCCGTGACACTTCGGATCGCCGGAGGAGCAATCGCCGAACTCGTGGATGTGGAATCCATGCTTGCCGGGCTTGAGTCCGCTGACCTCGCCACTGATCTCGACGCCCTCGTCCGTCACGGTGAAGCGGACGACGCCTTTGGCGGGAGACTCGCCGAAGCCGTGGATGACCGCGACGGCTTGCTTGACACCAGGTCCGGCCATCTTCTTGACGACTTGTCCTTCTACCGCGGCGCTACTGAGCAGCACGATCGGCACCCCCAGCGCCAGCAAAGCAATGACGAGCTTCTTCATGGGAAACCCTTTCTGCGTGGACCAAACAAGTTGAACAGGGCCAACGTGCGGTCATGCTATGAGTTCGGCTGGGCATGTGCCAGTTTACGATGAACTTCGGATTGACCCACCCTTGAAACGACAAGGCCGGCGACCCTGCATTGAGGCCGCCGGCCCGTGCTGATTCGACGATTCGCAGTCGGAAGCGAGAGGCTCACTACTTGGGTTCTTCCCTCTTTGGCTCCGCCCTCTTGAATTCTTCCTTCTTTGATCCCCCCCTCATGTACTTGCCTTTGAAGTTTCCGTGAATCAGTCTTTCAATCTCTTCAAGTTGCGCCTGCCGCTCTTGAACCTTCTGGGCGAGCTGCTGACGCTCGGCATTGATCCTCATCTCGATCGCTTCCATGAGTTGCTGTTCTCGTCTGTCCAGCTCCGCCCTTTGCGCCCGCACATTCTTCAACTCGCGCACGAGCTGGTCAAGGTTTGCGTGGGCAGGGTCAACATTGAGAGCCGCCCCTTTCACGTTGTCCACGTCCCCCTTGTCTTGCGAGGATACGCGACCTGCCAGCAATAGCCCGAAGCCTACAACCAGCAACAGCCCACTCGCGAACATTCTTCTTAACATCGGCCGATCCTCCTGAAGTGATACCGGATCAAGACACGCCGTCTGTCCAGTGTAGCCCCCTGCCCTGAGCCAGGTCAAGCGGCTCGCGGAGCGATCGTGCAGTCGATATCGAAGGAAACAAGCGTACAGATCAAAATCGAGCTTTAACCCTGCCGGGGTAGGGGTTTATCCATAGAATGGCCGGAGGGGAAAAGGCCGCGACCATGCGGCCGCTATCCACGAAGGCGTGAGCTAGATTGACGCAACCCCCGTGATTGGTGATACTTGCGGCTCAGCAGATGGGCCGCGAGCATTCCTGCGTGCTGCTTCCATCCCAACCGCGCTGCTCGCGAAGCCGTATCCGGCTCGCCACGGCGCCCGCCTTGGCATCGTCTTTAGCATCTGCCTCCTTCCCACATCCCTGACCGCTAATCCTAATTTGGGTTGACCCTGGCAAGATGGGTCAATATCAATGCTTTTCGGGACATAGACAAGCGGGAGAAGAGGCGCAAGAGCGGATGACCGCTTCGTCCGCGAAGGAAGAAGGAGAGTCTGTTTTAACCCTTTTGGACAAAGGAGGACGCAGATGCGTCGTATGCTAGGAGTGGCGGCAGTGGCAGCCGTCGTGTGGATCGGGACAGCGAACTTTGTACAGGGCTTCGGCTGAGGCGGAGGCGGATGCGGCGCTCCCAGTTGGGGAGGCGGGTTCGGCGGCTTCGGCGGTTATGCAGCCCCGCTCTTGTACCGACCGATGCCGATGCAGGTCCCGATCAACACAGCGAAGGTCTACGTGACCCTGCCCGCGGACGCAAAGCTCACCATCGACGGCACGCCCACCGTTTCAACCTCGGAGTCACGTGTCTTCGAGTCGCCCAGTCTGACCCCGGGCAAAACCTACTTCTACGTGCTGAAAGCCACGGTCGTTCGCGACGGTAAGCCCGAAACCGTCACGAAGGAGGTGGCCGTCCGCGCCGGCGAGGACACCCGGGTGAAGATCGAGATCCCGGAAACCGCAGTCGCCGAGTAATGACCGATCGCTCGCCCGTTTGTGCGAGGGGGGGAAAGGATGGCCCCCCCTCGTTCCATTTCTCCCCCGAATGAATCGCCAAAAGGACAAAAGGGACAAAAGGGACAACAAGGACAAAAGGTTATGATTATGATTTTTGTCCGTGTGCTTTGCCGTGCGGGGCGGCTTGCTCGATGACGCTATTGACCTCTGCTCCCACCAACAGGGCCAACGCTGCCAGGTACAACCACAACATCATCAGCACGACGCCGGCCAGGGTGCCGTAGGTCTCGCTGTAGCTGGAGCCGAAATGGACGATGTACCAACGAAAGCCCTCGCTGGCGGCGATCAAAACCAGCACGCCCAAGGTCGATCCCGGCGTGATCCACTCCCATTCCTGATCGACGCGCGGGCCGAAGAAGTAAGCCAAGGCGAAAGCGGCGAGAAGAGCAATCACGACAACGATCCACTGAACCAGCGTGGCCAGCGCCGTCGCCAAGGTGCTCATGCCCAGCCAGCCCATAACGTGCGGCCAGAGGGCAATGCTGAGGCATGCGCCAATGAGCAGGACGGTTTCGGCGAGCGTCAGGACGATCGCCACCAGCCGCCTTTTCCACCACGGCCGTTCGTCGCGGACGCCATAGGCGGCGTTGGTGGTGTCCATGATGGCGAGGAACAGGCTCGATGCCGACCACAACAGAATGAGGATCGATAGGGATAGCAGACCGACGGGAGTGGCCTGCTGCATCTTGTCGAGTTGATCGTGGATAATTTTCGTGGATGCTTCTTCGGGCATCAGCCGTTGAGAGAGCGCATTCACCTGTTCGGCCACACCGGTGCGCGCGCCCAGCGCGAACGCCAGGATAAGGCTGAGCAGCGGCACCAAGGACAGCATGGCGTAAAAAGCGACGACGGCGGCCTGGTTCAGCGTGTCGTGCCGGTCCATGGCCTGGTACGTCCGCGTCATCAACTCGCGGAACGATAGGCCGCCCCAGTTCCAGGCCTCCTTGAGACGAATCGAGGTGAACGCCATCCTCCATCTCCTGATGCTCTGGGAACAAATTACCCTTGCTGGCGCTGCGGGCTGGCATCAATCGGCGGCTTGCGCGGCAGGACGAAGGTGAACGTGCTGCCTTCGCCGAGCTTGCTTTCCACCCAGACGACGCCGCCCATATGGTGCATGAAACGGCGCGTCAGGGCCAGCCCCAGGCCGGTGCCGGGAATGGTCCCGGCCTGCATCGCCACCACGGGAGCTTGGCGAAACTCCTCCCAGATTGCCTCCTGCTCCTCGGAGGCAATGCCGATGCCGGTGTCGAGGACGGCGACACGAAGGGCAGCAGCCTGGGATTCGGGAACCACGACGGCGTCGCGCTCGGGGCGGTCCACCCACTGACATCGGATTGTGACTGATCCTCGCGGCGTGAATTTGATGGCGTTGGACAACAGGTTGTACAGGATCTGCTTGAAGCGGACGGGATCGGCGGCGATCTCGCCGTCAGGCTGGGGCGGCTCCACACACAAGGGCAAATTCTTGGGCGCGGCCAACGGCCGCAGCGTCGAGACGACGGCGTTGACCGCGGCACTTACCGAGAACCCTTCCGCACGCAGCTCCATGCGGCCGGACTCGATCTTGGCCAAATCGAGGATGTCGTTGACCAGCGCCAACAGATGCTCGCCGGCGTGGAGAATATCGCCCACATAATCGGCTTGCTTGGCCGTCAGCGGTCCGAAACGCTGCGTCATCAACATACGCGACATGCCGATGATGGCGTTGAGCGGCGTACGCAGCTCGTGGCTCATCTTGGCCAAAAACTCGCTCTTGGCTCGGGCGGCGCTCTCGGCGACCCCCTTCTCGTTGCGCAGCCGAGCCATCTCGTCGCTTTCGGTCACGATCCGGCTCCCCGGACGCTTCGGCGAAGCGTCGCGAAAGATTGCATTTACTTATGTCCATCCGTGGCTGATTCATGGACGGAATTGAGCGTGTGGGCGATGCGTTCGAGAAAGGTAAACGGATCGTCCGTGATGGGCTTGGTGATGTAGTCCACGCAGCCGGCCTCGCGCGCTAGATCGATGTCGCGTTGCATGGCGTGAGCAGATAGGCCGATGACAGGGATGTCGGCCGTGGCCGGCTCAGCCTTGAGGCGGCGTATCAGCGATAGGCCGTCCATCCCGGGCAATTGGATATCCATGAGAATCAAATCGGGATGATGCGTCCGCAAATATTCCTGGGCCGCCTCCGCGGAGACCGACTCTTCCACCTCAAATTGAAAGAGGAGAATATCACGCACCAGCTTGCGATTCATGGGGTGGTCTTCGACCAGAAGAATAGTCGCCATTACCCTGCTCCTGCCCGACCGTCAGCGCGGTCTTCGCGTCAGGCCGCTCTGGACCTGAACGCCAGACAAGGCCTCCGATACCAGGTCCGTGAGAGAGACAATATCGCTATCAGTCCCACAAAATTGCCAACACAATCCCAACCAAACGCCGTTAAATGGCCCAGGGAATGCTAGAAGAAGAATCTGCACAGCAGATGCCAAAGGAGAAACGCGAGACCGAGGAATTTTTCGTGCAAAACTACCCCCGCCGGTTCGACGCTTGTTCGGCAGGTCATTTCCTATTACCATGCACATAGCTTCCCAGTTTTGCTATTGGAGGTTGCCATGGAGAGAAGAATTTTGCTCGCGGAGGATTCCAAGGCCACTTCCGAACCGCTGAAAACCCTTCTGGAGGCGGGAGGACAGTTCAAGGTCGATACCGTCGCCGATGGCGAAGCGGCCTTCAAAGCTCTCAGCGAGCATCCGTACAGCATCTTGTTGACCGATTTGCAGATGCCCCGTCTAGACGGGATGAAGCTGATTGAACGAATTCAGGAACATAAGTTACCCGTCACCGTCATCGTCATGACGGGGCATGGCCCAAGCATCGATCAGGCTGTGCATGCCATGCGCATGGGCGCCTATGACTACCTGCCCAAGCCGGTGGATCATGAGCACCTGCGGCTGGTGATCGAACGCATCATGCGCGAGCGGACCTTGCAGGATGAGGTGCTGCAATTGCGCGAACGCTTGCAGGGCCAATACGCTTTTCGCGGCGTGCTCAGCGTCAATCCGAAGATGCACGCCGTCTTCGAGCTGATCCGCAGCGTGGCCCAAACGACAACAACGGTGCTGATCGAGGGCGAGACGGGCACGGGCAAGGAGCAAGTGGCGCGAGCGATTCACGATGCCTCTTCGTCGCTGCGTAGCGGCCCGTTTGTGGCCATCAATTGCGCCGCGTTGCCGGAGACGCTGCTGGAGAGCGAATTGTTCGGCCACGAGAAAGGCTCATTCACCGGAGCAGTCGGCCAGCGCAAGGGCCGATTCGAGCAGGCCGATACCGGCACACTGTTTCTCGACGAGGTAGGCGACATTCCCATGACCATGCAGGCCAAGCTGCTGCGCGTGCTGCAAGAACGCTGCTTCGAGCGCGTCGGCGGCACGGTCAGCATTGAGGTTGATGTTCGCGTCATTGCGGCCACCAATCGCAGCCTGACGGCGCTGGTCAAAAAAGGGAAGTTCCGCGAGGATTTGTATTATCGGCTCAACGTCGTCAAGATCGATCTACCGCCCTTGCGCGAGCGGACCGAAGACATTCCGCTGTTGGCGACACACTTCGCCAACAAGCATGCTCGTCCCGGCGAGCGGCCTCCGACGTTCGCGCCGGAAGCGATGGAGAAGCTCCTCAACCACAGCTGGCCGGGCAACATCCGCGAGCTGGAAAACGCGATCGAGCGTGCCTGCGTGACGGCGCGCAGCTCGAGCATCCAGCCGGAGGATCTACCATTGGAAGTGCTGCATGTCCCGTCCAGCGAGGGGAGCGGAGCGCAGGTAGATCTGAGCAAGAAGTTGCCGGATCTGCTGCGCGAGGTGACGCTGGATCTCGAACGCCGTTATCTGACACGGGCCATGAAAAAGAGCCGGGGAAATGTCGGCCGCTGCGCGAAAATCTGCGGCTTATCGCGGCGCAGCATCTCGGCGAAGCTGGCCGAATACAACATTCGGAAAGAGGCGTTCAAAGAGGAGTGAGTCAGCTGCCCGGCGAGCGGGGTTGCGTAAGCGCCCCGAGTGCTTGCCGGCGAGCGGGGTTGCGTAAGCGCCCCGAGTGCTTTCCGGCGAGCGGGATTGCGTAAGCGCCCCGAGTGCTTTCCGGCGAGCGGGGTTGCGTAAGCGCCCCGAGTGCTTTCTCTCGGGGCGCTTACGCAACCCCGCTCGCTGGGCGCTGCGGGCTGGCAGGGAAAAAAAATGCAGGCGGCCGGTGATCCGCACCGGCCGCCTGCGCCTCCCTCGAAATCGTCGTGAGCCTCGCCCGATTCCTCAGACGCTCGAAGGAGGTTCGCCCCTTAAATCAGGTTCGTACCGCCCAGAGAAATATCAGCAACTGAGATGCCAACTCCGGGCGCCTTCGTTCATTCTCGAGAATCGGTGCAATTCAACGGCCTTGTCGCAGGCTATAATGGCCGCGGCATGGTGAATGCACGAATATTATGACTCCAGAATCAGCAGTGCCAACGTGCGGCGAGTTGACGAATGGGAAGGTCGTGTCCGCAGCCGGGCAGGCCGGTTCTCACGCGGACCAAATGAACCCGAGCCGCGACCGTAAGGGAGCGACCCGGAGAGGAACGACATGAACGACTCTTCTTCTGACTTGGCCGCTATCCTTGCCCGTTGCGAAGCGCTCCAGCGCGAGCAAGTGGAGTTGGCGCGCTTCGCCCTGGTTGGGCAAGCCTTCATCGGCCTAGCCCACGAGCTAAACAATGCGCTGAATAGCATGATGCTACAAGCCTCGGTAGTGCAATTGCGCGTGGATGAGCAGGCGCGGCACGAGTTGGAGGCGATCCGCCAGCACGGCGCTCAGGCGGCTTATCTCCTGCGTTCCCTGCAACACATCGTCCAGGAGCGGCGCGAAAAATCCTACAACGTCGATCTTAATAGCATTCTTACGGAAGCGCTGGAGCAAGCCGAGCTGCGCCGCCGCGTGTCGCCGCGCTTGTCGCCGAAAAGCCCGCAAATTCAAAGCACGCGCAGTACCGTCAAGCAGCTGGTTCATCTGTTGTTGGAGGGCGTCTGCGCGGGCACGGAAGCAACGGTGAAAGCGACAACAGGCGAGCAGGACGGCTGTGCCATTTTGAGTTTGACCCTCCCCGCCGAGGACGGTGCATCGACCGTCGAGGCGCTCTTGTGGCAGAACCTCGATGAGATCGGCCGGCTGGCGGGGCAATCCCTCTTGCGCCAACTGGGAGGCGCCGTGACCTCGGAGCGAGCCAGCGACGGCGCGGTGGTTCTGCGCGTCATGTGGGCGCGATCAGCGTGAGGCAACACTCTGCCCTGGCTGGCAAAAGCCCGCCGTTGTGGCACGGTCTCCCGCCGTTGTGGCACGGTCTCCTGACCGTGCCACCAGCGTTGACCGCGTCCGTTGTGGCACGGTCTCCTGACCGTGCCACCAGCGTTGACCGCAGGTCTCCTGAAGTCCGGGAGACCTGCGGTCGGTCCAAGTGTGGCACGGTCGGGAGACCGTGCCACAACGGGGGTCCGGGAGACCTGCGGTCGGTCCAAGTGTGGCACGGTCGGGAGACCGTGCCACAACGGGGGGAGACCGTGCCACAACGGGGGTGGCACGGTCGGGAGACCGTGCCACAACGGGGGGGACCTGCGGTCGGTCCAAGTGTGGCACGGTCGGGAGACCGTGCCACAACGGGGGGAGACCGTGCCACAACGGGAGCTTCTGCGAAACGTCGCTAACCCGATTCGCGAAACCTCAACGATTCGGCAAGTAAACCTGGACGCTCTCACCGGCTGGCACCGTCAGCGCTTTGGAAAAGCCGCCGTAATGAGGCGTGTGCCGCGGTGAACGAATGACGGTCCTCACGGCCGAGTCCGTTGGGTTATGTACTTCCAGGAATGGCCGCTCTCCCGAACTCAGGCCATCGACTACCAAGGTCAGGCGGAGCCTGGCATCCTCGGCGTAGAACGGGTTGCCAATCCAGAGAGCTGGCCCATGATCGGTGTTGTGCTGGAACAAAGCCGCGCGCTCGAACACGCCCACAAAGCGAAAACGTTTCTCCCAGGGATTCCCATCCAGGACGTAAACGGCGGCACAGCCGTTGTCTTCGATCCCCTCGATGCGCAAGGGCCGGTCTATCATCATCGGCGCGGCGTGGAACTTCGCCACGAACTCGTGCTCCTTGGCCCGCCCCGTAACGAACACCTCCGTATTGATCAGTTGGCCGACCTCAACGTCTGCCGGCTTGAACTCCGGAGAAGTGAGTCCGAACGACGGGCCGACATTTTGGAGCAGTTTGGAGTCTTTTGGCGTGCGGCCGCTGATGGTCACCGCCAGGTAGCGGAACTTCAGCTCCTCACCTTTTCGGACAACCTGACCGTCGCGCGCCAGTCCAAGAAAATAACCCCAGCGCAAATTCTTCGGTCCGCTTGAGGGAGTATCGATTTCATAGCGCATTCCCTCCGTGGCCGGCACCGCCGCCAAGGTTCCGGCATCGGTGTACTGGCCGGCGATCCATCCGCCCTTGCGCAACGTTCCCACTTGATAATGACTATCTTTGGGTCCGTAATGCAGAGTTAAGTCCCCGCGCTCGGCATCGGCGATCAGCGCCTCCTCGGCCTGTCCATAGTCCGAACCCCCTTTGTAGAAAACCCTCTCCAGCACAATGGGCGGGTCGTTCTTGAGCGTCACGTCGCGATGGAAGCGGACGGCGCCCTCGTGGACAAAGACATCGCCCTGGTAGTTCGCCGCCGCTTCCTGGGGACGCTTCGCTCCCCATCTCACGGAGTAGTTCATGCGGCTGCGGAGCAAGTAGGCTCGGCGATGCAGAGTGGCATAAGGCAGGTCGCCGGCTTCCGGCATGAACGGTCCCTCGGCAGGACTCAGCAGCCGCCGCGCCACGTATTTGGCACTGGAAGCATCGACCACGTTGATCTCGTAGGAAGTGAAGGGGAAACGCAGGGGCGTTTGGATGATGCGCATGCCGGTATCATCGGGGCCAGGCTTTAGATAAAGGACGTCCTGATTCCCGGCCGTCGTCCGCACGGCGAAAGCCGTCGGAACGGTCTGGGGTTGATTCACAACCCCTACTCCCGTATCGATGCCCTGTAGCGTGGACAAGTCCCAATCCTCGAAGATGGGAAAACGCGGGAATTCATGCCGATCCGGGTGAGCGCCCGTCGGGGTCGAACTGAGCAGGTTCAGATTGTCGCCACAACGGAAAATACCTTGAGAGTGGGAATAGACGCGCTGGCCGGTAAAGATCGCCCGCCGCCCTCGCATGTCCACCGCTTCGAGCACCAGCTCATGCTGCCGGTCAAGCACCAGCTCGAACGTCCGGCTGAACTCCTTGGCTCCTCTACAGAGATAGCGGCGGAGGATTCCTCGCCCGCCATCGTGGAGGCGAACCTCCTTAAGACCGGCGTTCGCGGAAGCCCGAATAGTGCCACGAACTCGTTGCCCGCCGCGCGTGCGATAGAAATCCGCGCCTCTCCAGGTCAGCTCCGCCCATGCCAACCGCGGCCCGTCTACTCCTCCCTGGCTCGTCGAGGTCCACGATTGCCATTGAGAAGCTCGGGTGTCCACCGCGGCGGACAGATTGGGATGACGGCCGGGGTCCACGTTCCAGGTGCAACACCGCGCTGCCGCGGCGACGTCTCTTGGCGACCTGATACGGGTGAAGCAGGCTGCCGTCACGACATCGAGATTATCTCGCGCCAGCAGATATTGCTTGAGATTGTCGGCGATCAACTTGTCGCCATCGTAAACCCAAAGCGGCACATTAAAAAACCACCACAGGTTGGCCGGATCGCCGGGGAGCTTGTCGTACTCCAGGAGCATGCGGCCCGGTAAGTTAGACATGAAAGACAGCTTACCATCGCTGAGGATGCGTTTGCCGTCCTGGGCGAAGAACTCGGGGCGAGGATAAATCACTTGTGTGCCCCACGTGGCCCAGCGCACGCCGTTGACGTCTTGGTACTCGTAGCCGGGCACGACATAAACCGGCCCTTTCTGAGTGATTTCTCGACACTTCTCCACGAGCGTCCGCCACTTGTCGGCGTTCAAATGCTCCAGGGTTTCGGCCAAGACGAGGAATTGAAGGTTCGCCGCCGCGGCGGCTTGCGCATATTCCTCTACGCTGCCCTGGCCGTCGGAGAAGTTGGAGTGCGCTCCGATGATTCCGCGCGCCTGGGCAATCGGCCCTTTCGCGGGTCGCGCGGGCGGGGAGAGTTGAACCTTCTCCTCCACCGGCACCGGCGGAACATGTTCGGGGATCATTCGCTTGCCGAAATCCGCCAGCTGCCGCGAAGGCTCGCTTACCCAGGCGATGGCATTGAGCATCATTTGATGGCTGAAACTGGGTTTCTTCGCTTCGACATCGCCGCGTAACTCGACGATATGCGGCCAACGGGGATTGCCGAAGTTCAAGGACACATGAATGAGATGCATCGGATAACAAAACACACGCCCCTTGCCGAATTGGCGCACGGCGGCGATGGGGGGTGCGGTCCCGTAACTGCCCGGCTGCTTGAGGTCGAGTTTATATGCCGTTTCGTTCTTGTAACTTTGGGCCGAGGCCTCGCCAGTAACGACAACCTCCCAGTCCTTACTGTAGCGGAGAGCTGCCACAGCCGAATGATGATTGAAGGTCTGCGGCAAGGCGAGACGTTCCACGCCGCGCGTGACCGGGTGGGGCTTGATCTGAGTGGTTGTGAAATAGGCCGCGGGGGCAAGAGCGAGAGTGCCCGCGGCCGTGAACTGGTGCGACGGGTCCCAGATTCCCTCGGGCAGCACTTTGATCCCAAAACCCTCCAGAACGAGGTTGTAGTATTCATCGATCGCGCTGCCAGGGACGCTGCGCAGGTTGGGCAGAACAATCAGCCCGCCCCCGCTCGCCACGTACTGCTCCAGCACCTGCCGTTCCGAGGCGGCGCGTTTGCGCACCGCGGCATCGATGTGACGGATGTTTGGGTCTCCGTCGAAGCCGCCATAGATGATAACGTTGAATTCCTTGAGGGTCGGCAACTCCAGCGGTTCCGGGCAGAGATCCGCTTGAAAACCGTAGCGCAACAATTCGCGCCGATAGCGATCGTCCTGGAGATACGCCGGCCGCCGCTGCTTGTACTCCTTGTCGGGAAACCCCACCACCACCGCCGCGGTGCTCGGGGAAACGCCGCCCGACAGGGCAAGACAGAACAGAGACAGCAGCAGCCAACGCGGGAAAAGCGCTCGTACGATTACTCCGGCGTCCAATGTATTCCCGTAGGACGGCCTTCCTAGGCCGTCCGGACGGCCTAGGAAGGCCGTCCTACGGGAAATTCTTCTTTGCCGAAGTGCTACAGGAAGAAGGTGCATGGTAATTCAGAAGGCTTGCAACCCGTTCTGCCTCCCTACGGGGTTTGAAGAGATGCTGTCAGGCCGCGACAGCATTGCGGCCTTCTCATTTCGGATTCTAGCCATTTTCGCAATCCGGATTCAATATGCTCGCGGCTCGGACGTGCTAAGCACACCCCATACTTGCCGGAGGCACGAAGGAGGGCGAGAATGAGGACAGATTCCACAGCGATTTTCGCTCTACTTTCAGGGGGTTTCCATGACCACGGCAACGGCAACGGCGACGAAGCGTCGCTTGTATATCGACGGCAAATGGTGCGACGCGGATAAAGGCGGCACGCTGGGCGTTATCAATCCGGCCACGGAGGAAGTGATCGTCGAGGTCGCCTATGGCGGCCGGGCCGAGACGCGCCGCGCCCTTGAAGCCGCTCACCGCGCCATGCCCGCCTGGATGAAACTCACCGCCTGGGACCGCAGCAAAATCCTCAAGAAGACTGCCGAGCTGATGCGTGAGCGCGCCGATGCCATCGCCCGCACGCTGACGATGGAACAGGGCAAACCGCTGGCCGAGTCCAAGGCCGAAGTGCTGCACTCCGCCGATACTTTTGAATGGTTCGGCGAAGAAGGCAAACGCGCCTACGGCCAGGTCATTCCCCATTCCGCGCAGGGTAAACGACACATCACGATCAAGCATCCCGTCGGCGTGGTGGCGTCGATCAGCCCGTGGAACTTCCCCGTGACGCTGCAAGCGCGCAAGATCGCTCCGGCTTTGGCCGTCGGCTGCACCATCGTCTGCAAGCCCGCCAGTCAGACGCCCTTGTGCCTCATCCAGGTTTTCGAGTGCATGATCGATGCGGGATTGCCGGCCGGCGTCGCCAATCTCGTCATCGGTCCCGCCCAGGAGATCGGCGATGAATTTCTGGAAAACCCCATCTGCCGCAAGATCAGCTTCACGGGTTCGACGGAAGTCGGTAAGCAGATCATGCGCGGCTGCGCCGATCATGTGAAGCGCGTCAGCCTGGAATTGGGCGGCCATGCTCCGTTTATCGTCTTCCCCGACGCCGATCCGGAAGTCGGCGCCAAAATCGCTGTCACCGGCAAATTCCGCAACAACGGCCAGGTGTGCATCGCGCCCAGCCGATTCTATGTTCACAAGGATGTCGAGAAGAAATTCACCGAGGCGGCCGTCGAGTTCGCTCGCGGTTTGAAGCTCGGCAACGGCCTGGATGCCGGCATTGAAGTCGGGCCCATGTTCGAGAAGAAGGCGATGCAGCAGACGCTAGATCTTGTCGAGGACGCTCGCCAGCGCGGCGCCAAGATCCTGACCGGCGGCAAGCGCTCTGACCGCTTCGACAAGGGCTATTTCTTCGAGCCGACGGTGCTCACCAACGTCTCCGGCGAGCTGCGCATGATGACCGAGGAGCCGTTCGCGCCGGTGATGCCGCTGTTGGATTTCAGCAAGATCGACGACGTGATCCGTGCCGCCAACAACACGCGCTACGGCCTGGCCGCTTACGTGTTCACCAACGATTTGACGGTGTCCTTGCGGATGGCCGAGGGACTGGAGGCGGGCATTATCGGCATCAACGATCCGGTGCCGGCGACGCCGCAGTGTCCCTTCGGCGGCATGAAGGAAAGCGGCCTGGGCCGCGAGCTGGCCCATGAAGGATTGGAAGCGTACTTGGAAACGAAATACGTCTCGTTCAAGCTGCGCGAGGGATAATTGCGGATTCCGCTAGTGGTTAGCGACGCTTCGCAGAAGCGTCGGCGGTGGCCCTGTTCCCTGTTCTGGCACGGTCTCTGACCGTGCCAGCCCGCTGACCCCTGTTCTGGCACGGTCTCTGACCGTGCCAGCCCGCTGACCGCAGGTCTCCACGGAACCCGGGAGACCTGCGGTCAACGACAGGGGCACGGTCCGGAGACCGTGCCCCAACAGGGGTCGGCGACGGGGGGCACGGTCCGGAGACCGGGCCCCAACAGGGGTCAACGACAGGGGCACGGTCCGGAGACCGTGCCCCAACAGGGGCGGTCGGCGACGGGAGGCACGGTCCGGAGACCGTGCCCCAACAGGGGGCGCGAAGAATAATTTCCGAGCCTGACGCGTAAGCGAAGGATCGAAATCGCTCTTCGCTTACGCGTCAGGCTCGGATACATGCGCCGTCCGCGCCGATTATGCCGGGCGTCCCTCCGCCGTCGATGAAATTGCGGCGATGTTCCCTCCCCTATCTCCTCCGGTCATTCCGAACAAAGAGACACAGCATCGGAGCGAAGCATCAGGAGGAAGATCATGTTTTCGCAGGGATCGTCGCTTCTATGCCGGACGCTCATCGTGCCGGCAGTACTGATTTTGGGATGGAGCACATCGCCGAGCGCGCAGGCTCAACCTCCCGTACCAACGGGCGGCGCCCAGAGCTATAACGAGCCTGGCCCGGTCGTGCCGGAGGCGTACCAAGCAGGCGGCGGCCAACAGAGAACCAACACGGGGCAATCCGCGGAAAGGCCGGTGTTTACGCCGGGATACTTTGAGGTCGTTTGTCCCGCCATATGTTACGGCGGCGCTTTTCATGTGTTCGGCGCACGGGCTTACGGCGGGCCAGGCTACTACGGCCCCTTCCGGCGTTACTGGGCCTACTCAACGTATGGTCCGAATTTTAATATCGGTCCCGACAATGCCGTGCAATACGGTCAGCGAGGCTGCGGCGTCATCTACGAGGCTCAACGTAGTTGCAAGGGGCTTAGAAAGCACGGCACCGATTGTTGCAAGATTAGCTGCCTCACGGCGGGACACGGCTCGGCAGCCGGTGCCTACGGACCCGTGGCACAAGCAAGCTTGATGGCAGGAGGATCGCAGCAGCCGGCGGGAAATGTGCCATCGCCGACGACCAACCCAGCGCCAACGGGGAACGCTCCATCGCCGACGACCAACCCAGCGCCAACGCCCAACACCGCCCGTCTGCAACTGTTGGTGCCGGAGAATGCCGAGGTGCTGGTTGAGGGCAACAAAACCGCCGCGACCGGGACCGTCCGCCACTTCGTCTCGCCACCCCTGGATCCCGGCAAGAACATGCTCTACGCCGTCACCGTGCGATACAAGGACGCCGATGGCAAACCAATCGAGGAAACGCACTCGGTTCGCGTTCGCGCCAATGACGATCTTCGCATCGATTGCACCCCCCAGCCCGCAGCGCAAGCAAGGGCGAGTGGGGTTGCGTCAGCGCCCCGAGAGACGCCCTCGGGGCGCTGACGCAACCCCGCTCGCCCTTCCTTGCGCCGCTCGCTGGTAGACCGTTATCCACGCACACGCAGGGCGATATCCTCTTGGTACGCCGGCGACGCCAAACGCTTCGTTCCGCCGCCGTGCTGGAAATCTTCCTTCTTGTCCACCGTGCCCGTCTTGGTATTGATCCACTCGGCCTGGTACTTGCCCGCCGGCAGGGCCAGGTCGAGCACCGCTTGCGTGCCGCCGCGAATGTAAATGGCATAAGTCCGCCCCGGCGCCACGAGCGCTCGCGCCGTCGCCTTCGCCTCCGGCGGATTGCCGGTCAAAGGCGCGATGATGTGGCCGCCCTTGATGACGCTGTTGTCCGGCCGCATCGATACGAGATCGAGTCCGTCCATGAACTCCTTGAGGATTTGCAACTGTTTACGCAGCGCCGGCCCGCCGCCTCCGGGCGAAGTCGTCACCTTGGCGGTGCCGTCGGGATGCTTGTACGAGAAGGAATAATCGAGGTTGCTGTATACGCCGCCGCCGGCCAGTAGAAAGTCCCACGCTTCCGTACGGTAGGGCAAATCACCGGTGCCGCGGAATCCCGTCTCATCGTCGGCGATGACCTTGCCGAGCTTGGCGTTGACGGCTACGCTGTCGGGCGGCGTCGCATAATGGAAATTGAATATCGATACATGGGGATTCGGCTTGTCGATTTTCTGGGAGCCGTTGGCGATGTTCTGGGCGATCAGGTGCGGGGCCGGGAAACTCTTCTCGGCATCGCGGAGCACGTCGATGATGTGATCGGTCCATTGCCGCGTCACGCCGCCGAAATAAGGTTCATTGCAGACCTCATAATATAGATTATCAAAATCCTTCAGCTCAGCGGCGAGCTTGCGCACCAGCGTTTCCTGAGCGGCGGTCAGCGCCTTGTCCTTGAGGGTGTACACGTCGAGCCGGCCCACTTTGCCAATACCCTGCACGTTGTTGGCGGCATTCATCGGATTGACCGCCCACAATTTGTCGTCATAAATGGTGCAAAATAACGACAATTCCACAACGATGCCGCGCTTGCCGGCCTCGGCGATGAACTCTTTTAGACGAGCGAAATACGCGGCGTCCCATTTGGTCAAATCGAACTTGTTGCCGCCATCGCCCGCGCCGGGTGTGTCGCTGCGCGCCCACGGACAGAGATAGCGGCCCTTCGCCGGAGCGAGCGTGTTGTCCACGATGCCGAACGAACCCGGCACTTCGCGATAGACGCCGGAAAACGTGCGTGTCAGGTTGAATTTGCGCGCCTGTAACTCGTTGAGATAGGGGACGAAATCGAAATCGCGGTTCAAAACAGCGCCGTAATGTTCGCCGGATGTCACCAGCACGGCCGGTTTGCCGCGGAAGAGAAAGTAGTGCGGATTATCTGGATGCAGAGCGAGCGGCTTATCGGCTGCCGGCGCTGTCGCTGCAAACAGGAGTAGAATGAGCGTCGATTGGAGAGATGTTCGCATGGGGATCTTTTACGGATAAATCGTTGTCTCGGGTTCACAGCCGGCAGCGCTGGCGAGCTTCGCTGTAAGTCGCTTCCAGATCCACCGGCACGAAAAAAGCGCGCCGCGCAGGGCCAGCGGCAGCAGCGGTAACGGCTGGCCCAAAGCGAAGGCGGCCGGCCACAAATCGAGCTGATTTTTATCGCCGCGATGGGCCGGTCGGTAGGCGGCCGCATACAACGAGGCATCCGCGGGCAACACGGAGCTTTTGGCCTGGCCCAGCATATCCAGCACTTCGCGATGAAGATTGCCGCCCCGGATGGTGACAATATCCACGATGATCAGGCCAATGCCGCGCTGCAAGTAAGCGACGCATTTGGCCGCGAATGCCCGCCGCGCTTCGGGGCAGTCCTTGTTGCCGGGGCTGATTAGCTCGATCACCGCGACCAGCCGTTTGCTGTCGCGCATGTCGAACACCTGCACTTCGATGTCGTCCGGGAAATCGATGTCCACAATCTGCACGGCGGCCGGCGGCGCCCAGGTTTGAACCTGAACGGCAACGCCGCCCTGCGAGCCATTGCCTTCCTCGCCGTAGATGGAGGGAGCCAACTCAAACTCCGCCACATCGGCTTCGACCTGCCTGCCGATGTGAATCTGCGTTTCGGCAAGATAGCGCGACGGCAATATGCCATTCAACATGTCCGAAAGAGCGACCGCCCAGCGAGCATAAAACGATTCCCACTCATGCCGCGGATAGACGGGTGCGCGAAAATGTTCGAGCAACGGCATGGCGGGCCTCCTTTACCCTCTCATTATCCCCAGCCGAAAGCGAGGGACAAGTACAGCCGTCGCGGGTGAACAGATTGGTACCGTTGACGCCGAGATTCCGTGAATGCGTGACGCGCGGCGTCCTACAACACGCTCTTTATTGGAAAGCAAACCGGCGCGGCAATGGAACAGGGGAAGGACCGCACTTCTTTTATCTCGCCCAAACTCTGGACGCCGGCTGGTCGGAAGGCAACCTCACCGTCCTGGCACCCTCAGCGGCTCCACCGCTTTCTCCCTTTGGTTCAAGACGGTGCATGCTGATACAATTCACATCAAATGACTTCATCAGCATCTCATCGCCGGAGCTTACCATGCAGCGAAACATGGATTTGGTGCGGACGATCTTGTTGTGGATCGAGAATAGTCCGTCGGGGTGGGCGGCTCCGCCATTCGGCATCGCCGGCTTCACGCCCGAACAAGTGACCTATCACGCCCACATCATGATGGAGGATGGCTTACTCGAAAGCATCAGTTCTACTCGTGCTGAAAATCCAGTGTATTCGATCACTTGGAAAGGACACGAGTTTCTCGACTTGGCCCGCGACCAGAAGCGCTGGAACCAAGCCAAAATCACCATCGGCAAGGTCGGTTCGGCTCCGATCTCGGTCTGGTCGAAAATTCTTCAGGATCTCGTGCTCAAGGAGTTGAATGTAGCTTCGTGAGGACGGAATCTCCAGCAGCGAAACGAGAGAAACGGCATGACCCAGCCAGAACTGCTTGTCAATCGAAGGTTGCTGCAAAACTGTCTCAACTGGTTTCAGCCTGACTTTCAGCAGAGCATCGTATCTTTGCTCGGTATGCATTTTCCCAATTACCCGCTGCCAAGAGTGGTTCAGTCGGTCCTTGCAAGCGGGGAGCGGATTCGGCAGTTCATCGAAAAGCAATCTGAATCGGTCGATATGGCTCGCTTCTGTACGGATCAGGAAGCAGGAAATCCTGAAGATTTGCCATTATTCAAACAAATAATCCTGCGCTACCGGCGTTGGTGCGCTGCACATACAGAAGGATTGCGATCGAAGACTTTCGATCCAGAACTCACCGAAACGCTGGATGAAGAAATCAATATCTTGGACGCAATCGTTGAGGCTGATTGGTTCCAGAAGATCGAGCCATTAAGGCTGCCGCGGTCCAAGGATTTTTTGCCGATTCAGTACCTCGAACAATCCTCGTTCAGTCAGCTGGAGCTAGGTCCGCGTCAGTACGACGAAAAGTTCCACATCCTTCAAGCTCCCGCGCTGTTTCTGCCCGATTTGGCCTATTTTCGAGCCAAGTGCGCGGTTCGCGACGTCCCGCTCACGATCGCCTTTCTCGACATCGACGACTTCAAGAAATTCAACACCGAGCATAGCGAAACCAAGGTTGATCGTAACCTGCTCCCGCGCTTCATGCAAACTGTGGAAGCTCACTTGTATCATCACGGTTTCGGCTATCGTCAGGGTGGCGACGAATACCTAATCCTATTGCCCAGCCTGTCGAAGCCGCTGGCCATCGCTTTCCTGGACGAACTCCGCGTCAAACTAGCTGAGCTGAGGTATCCCGATATCGACGGCGCGACGACAGTATCCATCGGCGTCTGCATCGCCAATTCGGACTGCCCGCTCACCGACCGTGAGCTGCGCGACAGGGCCAATCATGCCAAGAAGTTCGCCAAAGAGCACGGCAAGAATTGCCTCGCAACTTACGAAGGCTCACGGTTTATCCCAGAAGAATTGAAGGTGGTCCGACCGGAGAATAGCCAACGAACAGCGTGAGGATAATTAGAGGAGTCCGCTTGACCGCCCGCTGTGGGCGACTTGATTCTACTCTATCCGCGTGACAGACGACGATCACGGCGTTTGCGGCCCAACGTCAAGAATGTTCCGCCTGTCCCGCACTTCGCCACCGCGACGGTTGACAGTTTCCCGCTGGCGTGGGAAACTGCATTTCCCTCGCCTGCCCTCGTGAACCATCGCCCCCTGAACCCGCCACCCGAACCAGCCCTCCCCGGAGGTTTCTCATGCGTTCGCATCTCGCGTCGATCTCGTTGCCTTTTGCCGCGATTCTTTTCGGGATCGCCCTGGTTGGCGTATTGCCGTGGCTGCCGGCCGCGGAAGATGATGCGGCTCCGGGATTGATCGCCACCATGAAGGGACACACGGAGCCGGTTTATGACGTCGCTTTCACGCCGGACGGCAAGTACGTCGTCACCGGCAGCGGCGATAAGACCATCAAAGTGTGGGACAGCGCCACCGGCAAGGAAATCAAAGCCCTGGGCGGGCCGGCTGGTCATCAGCAGCTCGTCTTGAGCGTGGCGGTCAGTCCCGACGGCAGCCTGATTGCTTCGGGCGGATCCGACAATACGGCGCGCGTGTGGGACTTCCCCAGCTCCACTCCGCTGCGCGCCGTGGCCAAGAGCGAAGGGGCGAGCATCCTGGCCGTCAGTCCCGACGGCACGAAGCTGGCCGGCGGTGATAAAAATGGGCATGTGAAGATATGGAACAGCGCCGATAGCAAGGAATTGTTCCGGTGCGAGGGACACAAGGGCGCGGTCACCGGGTTGGCGTTCAGCGGCAATGGGCAACTGCTGGTCTCATGCGGCAAGGACAAGACGCTGCGGTTTTGGAACCCGGCCAACGGCCAGAACCTCGGCGTCGTCGGGGCGCATGCGGGAGAAGTGCGCGGCCTCGCCGTCAATCCCAACAACAGCGCGGTCTACAGTGCTGGCGCCGACGGCACGTTGAAATTCTGGACGCTGCCGCCGGCAGCCTCAAAAGCGCTTGGCACAGCACACGGCGGGGCGGTGACAGCCCTGGCCCTGTCGAATGACGGCAATTCGCTCGTCTCCGCCAGCGCGGATAAGAGCGTGCGTTTGGTCAACGCGATGAATGGCCAGCCGATCCGCGATTTCAAGGGAGCGAATGCGGCCATCGAGTCGGCGGCGCTCTCGCCCAATGGGGCGCTGATGGCGGCGGGCACGGCGGATAAGCATCTCCTCATCTGGCAGGCCAGCGATGGGAAATTGCTCGCCAATGTGCCGAGCGAAGCGAAGGGCATGGCGTTTCACCCCGGCTCGAACCAGCTTTTGACCGGCGGCGGTGATGGCGCTCTCAAGCTGTGGGCCATGCCGCCGCTACCGGAGCGAACCTTGACGCATCCCGATGCCGTGCGAGCGGCGGTCGTCCGTGCCGACGGCAAGCGCCTGTTCAGCGGCGGGTCCGACAAGATCGTCCGGGCCTGGAACCTGGACGATCCGAGGATGCCGGAGCGGCAGTTCTCCGGCCACACCGCCGCCGTCAACGCCGTCGCCCTAAGCCCGGACGGCAATCTTCTCGCCTCCGCCGGCGATGATGAAGTGATCCGTTTCTGGAACCAGGGCAATGGCCAGCAATCCGCGCTGATCGGCGCGCACACCGGGCCGGTGACGAGCCTGGCGATTCGCGGCGGCGGACAGATTGTGTCGGCGTCGGCCGACGGCAGCATCAAGCTGTGGCAGCCGCCGGCGGAAGGCAAGCTGCTCGCTCATCCCGGCCAGGTCACAAGCGCTGTTCTCAGTTCCGATGGCTCGCGTCTGCTGACGGGTTGCAGCGACAAGCAAGTGCGCTTGTGGAACCTGGGAAATGGGCAAATCGAGCGGCCGTTCACCGGGCCTTCTCTCGGCGTTTTATGCGTGGCGATGAATTCCTCCGGCAATCAGGTCGCCGCCGGCAGCGCCGATAAGACGCTGTTCGTTTGGGACGCGGGCAATGCCAAGGAGATCAAGAAATTCACCTTGGCCGCCGCCGTCAACAGCGTCGCGTTCTCGCCCGATGGCAAATTCCTGGCCGGTGGTCTCGCCGATAACAGCATCCATCTGTTCGATTTGGCGATGGGCAAGGAGGTCAAGACGATCACCGGACATTCCGGGTCCGTCAATGCGCTATTATTCACGACCAAGGGCGATCAACTCATCTCCGCGAGCGCGGACAAGACGGTGCAAGTATGGAACATCGCCGACGGCAAATCGAAGAGGAAGCTGGAGCACGGCGCGGCGGTGGAGGCGCTGGCGCTCAGCAAAGACGGCGCACGCCTGGCTGCGGGCGGCGCGGACAAAACGATCAAGGTATGGACATTGGCCGACGGCAAAGCGCAGACGACGATCGCCACGCCGTCCGCCGTCCGAAGCGTCAGCTTTGGCCCCGATGGCAAACGGCTGCTGGCTGGCGGCGAGGATAACAAGGCGCGCGTTTATGGGATCGATGGCCAACTGGTCGAGTTTTTCGCGCATGAGGGGCCGGTGCATG
>DASRBG010000031.1:0-33795 GCA_035653735.1 Gemmataceae bacterium
CCCTGGCATGCCTCCTGCCCCGATGCGGATGCCGCTGAACAACCAGATCACCGACAGTACGGGTGGCGATATATTCTTCGGCATGATGGGCACGAGCGGCGGCATGATGGGCATGATGGGTATGGGCGGCGGTATGATGGGTATGAGTGGTGGAATGATGATGGGTATGGGCGGCGGTATGATGGGTATGGGCGGCGGCATGATGGGTATGGGTGGATTCGCCGGCAAAGGCATGGGCGGATTCAATGGTCGGAAGGCCCTGTAAGCACCAGGGGCGTCCTGACATTGCTATTGACCCGCTTGGTTCACGCGTTACGATGCTCCCCTTGTCTTCCAGGGGGAGCAGAGATGGCGAGAGCCTCGCGGGCGGCGGCAGTGTGGATTTTCGTGCTACTCGTGTGCGGTTGCGGCACGGTAGCGAATCTATCGATCGGCGCGCGCCAGGGATGGAAGAACGCGATGGTCTATGGAGGCGTCCGGCGCGACATTCAATCCGCGGATGATTGGATTGACCACAACTGGACGTGGGGAGAGAACCTGAACATCCAACAGGATGTCGGCACCGTGGTTGGCGTCGGGTTGGTTGGAATCGATGTGCCTCTCTCCGCCATTGGTGATACCTTGACGCTGCCGATCACCATTCCGGCCTCAATCTGGGGTCGTTCCAGTAACGTTGCGACGGTCAGCGGCAAAATCGGCACGACTCCGCCCGTTGCGACCGATAACGACAACCAGAAATGAATTCTTTCTTCGCCAGCCCGCAGCGCCAGCAAGGGTTCTTGCCCTTGCTGGCACTGCGGGCTGGTAGCGCTTTTCCCTCGTCCCTATGCAGGCAACTCCCTACGCGGTAAACTCAAGTCAGACTCTCGGTGGTTCGCACGGCTTTGTTGAAAGTTGCCTTGAACCGGCATCATGGAACTGCTGACCTGTCCGGCCTGTGGCTGTAGTGTTCAGGTGGCCGACGCGCTGCTCGGACGGCGCGTGCGCTGCTTCGGATGCCGACACTCATTTATCGCTACCGAGCGGCTCTCTTCCCCGCAAGCTCCTCCGCGCGAGATTCCCCCTCTTCCCCGATCCGATGGACTGGAGCGCACTGAGGATCAGGATGCGTCCCAGAGCGAGCGTGGTCCCTTTTGTCCGGGTTGCGGCCGGCGCATCAGCTGGCGAGACTCGTGTTGTCCGCATTGCGGTGAGGAGCTTGAGCCGGAAGATGGTCCTTGGCGATCCTGGCGGTCGGCAGCCGATTTCGTCCGGCGCGATTATGAACCCCACCACGGGTCGTGGATCCTCAGCCTTGGCAATGCCAGTATGATCATCGGCGGACTCTCTCTGTGTTCGTTTGGCTTCGGTGCCTTACTTAGTGTGCCGCTGGGCATTCTGGCCTGGCTGATGGCCAACCACGACTTGGAGCGCATGCGCGAAGGACATATGGACCCGCGCGGCAAGTCTCAAGCGGAGGCTGGTCGAACCAGTGGGATCGCCGGCGTCATTCTCGGTTTGATATTCGCGGCTTTCTACGCGCTGGTTTACCTGGCAGCTTAGAGGCGCTCATTCCTCCTATCACTTCGCGGGCCGAGCATCCGGCATTTCTCTAGTATGGTAAAAAATGGCCACACAATTATGGGAGTTGATCATGCGCATTCTCGCTGCGCTGCTGCTTGCCGGAGTTGGTTTCTCGGCGTCCACGCCGATCGTGGCGGCGGAGAAGAAAGCCGATTGGAAAGCCGGAGTCGCCGTGCGGGTTATCACGCCGGAGCAGTCCATGTGGATGGCCGGCTACGGCAATCGCAACAAACCCTCCGAAGGCAAGCTCACCGACTTGTATGTCAAGGCCCTGGCACTGGAAGATCCGCACGGAGGCCGGCTCGTGCTGCTGACAAGCGATCTCGTCGGCATCCCGCGCTCGCTCGCCGAGCCGGTCGCCGAGGAAGTGCGCAAGCGCACCGGGCTGCCGCGCGAACGGCTGATGCTGACGGTGTCGCACACACACTGCGGTCCTGTCCTTCGCGATTCGCTGCACACGATGTACGACATGCCGCCCAAAGAAGCGGCCAAAATCGGACCCTACACCGACAAACTCAAAGGCTGGATGATCGACGTGATCGTCCGCGCTCTGGATGATTTGAAGCCGGCGTGCTTGTCCTTCGGCAAGGGCACGGCCCGATTCGCCGTCAATCGCCGCAAGCCGACCGACAAGGGATTCATAAACGACGCCTATCCCGAAGGCCCGGTCGATCATGCCGTGCCGGTGTTGCGCGTGGATGCGCCGGACGGCAAGCTCCGCGCGGTCGTCTTTGGCTACGCTTGCCACAATACGACGTTGCAGTTTTACCAATGGTGCGGCGATTACGCCGGCTTCGCCCAGCAGTATGTCGAAGACAAGCACCCGGGAGCGACGGCGCTATTCTGGATGGGCTGCGGCGCCGACGCCAATCCGCTGCCGCGAAGTAAGGTCGAACTATGCAAGAAATACGGCCGCGAATTGGCCGACGCCGTGAACGATACGCTCACCGGCCATCTGACGCCGATTACCGGTGACAGCGCGGCGAAATACGCAACGATCGCCCTGCCCTTCGACAAGCTGCCCAGCCGCGCCCAATGGGAGGCGGATCGCCGCAGCAAACAATTCGTTGTTCGTAATCGCGCCCAGTATTTCCTGCAAAAGCTCGATCATGGGGGGAAAATCGATAACGAATATCGTTATTATCCGGTGCAAGTCTGGCGTCTCGGCGAGCTGACGTGGGTGGCACTCGGCGGCGAGGTCGTGGTCGATTATTCGCTGCGTCTCCAGCGCGAACTGGGCCGTGATCGCCCGCTGTGGGTCGCCGGCTATGCCAACGACGTGATGGCCTACATTCCCTCGCTGCGCGTGCTCAAGGAAGGCGGCTACGAAGGGGATACGTCCATGATCGTTTACGGGATGCCGTCGAAATGGGGGCCGAGCATCGAGGAAAAAATCATTGTCAAAGTGCGAGAGTTGGTCAAGGAAGTTAGCGCAAAAACGGGGGCAAATCCTTGAAGAAATCGGTTGTCTTCGGCACGAACAGGTTCGATTTCGCGCCCTCGTTGGCCGCCAGGCGCGCAGACTCGAGTTCTCGAAGAACCCTCGCATTGGCCGGATCAAGCCGCACGGCTTCGCGTAAATCGGCGATAGCCTTCTCGTATTCCCCTTTTCGACGATAGGCAATCCCTCGATTTGCGTAGCCGAGAGACGACATAGGATCCAAACGGATGACTTCACAACTATCGGCAATGGCCGCATCGTATTTGCCAGCTCCCAGAAAGGCAGCCGCTCGATTGATGTAATTCATAGCGACCGCCGGCTCAAGTCGCACCGCATCGTCGAGATAGGAAATGGCTAAATCGTATTGCCCCTTGGCAAAGTAAATGTAGGCACTTCCTCGGTAGGCTGCGGCGCAGGCTGGATCAAGATGCCGGGCTTGCGCGAAGTCTATCTTTGCTGTATCAAATTGACGCTTCTGCGCATAAATCCTGCCTCGAAGAGCATAGGCCGGCGCTAAACGCGGGTCCACACGGATTGCCGCATCACAGTCCGCCAGAGCATGGTCTAAATCTCCTTTTTCGCAATAAGCGCATCCTCGTTGATAAAAGCTGCTCTCGTCGCGTGGATCGATGCGAATCGCTTCCGTGAAATCGTCAATAGCGCGTTTGGAATTACGTTGGTCCAAATAACAAGCGCCCCTTCCCTGGTAGGCGAAAGCGTGGTCGGGCCTCAACCGAATCGCCTCGGTGAAGTCAGCGATAGCGCGATTTTGTTCTCCTTTCTTGTATAAGGCCCAGGCTCGGAACCCGTAGCTGCGGAAGTTCTTTGAATCAAGCCTGATGGCCTCGGTCAAATCGGCGATGGCTTGGTCGTTGTTTCCACTGTTGAAATGGACCCAACCACGCCGTGTAAAAGCTTCGGCATCCCCTGGATTTTGGAGGATCGCCTCGTTGCATTCCGCAATGACCTTCGGAAAAGTCTCCCTCCAAGAGATGACGCGAAGCTTCATATTGCAATTAATCGAGATTGCTTGATGGGATGCTCGTTCCCAAGCGGATGGAGTTACTTTCCGTCGTTTTGCTTCGACTCGATCCGCATCCGCTTTGTCGTACTCTCCAAGTATCTCGTACAGCTGACAGCGATTGCTATAAGAAACTCCATCATGAGGATCGAGTCGGATCGCCTCGTTGTAATCCGCTAGCGCTTTATCCCATTCTCCTTTCAGAGCATAGATACCGCCGCGGAGGTTGAAGCTTTTTGCAAAAGTTGGGCTAATGTGGATACATTCGGTTATATCGTCTATAGCTCGCTCATACTCGCTCTTTATCGAGTAGGCGCATGCGCGGAGGTAGTAAGCACGGTTATCCTTGGCGTCTAAACGAATCGCCTTCCCACAATCGGCAATGGCCTGATCGTAATCTTCTCTCGTGATATGGACTTCGGCCAATAGTCCGTACGCATCCACGTTTTTTGAGTCGAGGCATAGGGCCTTCTCTCCATCGGCGAGGGCCTTGTCCAGATCGCCCCGCCCGTAATAGGCGGTGCCCCGCTGAACGAAGCAGTTGCTGTTTTCGGGTTCAAGTCCGATTGCTGTGTTGCAATCAGCGATCGCCTTGTCATATTCGCCCATCTTGTTGTAGGCGTACGCTCGATTGACGTAGGCATTCACGAACTTCGGGTCCAGCCTGATCGCTTCCGTTAAGTCGGAGACTCCCTTGTCGAACTCCCGTTTCCATAGGTAGGTAACGCCTCGCGCGCCATAGGCCTTGGAATCCTTCGGATCCAGACGGATGGCTTTGTCGAAGTCAGGAAGGGCTTCATCGTACTTATCGATTTCCAGATAAGCCTTGCCTCTTCCCCTGTAACTCGCGGCATCTTTGGGGTTTGCCTTGATGGCTTTCGTGAAAGCAGCGATGGCCTTGTCGTAATCATTCTTTTGGAATGCTTCCTTCCCTTGACGAGCGAAATCCTCCCCGTGCGTCAGAGGAGGGAGCAGCATCGCCAAGGAAACCAGACAAACCGAGTGAATCGAAGTCATGGGCCGACCTCGCAATCGAAGGGATTGGGCGGGCCGGGGAGATACATCTTCGGCTCCGCTTTGTCCAGTTCATTTCAGGGTGTGCCGCTGGAAGCAGGTGAAGCAAGTCCGAGCCGCGCACGCAGCGTAGCGGAGTAAGCGGCCGTCCGACACAACCGCTTACTCCGCTGCGCTGCGTGCGCGGCTCGGATACCACTCCACAATAGTCAGGACGCATGGGATAGCCGAACCTGTGGCCAGAAATGATACACTTGAACGACTTCCTGACAAGTATAACCGCCACTCTCGTAGAGCCGGCATGCAGGAACATTCTCTTGTTGCGTCACCACCCGGCATTGATCCAGCTCACGCTCCGCGAGCCACGCATGGGCCGCCGCGATCAGCGCGCTGCCGATCTTTTGCCCCCGCGCGGCGGCAGCCACCGAGAGTAGCCCAATGATCCCTGTCTCCCCCTGAATCGCAAGCGTGATCATGCCTAGCAGTTCGCCGGTGGATTCCGACTGGGCCACGAGCACGGTGTCCGCCGCCTGGCGCTGGACGGAGCGATCAATCCAGGTCGTGTACATGCTGATGAACTTGTCGCGCGGAAAAGCGGGATCCCGACAGAAGCGAGAATACTCGCCTGCCGCGATCGCAAGAGAGCGCAGCTGGGAACATGCTGCTCGCGCACTGGTGTATTCTCGGATGGAGATGCCCGATCGGACGGGCAAGCAGGCGGTGCCGCTGGGGCGGACGAATGACGAGTGGTATGTTACCTTCCGGTCCACAAGGCGGCCCGCGAACTCCGCGAGCAAGTCGGTGGAAACTTCTTTGCCGGCATCGAGCTGCCAGTAGACGAGTCTAATGTTCTCTCGCCGTGCCCGCCTCAGTAGCTCCCCTGCGAGTCGATCGTCGCTAACGTTTTCAAGCCGGGCCACGGGGAAGCCAAAATGTTCTGAATCCCAACTCAGGGGGACCAAGTGGGAATGGTCGAATTGCTCTTCCATCATGTTCATCTTCCCACCTTTTTCAGGGACCACGGATCGCCAGAACGTGGGTCCATCAAGGCATGCGGCTCACGCGGCGCCCCGGCATTTCCAGGATGCTGGGATCGTCACCGTAAAGAACACGGGATGGAAGCTGATCGCGGATCAGATAGGAGGGGCGCTCCATGAGGCGAATGTGCATCCGCCCGATGTATTCACCAATGACCCCAAGGGCGACAAGCTGGGTGCCCGAGAAAAGGATGATAACCGAGGCGAGGAAGGTAAAGCCCGCGACCGGACAGCCCACCAGCAGGTAGTGCAGGAGCACATCGGCCAAAAGCACAAGCCCCATGAAGCTGGCCGCGAATCCGAAGATCGTGGCGAAGCGCAAGGGGGCCGTGCTGAAGGCGGTTGTCATGTTCAGGGTGTGCTGCACCAGCTTGCGAAAGGAGTAATTGGATCGACCATGACGGCGTGGATCGTGGCGAACCGGAACGGACGTGAATCGGGTGGTGCCCCACGACAGCATGGGATCAATCGATACATAGGGGCTGCGGTAATCGAGAAAGGCATAGCGGAGATGGGCGCGAAAGGCGCGAAAGGCGCTAACGGCACGTGCCGTCGAGATTCCCAGAACGGTGTACAGGATTCGCTTGGTCAGGATGGACGCCGTATCTCTCCACCAGCCGTGCTGCTCCTCAACGGGGATTCCGTAGACGACATCCCAGCCCCCGGCGAGCCGATCGAGCAGGGCAGGTATTTCTTCGGGAGGGTGTTGGAGATCATCGTCCATGGTGATGATGATCTCGTAAGCCGCCTCGCGGATACCGCAAAGCAGGGCGTTATGCTGACCATAATTGCGGGACAGGTTGATTCCGCGCACTTCGGGGTAGAGCTGGGCCAGCGTCGTGATGACTTCCCAACTCTTATCGGGACTTCCGTCATTGACAAAAAGGATCTCAAATGCCGAGGCGCGCGTTTGCAGCACATTGCGAATGCGGGCGGCCAGCTCCGCCAGGCTCGTTTCCCCTCGATAAACAGGGATGACGACGGATACCGTCTCGCCCTTCATGGACCCCTCCGCGCGATTGGCCTCACCATCTCCCAGCAGCCTGGGTTATCCCCCTTACCCGCGTTTGCGCGGCCGGTCCCCTCCTCAACGCCGGATTTTCCGGACAGGAATCGGGGCTGTGGGGATTGGCTCGCTATAGTGTTGGTTCCATCGGCACTGGGCTATTGGATCCTGCATAAAAATCTATAACCCAATGAACCGCCAAGGACGGAAAGGACAGAAAGGACAGAAAGAGAGAAAAACCAAAGAATACAAGCCGCCAAGCGGTTTCGATGATTTCTCTCTTAACGTGCAGGTTTCCTTCAAGCTGACTGCGCAACTCGCCGATAAAATCCGCTGCCTTTAACGGTTAAACCGATCCTATCGAGTTGAGATGCTGTCATGTCCAAAGCGGCCATCGCTCAATCCAACTATCTTCTTCACTCCGAAAAGAGTCCGGCCGCTCTTGGGGATGCAGCACCAAGGAAGCCCGATATGCACATCCCTTTCAATAAGCCCTACATGACAGGTCGAGAGCTGGAATACATCGCTCAGGCGCACGCCAACAAACACCTGGCCGGCAACGGCGTCTTCACACGCCGCTGCCAGGACTGGATGCAACAACGCCTGGGATGCCGCAAGGTGCTGCTGACGCACTCCTGCACCGCGGCCCTGGAGATGGCCGCCCTGCTTGCGGAACTTCAACCCGGCGATGAGGTCATTCTTCCCTCGTTCACCTTCGTTTCAACTGCCAACGCTTTCGTCTTGCGCGGCGCCGTGCCGGTCTTCGTGGATGTTCGCCCCGACACACTCAACCTTGATGAGACACGAGTGGAGGCCGCGATCACGTCCCGGACGCGCGTCATTGTCGCCGTTCACTACGCCGGCGTCCCGGCCGAGATGGATGCCCTGCGCGACATCGCCGATCGGCACGGTTTGCTCCTGATCGAGGATGCCGCCCAGGCGGTCCTGTCGCAGTATCGCGGCCGGCCAGCCGGATCGCTGGGCCACCTTGCCGCCGTCAGTTTCCACGAGACCAAGAATGTCATCTCCGGCGAAGGCGGCGCGCTGCTCATCAACGATCCGCGTTTCCTGACGCGCTCCGAGATTCTCTGGGAAAAGGGAACCAATCGCTCGGCCCTGCTGCGCGGCGAAGTTGATAAGTACACCTGGATCGACGTTGGCTCGTCGTTTTTGCCCAGCGAATTGATCGCCGCTTTTCTCTGGGCGCAGTTGGAACAAGCCGATGACATCCTCGCCCGGCGGCTGCATGTCTGGGACAGCTATCACAAGGCGTTTGCTTCGCTGGAGAATCGGGGCGTGCTCCGGCGGCCGTGCATTCCACAGCACTGCCGGCACAATGCCCACATGTACTATCTTCTGCTCGACGGCCTCTCGGCCCGCACGCGCTTCATCAGACAGCTGAAAGAACAGGACATCTCGGCGGTGTTTCATTACGTCCCACTGCACAGCGCCCCCGCGGGACAGCGCTACGGTCGAGCTTACGACTCCCTGAGCGTTACGGACCGCACCAGCGACAGTCTCGTGCGCTTACCGCTGTGGCTCGGGATCGAAGGCGTTTTGCCGCGTATCATCGCCGCGGTTTACCAGGCATGCCAAGCCGCCTCGCCTCCGTTGGCAGCCTAGGCATGTGGGACGGGCTTCCCAGCCCGTCCGTGTGTGGACGGCCAGGGAAGGCCGTCCCACGAGGAGGCAATCCGCTATGCAGGCGACTTGCCCGGATGCTTCAATCGTGGCGATAGACGGACCACGTGTCTTTCTCTCTCGCATGGCCAAACGTGTTCGTTCCGTGGGCATGGAACGAGCGCACGCCGTGTCCCTACTGCTCATCGCTTTGGCCCTGCTCGGCTGGAGCACGGTTGCTAGCCGTACATTCCACTCAGGCGGGATCGTCTTCGCTCTGCTGTATCCGCTCACGGCCTATTACCTTGGGCGATTGATTTTCGCCATCGTGAACGTGGAGCCGCTGGTTAAGCGGAGTTTCGCGGTCCTTTTTTTACTTGGCTATCTGGCGTTGGGACTACTCCAGTTCGCGGCTCACTCGTGGCTACCTGGGTCTCTGGGATGGCAATTCGCGGCGATTGCCGCAGTTGTTCTGCTGGGGCAACTGCTGCTTCACCCCCGAGAGGAGCGCACTCCGGCGCCGGATGCAGGGGTAAGCGTCTATCTTTGCGGTTTTTGTCTTCTCGCCGCGACCTGCTGGGCGCGCGGGTTGTTGCGTCCTGTCCATCTCGATGGAACCGAAGTGGTTTTCCGCCATTGGATGGATTTCTTCATTCACGCCAGTTTCATCACACGGATTACCACCGGGCCGGGATTGTGGGCAATGGGCAACGGCGAAATCGCGGGAATGCCGGCGATTTTCTACCACTATGCCAGTTATTTCGGTCCCGCGACGCAGACCCTGTTCTCGGGTGAAACGGCGTACGACGCGGCACGTGGCTGTTGGGTGCCCCTGGGCACGTTTCTAACGGGACTGGCGGCCTACGCCGTCGTTCTGCCCTGGGCCGGACGAGCCGGCGGCATTTGTGCGGCCGCGGCGTTGCTGACGCTGCCCGATCCTTCTTACTACTGGCCGAACAATGGCTACCTCGGTTATCACTGGCTCCAACAAGTGGGCGGCGCGGGAATGTACGGTACTTCGTGCGCCGCATTGGCGCTGACGCTGCTGCTCCAATGGCGGCGACAGCGATCGCGTTCGGCCCTGGTGCTGGCCTTGGGCCTAACCGCCGCTACTTTGCTGTACAAAGCACAGATTTTCGTGGTGTTCGTGCCTCTTGTCGGCGCTTGCGTGGCTCTCTACTGGCCTGGCGCCTCACGATGGCGGCGCGGCCTCCTCTTCATTTTTTGGCTTGCCGCCTGCGCTCTGGGCGCGCTGCTCATCGATTGCTTGCATCCACAAGAACCTCCTTTCGCTTTGAACCCGCCCTATTTCGAGAATTACAGTCGGGTCTTGGCTGCCAATTTTCCGGAAGGGGCTTGCCGCCGCTGGCTCGAAGCCGGCTTCGCGGGCTTGGGCCGCAGCCGTTATTACGCGGCCGCGCTCGGCATCTGTGCCTTGGCCTCGTTCGGCGTCTGGCTGGGGATCGGTGCGTTGCTCCTGGTGATAGCGCTATTCCGTCGTCAGGTGTCGGTTGCCGATGCCCCCCCGTGGCTGGCGCTCGCGATCTACCTTGTCTTGATGGCCAGCCTCAACGATTATGCCCTGGTCGGGCACAATAAATGGGAGATCACGCATCGCCCCGTGGTCTGGGTTTACTTCCTCCTCTGTACCTGGTGTGCCGCGAGCGGATGCCGCTTGTTGGAAGAGCCGCGACCGTTAGGGAGCGGTTCGCGATACCGCTCCTTTACGGTCGCGGCTCTTCTGCTTCTGTTGCTTCTCTTGCCGCTGCGCATGGGGCGTTGCGTGCAGGAAGGCAAATCGATTTGGCGTTTCCAATGTGCCAATGTGCGCGCGCCGAACGGATTGGTGGAATCTGCCCACTTCCTTGCTCACGCCGGCAAATCCACTGACGTGATTCAGGACAGCCGCTGCGATGACAAGCTCATCGTTGGCGGGTTGGCGGAGAAACGATCCTACCTCGCTCGTCCGACGGATTGGCAGCGCGACAAGTCAGCGCGGGTGCGGCAAGAAGTCGGCAAGCGGCGAGAACGGATCCAAGATCTATTGCGAGCGACCAGCCTCGCGGAGTTGCGCCACGCGGCGGAAGAGACCGGCATCCGCTGGCTTATCCTTCATCCCGACGATGACGTTCGTTGGCCGCAAGCAATCCTCGAGACAGCGGCGTTTGTCTCCGGCGGCTTTCGGGTCCTCGATCTGGCGGCCCTCCCCTCGGCTCCCCGCCATCCGGGAGATAGGATAGCGGATAGCGACTAAGCATCTTTCGTCCGAGCCGCGCACGCAGCGCAGCGGAGTAAGCGGTTTCTCCATGCGGCCGCTTACTCCACTGCGCTGCGTGCGCGGCTCGGACTTACAAGGGGAGACGAACCGTGAAAGCTGCCTACATCGAGAAGACCGGTAGTCCCGACGTGATCCAATACGGCGACCTGCCGCAGCCGGCGCCGCAAACGGGCGAAGTGTTGGTGCGCGTCGGGGCGGTCGCCGTCAATCCCATCGATTTGTACATTCGCGCCGGTAATGTGGCCATGCCGCTGCCCAAGCCGTTTATTGTCGGCTGCGATCTCGCTGGTACCGTGGAGCAGTTGGGGCCGGGAACCAGCCGGTTCAAGATTGGCGACCGCGTATGGGGATCGAACCAGGGACTGCTGGGCAGGCAGGGGACGTTCGCCCAATACGCCGCGGTCGCCGAGGATTGGCTGTATCCGACGCCCGATGGCGTGGACGATAAGACGGCGGTGGCCGCGGCGCTAGTGGGCATCACGGCTCATCTCGGCCTGTTCCGCGACGCTCAGTTGAAGACAGGCGAGATCGTCTATGTCAACGGAGGTACAGGAGGCGTTGGATCGATGGTCGTGCAGATGGCCAAGGCGGTCGGCGCCAAAGCCATCACCACGGTCGGCTCGGTGGACAAGGCCAAGCTGTGCCAGCAGTGGGGAGCCGATTGCGTACTCAACTACAAGAGTGACGACATCCCTGCCCGTGTGCGCGAGTTCACGCGCGGCCAAGGCGTCAACGTGTGGTACGAGACGCAGCGCGAGCCGGATTTCCTGCGTATCGTGGACCTGATGGCTCAGCGCGGTCGTATGATCGTCATGGCTGGTCGGCAGGCCCAACCGATCTTTCCGGTGGGCCCGTTCTACGTGAAAGGATTGGCGCTGCACGGATTTGCCATGTTTAATGCCACGGCCGCTGAGCAGCGGCGCAGTGCCGAGGACATGAATCGTTGGCTGAAAAGTGGCCAGCTGAAACCGCCGATCGGCCGCGCTTTCCCGCTGGCCCAGACAGCGGCGGCGCATCAACTCCTGGAAGAAAACACGCTTGGCAAGGCCGGCACTCTTTTCGGCAAAGTGGTGCTGACGCCGTGACAGCGCAACAATTCTTCACGCCGTCGTATAATCTTCCCGCGCCGTGTGAATCGCCCATTCCGTTTTTCCTCTCGCTTTCGCCTCTATCAACAAGTGCAAGCTATAGTTGATGTGGTTCCTCCGTGGTGAGGTGCACTGCCACTCGAAGAGCCGACAACGAAGCAGCGAGGGAGGGCATTGTGAAGCGGACCATTCGCCTGCGCGGCTTGAACGGCCCGTTCAAGGGACAGTCATGGGAGGCCGATGAGCTACTCCGGATCGGCCGGCTCGGTCCTCAGGAAGTCGTGCTGGATGATACCTCGGTCAGTCGCAATCACGCCGAGATTCGCCATACCGATCGCGGCTGGCGACTGCGCGACCTGGGCAGCACGAACGGCACTCGTCTCAATGGAGTGCGCCTGAGCGCCGGCCCATGGCCGCTGCGCGTCCGCGACTTGATCCAATTCGGCGAAATCGCCATCGTCGTGGAGGCCCTCAACGACAACGCGGAAGAGGAACCGCAGAGCCTGACCTTCGAACAGATGCGCGTTGAGGCCGCCGCCGCCTCGTCCTGGGACGAGGCGCTGGAAGGGTTGGCATTTGATAGCCAACGCTGTCCGCGCGCCGGGGAGCAGCTCTTGGCCTTGCTCCGCGCCGGCCATCATCTCGTCCACATCGAGAAAGAAGAAGAGCTGCTCCATTCGATCCTGAATGACGCCGTGGGCGTGCTAGACGCTCAGCGCGGCGCGATCGTGCTGGTCGAGGGGCCGGAGAACAAGCTAAAACTCAAGGCGCTCGTCACCGGCCGGGGTGAGCCGCGCGCCGTCATCGCCGGCCGCGATAGCACGGGCGGCCGTTTCCAATTCAGTCAGAGCCTGGCCAAGCGCTGCGTCAGCCGCGGCGAATCGATTCTTTGCCATCGCGTGGACGAAGACCCCGAATTGGCCATGGCCAAGAGCATCGCCGAAGGCGCTATGGCCTCGGTGCTGTGCGTGTTGCTGCGCACCCCGCGCAAACGCCTGGGCGTGCTGCACCTGGACCGCAGCCCCTGGCAAAAGCCGTTTACCATGGACGATCTGCACCTGGCCGACGCGCTGGCCGCCAACGTCTCGGCCGGAATCGAATGCGCCCAGTTGGTCCGCAAGCAGCGCGACCTCTTTCTGGACACCATTACCGTCCTCGCCCAAGTTGTCGAGAGTCGCGACGAGTACACCGGCGGGCACACCTTGCGCGTCAGCACCTACTCCATCCTGCTGGCCCAGGAATTGAACCTCCCCCCGCAGGATGTTGAGCTGATCCGCATCGGCACCCCGTTGCACGACATCGGCAAGATCGGCATCGACGATGCCATTCTCCGCAAACCGGAGCGATTAACGCCCGAAGAATTCGAGATCATGAAGAGCCACACGGTCAAGGGTGCGGAGATCGTTTCCACCGTACCAGACTTGCGACCGATCATCCCCATCGTCCGCTCGCACCACGAGCGTTGGGACGGCAAAGGCTATCCCGACGGACTTTGTGGCGAGGCCATTTCGCCGTTGGCCCGCGTCGTGGCCCTGGCCGACGCCTACGATGCCATGACCTCCAACCGTCCCTATCGCAATGGCTTGGAGCCGGCCGCCGCCTTCGCCGAGATCGAGAAGCAGAGCGGCCGGCAATTCGATCCCGCTTTCGCCGCCGCCTTCCTGGGCATGCAGCAGACTATCCTCAAGGAAATGAATACGCAGGCAACCGTGCTCGCGCCCTCCAAACGCGTGCGGGTCTTGTCGGTGCGGTAACAGCGATTCGCGTTTCCGAGCCGAATATGCAGCGCAGGCTGTAGAGCCGCGACCGTAAGAGAGCGGAAGCCAAGTCCGCTCCCTTACGGTCGCGGCTCTACAGCCTGCGCGGCTCGGATTGCTATACCCTCTTCCCCGCATCGCTTCCCGATGTTACACTTCTAACAAGGCAGCCGGCGCGGAAGCCGGCCGTCCTATGAAACCGATTTTAGAAAGGAGATTGAGGTATTCCCCCTTTCGAACGTCATTCGCAGCAGCACGACCGCGGTTTGCGGATCAACGAGCAAATCCGCATTAGCCCTGTCCGTCTGATCGGGGTCAACGGCGAACAGCTTGGCGTAGTGCCCACTTCGCAAGCTCTGGAGATGGCGCGCGAGGCCCAGCTTGACCTGGTTGAGGTGGCCGCCAACGAACGTCCGCCCGTGTGCAAGATCCTCGATTACGGCAAGTTCCGCTATCAGCAGTCGCACAAAAAGGCCAAGACCAAGGTCCATCATCAGAAGCTCAAGGAAATCCGCGTCCGCCCCAAGACCGGCGAGCACGACGTGGAAACCAAGATCAACCAGGCTCGCAAGTTCCTGGAACACAACGACAAAGTCCTCGTCAACGTGCTGTTCCGCGGCCGGGAGTTACAGCACATTGAGGAAGGGCGGCGCATCATCGACGGCATTTTGGAAAAACTGGCGGAGGTTGCCAAAATCGAAAAAGCGCCGTCGATGGAAGGCAAACGCATGACGGCCATGCTCGCGCCTAAAACTGCAAAATCGTGAAGATCCAGCGGTGTAAGAAGATGGAAAGGACTCTTCTCGAGAGATTCGCGCTTCGCCCTGTTTTCCCTTGCTGTTTCGCGCAGGCTCCGCCCTAGAAGGAAATGGAAGCGGCGAGAGAGCGGGTGTTGCAGAAATGTAGGGCCGGAGGTCAATGCCCCGGCCCTGCGTGGGGGCCGTTGCCGTGCCCTCGCCCTCCAACGGAGGGCGGAGGCACCCTGGTTGTTCGTGTGTTAGTAGCGGCCGCCGCGTCCGCCGTAACCGCCGCGATTTCCGCCGCCGAAGCCGCCGCTCCGTCCGCCCCTATGGCCGCCGCCGCCTCGGTCCTCACGAGGCCTGGCCTCGTTGACGGTGAGGGCGCGGCCATCCATATCTTTGCCGTTGAGAGCGGCGATGGCGGCTTGTGCCTCCTGGTCGTTTCCCATCTCGACGAATCCGAAACCCTTGGAGCGACCGGTGTCGCGGTCCATGATGACCTGAGCCGACTGCACAGTCCCGTGCGCCGCGAACAACTGTTCCAAAGTACTGTCGCTTACGCTGTAGGCCAAATTGCCCACGTACAACTTTTTGCCCATTGGGGCCTCCTCAGAGAAAAAAGCATGTCCCCAAACAGGGACACATTCACCATGACCGGGACAAGAGAAGGCCGAATGGAAGTGAATGACAACCAAAAGGAACAATCGCAAGATCCAAGTCACCCTAGATTATAGCGAATGCCGGTATCGCAAGATAGAGCAAAAGATGGCGAAGCTGCCGGAATGTCTAGGCGTCTCATTGCCGATTCGTACAATGCGGGCAGCCTCTTCGTTCTTGATGCCTCCCCTTTCCAAGCTCCCTTTTTGGATCCGGTAGACATCACGCATACGGAGTGAGATGCGTCGTTGTCTGTTCCTCACTACATCCCGACTTGGTCATCCCCCGGAGGAAAGGAGCTGCCGTGCTACGCTCTATCGAGATCGAAAATATCGACGAACTGCGCCGACGCGAAGGCATCGACGACATCGAGCTGCACGAGGACATCGGCAAGCTCCAGGTCGGCGACCACGTTCGCCTGACTTTCCTCTCCGGTACGAGCCTGCGCCAGATGCTGAAAGTGCGCATCACGCGTATCCGTGCAGGGCAATTCCGCGGCCGTCTCGTCGGTCCTGTCGAGCCGCCGGCGTTGCTCGGCCTGCAGCCCGATGCCTTCGTGACCTTCACCGCGGGGCACATCCACTCCATCGTTCAACCGCAGCCGGCAACCGCGCGGGACAAGGGCAAATCCTGATACGGAGCGTTTCCGTGTTCGAGGACCGACTCAAAAAGGATGAACGGAGTGGACATTGCTCTGCGGACGGGAATATACTCCCCAAGAGTTGCTCTTCATACCTGGTGCCTTCCTAATCCCTAGAACGGTTCTCCGGATCTGGCGGAGGCGGACGAGGTCTGGCCTTCGCGTTTGCTTTGCGGCGGTTTTACCGATGTTAAAATAACGTTCGCGCGGAATTCCCTCTGCACGCGCCGGCGTTTTGTTTCTATAATTATTTTTTCTCCCCGGACATCCCGGCGGAGTGGAGATAACGCAAAGGGTACGAACATGCCCAAGATGAAGACGCACAAAGCCTCGAAGAAACGCTTTCGCGTGACCGCTTCGGGGAAACTAAAACGCCGGCAGGCCGGCAAGAAGCACTTGCTCAGTCACAAGACGGGCAAGCGCAAACGCCAGCTGCGCGGCATTATCGTGGACGGCGGCAAGTTGTCGCGCAAGTATATCAAGGCAATGGGCGGCGAAGCATAATTGCCCTCCCCAAGGAGAGCCGCGACCGTAAGGGAGCGGTTTCGTCTCCGCTCCCTTACGGTCGCGGCTCTCCTTGCGGGATGGTAAGTTGGGAGTTTTTCGAGCAATGACACGAGCACGCAGCGGTAAGACAGTCCTCCGGCGCCGCAAACGCATGCGGCGTTTGACCAAGGGATTCCGCCTGAGCCGGCATCACTTGTATCGGCAAGCGAAAGTGACGCTGATCCGAGCGCGCGTTTACGCCTTCCGCGATCGGCGTGTTCGCAAACGCGAATTTCGCCGGCTGTGGATCGTCCGCATCAACGCGGCTTGCCGTATGCGCGGACTGCGTTACGGCCAGTTCATCGCCGGTCTGATCAACGCCCAGGTCGAGTTGAACCGCAAGATGTTGGCCGAGATAGCAATCCACGATCCCGATACGTTCACCAAACTCGTCGAGTTGGCCAAGGCAAACCTGCCAGCGGCGGCGAAATAATAATCGTGCTTGGCGAGCGGGGTCGCGTGAGCGCCCCGAGGGACAAACTCGGGGCGCTCACGCGACCCCGCTCGCCAGGGAATTTCCATCCATGTCCGACCTCGCATCCCTGGAACAGCGTGCCCTCGCGGAGCTGCAAGCCTGCGCCGATGAGTCCGCCCTGCGCGCCTGGGGCACACGCTATCTCAAGGGCGAGTTGGATCAGGCCATGAAGAAGGTTGGCACACTGCCACCTGCCGAACGACCCGGTTACGGGAAGCAAGCGAACGAACTCAAGAAAAAGCTGACCACGGCGCACGAATCCAAAGAAGCCGCCCTAAAGGAACTCGCCCTGGCCCGCAGTCTGTCTTCCGCGGCGCTGGACGTGACGCTGCCGGGCCGGCCGGCGCGGCGCGGCCGATTGCATGTCTCGACGCAGACGCTTCGAACCATCTACGCCATCTTCGCCGACCTGGGTTTTCAGGTCTATCGCTCGCCCGAAGTCGAAGACGATGAGACGAACTTCGGCCTACTCAACATGCCGGAGCACCACCCGGCCCGCGACATGTGGGACACGTTCTACACCACCAAACCCGGCGTCCTGCTGCGCACGCACACCTCGCCGGGCCAGATCCACGTCATGCGCGAACTGTGTCCCAGGCCAATCCGCGTCATCTTGCCGGGCATGTGTTATCGCTACGAGGCCATCACCACGCGCAGCGAGATCATGTTCCACCAGGTCGAGGGCCTGGCCATCGGCGAGCGCGTGACGATGGCGGATCTTAAAGGCACGCTCATCGCCTTCGCTCGCCGCATGTTCGGCGACCAGCGCAAAGTGCGCATCCGCTCCAGCTACTTCCCATTCACCGAACCGTCGATCGAAGTGGACATGGATTGCCTCGTGTGCGCCGGGGAGGGCTGCGGTTTATGTAAACGCAGCGGTTGGCTGGAGATTCTCGGCGCGGGCATGGTGCATCCGGTCGTACTGCGCAACGGCGGCTATGATCCAGCACGTTTCAGCGGCTTCGCCTTCGGCATGGGAGTGGAACGCACCGTTATGATGACTTACGCGATCGACGATATCCGTCAATTCTGGGCCAACGATCTGCGTTTCTTGCGACAATTCGGGACGTGATGCCGGTCCGTCGATGATCCGTCAACATCGAATGTTGCATCAGATGCGCTTGAGGAGTTGCTGCAATTCCGCGTGGAGCTTGGCGCCGATGTCGGGACGCGCCATGCGAACGTAGGCGATTTTTCCTTGCAGCCAGGCCAGAAAGTTGGGCCGGCCTTCGCGGTTTTGTCGCTCCAATCCCTCCGTTCGCGCGCGATGCAAGATGGCTCGCAGGCGGCGCAGCTCGCGGCGGCGCACACTAGGACGCTCGTTGACCACCAATCCCGTCACCATCTGGGCGGTGTTGCGACGCAGGACACGGCTTTTTTTGTCGTTGATTCGGTAGCCTTCTTCTTCGGCGATGTGGCGAACGCGGGCCATCAGGTAGCCCACTCGCCCCTGTAAGGTCTCGTCGCCGGAGAACGTCAGGTCGTCCGCGTAGCGCGTGTAGCCCAGGCCCAGTTTGTTCGCCAGACCGACGAGACGCCGATCGAGCCGTCGCGCCACCTGGTTCGAGAGGGCGGGACTCGTACATGCACCCTGCGGCAATCCACGCGGGCCGACAGCGACGTGATAGATTTTCCCGGCGTATTCGACGACCTGGCGTGGGCATTCCGTACAAAGCAGAGCGAAAATCGTCGCAACCGCGGGCGAGTAACCGAGACGATGGAACACGCTTCGGACGCGCGGGAAGGTGATGCTGGGAAAGAAATCTTCCAGATCGAGATTGACCACGATAGCGCGCCCTGCGTGCTGTTGGGCGTTGCTCAGGATGCTGCGTCCGGCCTGAAATCCGTGCGCGGCAGGCTCAACCGGCAGACGGCGGAGAATGTGATCGAATATCCAGCGTTGGGCCGCGGCGAGCGTGCGATGCGGTGCGTGCAGAGCGCGCGTGCCGCCGCTTTTTTTCGGCACGGTGAAGCGGACGTAGTGGACGCGCGAGGCAACATCGGTATGAAAGGCCAGCCAGCGCAGGCGCGGAATCGTCAGGCCCAAGACGGCGGCGACCTCGGCGGGCGTGGACAAGAGCGGCAAACCAAACTCCGCCAGCTTGTCCGCATCGCTGACGCGCTCGCCCAGACGACCGGATACGCCGCGGCCGAGAAAGAGAATATCGGTGGCGCGGCGCTGAGCGATGGCTTCGGCGCGTTGCCGTTTGCGCTCGGCCGCCTCTTCTTTTTTGCGTTTTTTCAGTTCGGCACGGCGTTGGCGCTCGGCCTGCACGGCCGCCTCGCCCGCCAGCGCCGCCTGAGTTTCCAGACTTTCGACCAGGGGCCGAACTCGGTCCATCTCGGCGCCGACGTCGTGGATCTCCGCCAATTGTTCGGGCGTCAACAATCCCTGTGTTACCATCGCCCGATCGATGAGCTTGGTACGAAGATCCTCGGCAGGTGGAATGAGGTCACGGCGGCCAAACCATGCACCGCCCCGGCGCACGTCCTTGGCTGCTTCTTTTAGCTCGTCCCGGCTTATGGGCAGAAACTCGCCCGCGTCCAGGTTGAGAGTAGCCTGGCGCCGGGCCGGCGCGGCCGGGGGTGGAACCGGCGAGATCGGAGGTGGAGAAGGCGGCGGACTGCTCGGAGGTTGCGGCAACAACACGCGGACAGGGAAGTCGCCGCCGCTGGAAAGAGATACGGTCTCTGGGCTGCTCGCAGGCGGCGGCGCGGCGGGCGGTTGTTGCGGTTTCTGCTCCGCCTTGCCGGAAGAGAGGATTTTCCGCAGCCAGTCGAAGAAACCCATAATGGATCGTCTCCCTTGTATCACGCTCCGTGCAGATCCTTCAATTCCGCCCACAATTCACGAAACCAGCGCTCCAGCGAGCCCGGCTGCCGCGGGGCGGCGGCACGCAGGGCGGCATTGCGGACGGCCTGCAAATGACGGCACGGGCCTTTCCGCAGGCCGTTCTTGAAATGATGCGAGCATTTGCACTTGCCGCGGATAATGCGACTATCGCCGTCGAGAATCACCTCAACCGGCTTCTCCGGTGCCAGGCCAACCAACACACGCAGTCCAGAGGACGTGCGCTCATCGCGCTGGATGCGGACGCGCTCGGTCAGCTGGCGGGCTGCCTCGGTTTCGGGATTGTCGGGACCCAGCGATCCGAGGGCGACGGGAACCGGGAGGATTTGCCGCCAGCGATAGAGTCCCGCCGGTAGATCGTGAATTAATTGCCCCATCAGCGCCAGGCGGTTCAGTCCTGCCGCGATATGGGCCGGCGTCGCGCTGGTTCGCTGCTGAATCTGCCCGAACGTCAGAGCCGGTCCATCCTTGAAGACGGCGGCGACCTCGCCCAGAAGGTCGGCGCTGGGTTCGACCGGCGGCGCGAGCTGATCGAGCGCGCCGGCGCCCGTCCAATCGTTGGCCGTCCAGCCGGACAGTCCCAGCATCAGCCGCATGTCGCCCATCTTCACCGACCAGAAACTCGGCAAGCCGGTGCCGAGCAAATACACGTCGGCTCCTTCGGCAAGCGGCAACAGCCGGGCCAACACGCGCAGCCGATCACGCCCCCAAACGCGGATGGTCTCGCGCGCTCCGCCATAGGGCATTCCATGCAACACAATGCGACGCTCCCACGGCTCCAGCACCAATACCACCGGCTCGCCCGGCTCCAGCTCGAAGCGCACCGCCCGCGGACTGCGCGCCGCCCGATGGCGCTTCAGCCAGGCCAGCACGTTGTACAAACCCTCGCGACTGACCGGCACGCGCCGCATCGGCAGACTCATGGCCGCTTGCAGTTGCAAAAAGCCGCGCAGCCAGCTTGACGGCAAATCGATCTTCTCCTCGCGGTAGTTGGCCGCCTGCTCCGTCCGAACCTCGAAGCCGGCGGGATCGATGACGAAGCGCGTCGAGCGGTAGCTGCGCAGTTTCTGGAACTCTTCGTAGAGCGTCCACGAGTAATCGACATTGGTTGTGCCTAAAGTCGCTTTTTCCTCAGTGCCGAAAGCGTTGCGCTCGACGGTCAAGCAGCCGTAGCTCGATTCGTCCTTGCTGAAGCACTCGAAGAACAGCACGTCCGGAGCGACGGTGATGACCGGGTCGCACGGTACGAGCATGCGCCACAGCTCTGGGTCGTGCCGCGAGAGGTAATCCGAATACTTGAGCCGAGCATCCCAGTAGGTTTTGCGCAGCTGTTCATAGCGCTGGTCCAGTCCCTCCGGTATCCTTTCGGCTTTGAGAGCCAGCAATTCGGCGCGAGCGGCCTGACGAGCGCCGCGGCGAAAGGCGATCTCGCGCTCTCGCTGTTCGGCGAGATATGCCTGATAGGCGCTGCGATCTTTCGGTTGATAGCGGAGATCACTCACTACAACATCGTGCAGCGCGCTGACGGCCTCGCGGAAACGCAACGGCTGGCGCAAGGTGCCATTGAAGCCGACACGATCGCGGCGCAGGTTCGGCGCCAGTGATACGGCCAGTCCTTGGGGACTCTGCTGGATGGCACTGCGTCCGAGATAAGCGAATTGCAAATTCATCGATTCACCTGAGCCGCGACCGTTAGGGAGCGGTGAGCAAAAAGGGGCGCCAGGCAGCACCGACTTCGAAGCGTCGACCAAGGTCGTTCACCGAGGCTCCGGACAAGTACTTGCCGGGGAAACTCAGTTGACTCGGCCCAGGCAAGTACTTGTCCGGAGCCGAAAGAACAACGGCCTTGGGGAAGCGATGGTAAGCCAAATTCAACCACGGCGGAACGCCGCAGCAAGATGGTCTCGGTTAACTGCCTGGACACCCCCGTGATTCACGAAATCATGACCACTTCAACTCCGGGAACACCTGATTTACAGCAGAGGCCAGGTCGGGCCGGCGCTGCACCAAGGCGACGACGCCAGACAAGCCCGCGCGCCATTCCGGGCCGCGCACCGAACGCAACGCCGCAGCCAAAATCGGCAACAGCATCTTCGCTTCCTCCGGTCTTCGCTCCAGGCGCCGCACCATCTGCGCGACCACGAGCGGTTTCGTTCGCCCGCCTCGATGGATGTTGAGCAGCACCGACGCCCAGAGAAACCGCACCAATTCCGCATCCATTTTGTCTTGATCCACGACCGGCTTGCGGCCGCGCACGCGTTCCTCCAGAACAGCTGTCAGCCGCAGGCGCACGTCGTCATAGGGCGATTCCAGGAGCCGCTGCCAGAGCGCGACATTCTCGCGCGCCCGCGGCTCCGCTTCGAGCCAATTCCAGCCCTCGGCCCGCACATCGGTATGGCGGCTGTCGAGAAGTTCGAGCAGCCATTCCGCTTGGAAATGCGGCGACGCACTCAACACACCGCGCGCCCAGCGGACCATCTCCGGGCGCAATGGCTCCGCCTCCGCCCCGGCGAGCCGCAGCAAGGCCTGACAATCGGCCGCGCTCTGGGGCTGCTTTCCCTGAAGCCAGGAAAAGCCGAGCCGGGCCAAGGGCAGCGGACGACTGCAAGCCAGACGCGCCGCATCTTCCAGTCGGATGCGCTCCGGATGAACATGGGCAACAATCAACTCGCACAAAACTTCCAGAGCGAGAGCATTCGGCGTTTCCAGCAGCTCTAACCAGCGCTCGACGCTCAATCGATCGAGCCCCGGCGCGGCGCGCAGGAGGTCGGCGGCGAGGGCGGCAACTTCGGAATCCTCGTGAAACAGCAAACTCAACCATTCATCCAGCGTCGCGGCGCTCTGCACCTTCGCCGGATCGCGGCGAAGCCAGTGAATGGCCCACTGCCGCACCGGCCGACAACGCGCCTCGCGGAGCAGATCGAATACGGCTCGCGGCGATGTCTGCCATAGGGGTTCGTAAATCGGCGCCGGCCGCAGCTCCGCCAGCGTGCGCCCTTCCGCCAGCGTCCAGCCGTGTGGTTTCGCCACGAGCGCCGGGGAGTTGTGGAACAAGATGTGAACCAGACCCCAATTGTCGAGCAGAGCCAGGCCGTCGGCTACGTCCGCATCCTCGTACAGTTTCAGCGCGGCGGTTACTGCCTTGACGTACTGCGAGGGCTGTTCCTTTCCCACCTTGCGAAAATAACGCCAGGCCCGACGGCGCAGATAGTTCCGCGTGTGGACGCTGAACAGGCGGAAGTTTTCCAATCGCGCGCGTATCTCCGGCGTGATTTCCGGCGACAATCGCTGCCACCACCATTGTGGGACATTCCGCGGCATGGTGCTGTTGCGTCGAGCTTTAAGCACTTCACCGGACCTCCAAGCGGAGGCGTACCACCAATTATCGCGAGGAACAATGCTGTCAGAAGAAAAACCTTGACTTACCCAGCGGCGAATCAACGTCTCGGCAGTTGTTCGGTCATCCACACGCTTGAATCTGCTACGATAACCCCACCGTTTCACCCGTCGAATCGAGCGATCGAACAAGACGAGAAAATGGGCCATCAGCTCATCATCGTTGGCGGCCTCGGCCATCTTGAAAAGGCGTTTGACCAACGCATCATGACGATAGGCGTTGAGCGGGCGGCTTAGATAATCGCGCAACATTTGTCGGGCTTCGGGCCGCCGGTCGCCGAACCAGCGCGCGGCGAAGCCGGCAAGAATCTCGGCGTTGTGAAAACGGCGCAGCTGATCCACGAACGCGGCATCGCCGCGCGTGAACGATGCCTCGATCTCGGCCCAGTGTTGTTCGACGTCTTTATCCTTGCGCGAAGCCATGACGGTGTTGGGGTGTTTAGACACGTCTTGGTTTAAGTGAAAGAAGAATAACCCGTGCTGAGCAGCGAGGCAAGGTTGGTAGGATTTTTTCGATGCTCTGCGCGCAGCGCATTCCGTGTCGGATCTTACGAGACTTGGTAGCTATCACGCGATTGCTGAGGAGACGATCTCATCCAACCGCCGCCGCCGGCAAGCTTCGCGATAGGATTCTTCCAGGTCCACCGGCACGCACCAATCGGCTCCAAGCGAAAGCGGCACTCGCGGCAGCGGCTGGCCCACTGCCAGCACGGTGGGCCAGGTTTCGACTTTTTCCATGTCACCAGCGCGGAGAGGGCGGTAGGCAACGGCGTAAAGGGACTGCCCGGCAGTCATGCGAAAGGCAGCGTCCAGCTGGAGTAGATCGGCCAATTCGTTGTGCAAGTTCCCCTGCCGGCTTGTGACCACATCAACGACAACAAGTCCAATGCCGCGGCTGAGGTGGGAAGCGCACTTGGCCGCGAACAATCGGCGCTTGGTGGAACGGTCCTTGTTACCGGGGCTGACGAGTTCAATCGCGGCCACGAGCGTTCGCCCGCCCTCCGAGGATAGGATCTCCACCGTCGCGCTGGGAGGAAATGAAGCAGGGAAGACCAGAGGGGCGACCGCGGGAGTCCAGACGGTTCGCGCGACCGTTGTTGTTCCGCCGGTGTCCGCGGAAGGCGACGCGGCCGGATCAGTGAATGTGGCCACGTCGATTTCCAGGGCCGCCCCCGGATGAACCTGTTCCAGGGCGATGTAGCCCGGCGGCAATACACCCTCGTTGAGCGCATCCGCCAGCGCACTGGCCCAGGTCGTATGGAACGACTCCCACGGACGGCGTTCGCTCAACGGCGGATGAAAATGATCGAGGAGCGGCACGGATCAATCCTCCCAATCGAGATAACAAGATCACGACCGACGCCCTGCGGGGATTATACCCGGATTCGAGGCGGTTGGGCGATTGCTCCTTCCCCTTCCCGAACCCTCCTCCGTTCGCCGTTGTCCTCGCTCGTGTACGCCCCCTATAACAATAGATGTGCTGGATGCCTGCAATCGATTCGAGAACCCACGATGAAAGTCCCCCTGAAATGGCTTGCGGAATACGTCCCGTTAACAATCCCCGTCGCCGAGTTGGTCGAGCGGCTGACGTTGGCCGGCCTGGAAGTGTCCGGCGTGCGTTTAATCGGCGTGCCGGCGCCTGAAGGATTGCGAGTCAAGTCGGCCGAGACCGGGCCGGTGTGGCCCGCGGATAAGATCGTCGCCGCGCGGGTGCAAAAAGTTGAGCCGCATCCAGATCCCGCCGTCGTCAACTTGAAACTGCCGACCGTCGAGTATGGCCAGGGACGAACCAAGCAGCTTGTTACCGGCGCTCCGAATCTCAAGATCGGCGATTCCGGCCAGACCGTGATCCTCGCCCTGGCGGGATCGGTCCTTTTCAGTCATCACGCCAAAGGCAGCGAGAAAGTGCTGCAAGAGCTGAAACCGGCCAAGATCCGCGGCATTCCCAGTGATGCGATGGTTTGCTCCGCCTTCGAGCTGGGCATTGACGACGACAAGGAAGCCGGCATCATCCGGCTCGATGAGGAGATCGCGCCCGGCACGCCGGCCGTCGATTTCATGGGCGACATCGTGTTGGAGCTAGAAATCACGCCGAATATGGCACGCTGCTTGTCTGTTATCGGCGTGGCCCGCGAAGTCGCCGCGCTCACCGGCCAGAACCTCCGTCTGCCGCCGCATCAGCCGAAGGCGGAGGGATCGGCAATCGAGGGACAGGTGCGGGTCTCTATTGAAGATCCGTCGTTGTGCGCCCGTTACGCAGCGATGTTGCTCAAGGATGTGGGCATCGGTCCTTCGCCGGAATGGATGCAGCGACGGTTGAGTCACGCCGGCATGCGGCCCATCAGCAATATCGTGGACATTACGAACTATGTCCTTCTGGAATGGGGCCAGCCGCTTCACGCCTTCGATTACGATAAGCTGCGACAGCGGGCCGGCGGCAAGGCACCGCACATCATCGTCCGGCCGGCGCGGGCAGGCGAAACGCTGGCGACGCTCGACGAGGGCAACAAGGCGACGCCGTTAAAACTGACTCCGGAGATGCTAATTATCGCCGATGAGGCAGGCCCGATCGCGCTGGCCGGCGTCAAGGGCGGCGCGGACACGATGGTCACGGAGTCCACGCGCAACGTGCTTCTGGAGTCGGCGAACTTCGATTTCCTTTGCATCCGACGGACCATGAAGATGCTCAACTTGCCCAGCGAGGCGAGCGTACGTTTCAGCAAAGGCATCCATCCGGAGACGGTCAAACCTGCCGCCGAGCGCGCCGCGGAGTTGATGCGGCAATATGGCGGCGCCACGGTTTGCCGCGGTATCGTCGATGTTTATCCCCGGCCATTCCCGCCGAAGGTGGTCGACTTAAAGATGTCCGAAGTGCGCCGCATCCTCGGTATGGATATGCCGCGCTCCGAATGCGTCCGAATCCTGCGGGAGCTGGAGTTCCAGGTCGAAGAGATTGGCGCGGATGCTCTGCGTGCCACGGTGCCGCCGCACCGGATCGATGTGGAGGAGGGGGCAGCCGATGTCATTGAGGATCTCGTGCGGCTGTACGGCTACGACAAACTGCCGGCGACGCTTCTGGCCGATCAGCTGCCGCCGCAGCGGACCAATCAACCACTCGTCTTCGAGGAGCGCGTCCGCGATCGCCTCGTCGCGCTCGGATTGCAAGAGGTCATCACCTACGCCCTGACCACGGAGGAGCACGAGAGGCCGCTCGCCGAACTCGGGGCGCTAACGCAACCCCGCTCGCCGGACGAATATGTCCGCTTGCAGAACCCCATTAGCAGCGAGCGTGAAGTGATGCGGCACAGCCTGCTCGCGGGCGTTCTCGATGTGGCGGCGGCGAATTTGCAGCACACAGTCGATGTGCGCTTGTTCGAGATCGGTTCGGTGTATCTGCCGCGGCCCGATAAGAAATTGCCCGACGAACCTCGCCGCCTCGCCATTGTCTTGTGCGGCGTACGACAAGAGGAATACTGGGGCGACGTGCCCGGCACGCCGCTGCAGCCCTTGGATCTCTTCGATGGCAAGGGCATCCTCGAAGCGCTTCTCGCCGATCTACACGTGGCGAACGTGGCGTATCGTCCCATGAAAACCTCGGCCCTGCATCCCGGCCGCGCCGCGGAATTGGTCGTTGGCGAACGGATGATCGGCTGTTTCGGCGAGCTGCATCCGAAGGTCGCCGAAGCGTTCAATCTCGGCGGCCGCGCCGTGTTGGTCGGCGAGATCGATTTGGAAGCGCTACGGGGCGTGCTGCCAGCGCGGCATCTTTATCAGCCGGTGCCACGTTTTCCCGCCGCTTTACGCGATCTTGCCGTCATCGTTGAAGAGTCGATGCCGGCCGAGCGCGTGGCCGGCGAAATCCGCGCGGCGGGGGGGGCCTTGCTGCTCGAGGTGCGCTTGTTCGATCTGTACCGCGGCGAGAGCATTCCCGCGGGGCACAAGAGCCTCGCTTATGCCTTGACCTATCAAGCCGACGACCGCACACTAACAGATAATGAAGTGAAAAAAGCCCACGAGAAAATCATGGGACGGCTCAAGCACGTCCTCAAGGCGCAAATTCGCGACAAATAAGGGCCGTGAAATCTCATGTCCGAGGCTCCCTCCTCCACCGCATCTGATCAGCCGACGGTCGAGGGCTTTCTGAAAACGGTCCTCCGGAGCGGCCTGCTCGACCGCGGCCAGCTTCAAGAGGCGCTCCGCGACGTGCCGCTCAACCGGCGCGACGATCCGCAAGCATTGGCCGACCATCTGGTCCGCAAGGGCAAACTGTCGCGTTTCCAGGCGAGCCGGATCCTCAAAGGCATCGGCAGGGGATTGCTATTGAGCCATTATCAAGTGCTCGCGCCCATTGGCCGGGGCGGCATGAGCACGGTTTACCTGGCCCGCGATGACCGCAGCGGCGAGCTGGTAGCCCTCAAACTGCTGCCGCCCAGCCGCTGGCGCGACCAGGAGCGTTTGCTGGCGCGCTTTCAGCGCGAAATGGAATTGAGCCGCCTCGTCGCCCATCCGCACCTGGCCTGGACACACGAAAGCGGCTTCTGCATGGGGGTCTACTACATCGCCATGGAGTATATCCCCGGCAAAAACCTGTCCAGGATCGTCGCCGAGGGCGGCCCGCTCAAGGTGCCGCGCGCCGCGCGCCTGATGGCCGAGGTCGCTTCCGGCTTGGAGCATTCCCATAACCAGGGATTGATTCATCGCGATCTGAAACCGTCGAACATCATGATCACGCCGAACGATCACGCCAAGGTGCTCGATCTCGGCCTGGCCCTGATCGAGGGCGAAGAGGCCGCGCAAGACGTGATCGGCGGCCAAGGCTACATCGTCGGCACGATGGACTACATTGCCCCGGAGCAGACCACCGATTCCACCGCCGTCGATGGCCGAGCTGATATTTACGCGCTTGGATGCACCCTGTACTTTGCCCTGACCGGCCGGCCGCCGTTTCCGGGCGGCACCGGCCGCGATAAGATTCGGCGCCATCGTCAAGAGGAGCCGACGCCGCTCCGCGAATTGGCCCCGGATGTTCCGGTTGGTTTTGCTCGGCTCATCGAGCGGATGATGGCCAAGGACCCGGCTCAGCGCCCTCCCTCGGCCGTCGCTGTCGAGGACGAGCTGCGCGCCTGGACGTCCGGCGATACCGTCCTGCCTCTGGACCGCCGCGAAGATGCGTGGTACGTCCAAGCCGTCTCGGCTCTGCAAACGACCGAACCTTCGACGGATTACAGTCTGCCTGGAATCTCGGTTCCGGATGTCGATCTGTCCTCCGAAATCAAGGGGGATTCCACATCATGGTCGATGCAGACGAAGTTGTTGCTGCTAGCGGTCGGTCTGGTATTGGGCGGCGTGGGGCTACTTGCGATGCTGATTCTGTTGTGGGTGTGGCGATCCTGATGGGACCGATCCCTTTCGCTCCGGCTTATCCACCTGGAACGAATCCATGAAGTAATCCGCTGCCCGAGCGTTCAGGAACTTGGGTACGCCCGATACATAGACCTGGTAGAGACGGTTGTCTACCCAAAACAATCTCGCCCGCACGAGCAATGGAGTTCCGTCCCGTTCTACCTCGATGCGGTATTCTATTCCACTCCTGCCATTTTGCTCAACCGGTTGCCCGCCGATCAGTTTCCCACCAAATCTCTCAACTGTACTGTCTCGTGCCTTGGCCAGGAAGTCTTCTTTGCTCTTGCCTTCCAGCCACTCGGTGGGAATCTCAAAAACACCGATGCCATAAGCACTGTCACCGGTGTGTGGCCCATATTTGTGGACAGAAACATACATGTGAACACTATAGAATATTAATGACTCTTCAGTATGCTCCGGCTCGTTGGACAACATAACGGTGAAGTTCCAGTCATTGGACCTGAAGGGTTTCCATCCGCATTCCTTCACGGCGGCCGACGGATCAATGTTCCAGAGAGCCGTATCAGCGGCATAGGCGATTTGTATTTCCGGATCTTTCAGGAGCTTGGCCAGTGCAGGTACAGCTGAGCGGGCCATCGGACCCCATTGGTCGAGCGCGCTGATTGCCTTGAGGCACACGTCCACATTCCCATCATCAAGAGCACCAACCAGTACGGAGAGAATATCCTCGGATCGAGCGTTGCCCTGGCCCAGCAAGGCGATTACCCGCCACCGCACGTACCGATTCGGGTCAGAAGCGCACGCGCGCAAGACCGGGAACGCCTCTTGAGTTTCCCGAAACAGCTGGACATTCTTTTGTGATACGTAGAAATCCCGTCCATCCGCACGCAGCTGCTCCCGCCAGTAGCGTGTCGGCCGGCCACGGTAAAAAGCATCGCCTGCGAAATATCCACGGACGGTCTGCGTCGGTTCCAGCAATGCCGTCAGGATCCCACCGATCACGAGGAGCAGCAATCCGATGCAAACCCAAAGCCGGCGTTTCTTCATGGCTCGCTTCTCGATCTCAACAGTCTCAACCAAACCCTGCTGGTCGGTGAAGAAATCAGCAAAATCCGCAAGATCTGTGTGAACCTTTGCTCAGTGTGTTTTGGTTGTGTTAGGGACATGATAACACGCTGCGTAGGCTGCCGCGATGTCTTATGGCGTGATCGTTTTCAGGAAGCCCTCGCCGGTACGTTTTTTGCGATTAGATGGTTTTGTTTATTCGCCTGGAAACGAGATCTTGCCATGACCATGATTCATACCCATCTTTACCATTTGGAAGCATCGTCGCCCAAGACCTTTAGCGGAGGAGTGCTACGAGGTGCCTCGGCAGATGAATTTCCCATCCTGAAAGGTCTAAACGCCTCCATGTACTCGGTACATTTGGAGGAGGCAGGCGTTCGCGAGCCACACTGGCATCCCGATGCCTGGGAATTCACGTACTGCGTCACTGGCCGGGGCCATGTGGCCATCCTGTCGCCCAAGCGCAGCGCGGATACCTTTGAGATCAAGGCGGGAGACGTTTTCTTCGTACCGCCCGGCCATCTCCATTATTTCGAGAACCTGGGGCCGGGAGAGCTTCACCTTGTTTTGGCGTTCAACACGAGCGAGGCGGAGGGTTACGATGATATCGGCATCGGAGAATCGATGGGCGCGATCCCCGATGAAGCGCTGGCGGCGATATTCGGCGTTTCTCCGGAGGTTATCCGCGCCCTACCCGATTTGAAAAAACGCGTCATTATCAGCAGCAAAAAGGTTATCCCTTCGCCCCGATGATCGGAATGAGCGATCGGGAACTTTCCCTCATCGTAACGAACTTTTCCGTTGCCTCGTCGTTCATCGCGAGAGCAGATTAACGTCCGTCCAACGGAGAGATTCTCAAAAAAAGCTCGTTCGCCATTGCCTCTGACACAACATTGTCCTAAGATCACTCTTTGACAATCTGGTGGGTATCTTATCCAGAGTGGCTGAGTTGCGGTTTGCTCGCGGGACAGGATTCACTACACAAACAACCCCGGCAAATTGCGAAAGGGATTAGGCCCTGTGACGCCACAGCAACCGGTCTCCCGCAAGGGAGATGCTGGTGCTAACTCCTACCCGGCTAGGCCGGGAGAGATAAGATCGTGTGCCCCGCACGCCTCTTGCTCTCATCTCCGCCGTCGCGGAGAAATCCCCTGGACGATACACACCTCCGACGTAAATCCGGTTAGCGACGCTTCGTAGAAGCGTCGGAGCAACGCTTCTACGAAGCGTCGCGAATCCATTGGGAGGAATGTACGTGTCATCTTCTTTTGTCCGCGGTTTGAAGTGCCGTTTGTGCGGCCAGGCGTATCCCATTTCGGCGACGAACTTTTGCACCGAGGATTTCGGGCCTCTCGAAGTCGATTACGATTACGATGCCATCGCCGACTCCCTCGATCGCGCCAAGATTGAGCTGCGTCCGTTCAATATGTGGCGCTATCAGGAATTTCTACCGCTCGATGGCGATCCGACGGTCGGCCGGCAAGTCGGCGGCACGCCGTTGGTCAAAGCCGATCGGCTGGCCCGTGAACTCGGCGTGGAGCAACTGTGGATCAAGAACGACGCCGTTAATTTCCCGACCTTATCGTTCAAGGATCGCGTCGTCGCCGTCGCCTTGAGCAAGGCGCGCGAGCTGGGGCTGACGACGGTGGGCTGCGCTTCGACCGGCAATTTGGCCAACAGCGTCGCCGCCAACGCCGCCGCCGCCGGACTGGAAAGCTACATACTCGTCCCGGCCGACCTGGAGCGATCCAAGATTCTCGGCACGAGCGTTTACGGGGCAAAGGTCATCGGTATCAAGGGCACCTACGACGAGGTCAACCGTCTCTGCACGCAGATCGCGTTCAAATATGGCTGGGGCTTCGTCAACATCAACCTGCGGCCGTTCTACGCCGAGGGGTCGAAAACGTTCGGTTTCGAGATGGCCGAGCAACTCGGTTGGCGAACGCCGCAGCACGTCGTCTGTCCGATGGCCGGCGGCAGCCTGATCGGCAAGATTCAAAAGGCATTTAACGAGTTGCACCGCACCGGATTGATCGAGAAACCGGCTTGCAAGTTCTACGGCGCACAGCCGACGGGATGCAATCCCATCAGCGCCGCGGTTAAAAATGGCTGGGACGCTCATCGCCCCGTGCGCAAGCCGAACACCATCGCCAAGTCGTTGGCCATCGGCGACCCGGCCGATGGCTACTTCGCTGCCAAGGTCATCCGCGATTCGGGCGGCTGGGCCGAGGACGTGAGCGATCACGAAATCGCCGAGGCGATGGCGCTTCTGGGCCGCACCGAAGGCATCTTCGCGGAGACGGCCGGCGGCGTCACCGTGGCCGTGACGCGCAAATTGATCGAGCAAGGCCGTCTGCCGCGCGATGAGGAGATTGTGATCTGCATCACCGGCAATGGCCTGAAAACGCAGGATGCGGTTGCGGAGCATCTGGAAGAGCCGGCCGTGATCGCGCCGTCGCTCGACGAATTCAGCGGCTTGCTTGCCGAGGAATCGAGCGCGGTGTTGGTATAATTGCTTCACCAGCCCGCAGCGCCCGGCGAGCGGGGTTGCGTAAGCGCCCCGAGAGAAGCACTCGGGGCGCTTACGCAACCCCGCTCGCCGGGCGCTGCCGGCCATCGAGAGGTATTTTGTTTCACAGGAGTTTTTTCATGCCGGTCACGATTCACATTCCCACGCCGATGCGTCAACATGTCGAGGGCCAAGCGTCCGTGCAAGTCGCCGGGACCAACGTGCAATCCGCGCTCGCGGCGCTGGGCGACAAATATCCCGCTCTGACGCAGCGCATCTTCGAGAACGGACAAGTGCGCCGCTTCGTCAACATCTACCTCAACAATGAGGACATTCGCTATCTCGATAATCTCGCCACCCCCGTAAAGGACGGCGACGAGTTGGCGATCATTCCCGCGGTGGCTGGGGGGTAATAATGGCCGAAGAAGCCGGCGAATTTGTGCCCAAAGGCTCTGCGGTCCTTCCGGAAATTCCCGCGGAACTCGGCGTGCATCCGCTCCTGCTCGCCGTCCTGCACGCGGTCATCTTCTTGGATGGATCGGACGAGGATGCGGTTCATCCCGATGCAGCGCTCGAAGCGCTGGAATACATGGCGGCTTACCTTCAGCGTTTGAGCGGCGTTGAGCTGCGCCGCGTTCAGGAAGATTTACACGTCCTTGCCGCGTTCGCTCGGCAGGAGAACTGGCCCAAGCAGCACATTCGGTTTTTCAAAGAGTTTCTGAGCAACTTTGGCATCGGCGAGAAAGAAGAGGCATGAGTAACGACATTTCTCTGGAGCGCTACAGCAGGCAAATTCGGTTCCCCGGCATTGGCGAGGACGGCCAGCGCCGTCTGCTCGCTTCGCGCGTGACGCTGTGTGGCTGCGGCGCTCTGGGCACGGTGCTGGCCAACGCCCTGGTCCGCGCCGGCGTCGGCCACGTGCGGCTGATCGACCGCGATTTCATTGAGACGAGCAATCTTCAGCGGCAAGTGCTGTTCGATGAACACGATGTCGCGGAAAACCTGCCCAAGGCCGAGGCTGCCGCGCGCAAGCTCGCCGCCATCAATTCCAGCGTCCACGTCGATCCGGTCGTCGCCGACATCGACCGCACCAACATTCTCGAACTGACGGAGGATGCCGACCTCATTCTCGATGGGACAGACAATTTTGAGATCCGTTATCTCATCAATGATGTCGCCGTCAAGCTCGGCAAGCCGTGGGTCTACGGCGGCTGCATCGGCAGCCACGGCCAGAGCATGACGATCCTTCCGGGCGAAACGCCGTGTCTGCGCTGCGTTTTCGAGGCTGCCCCGGCGCCGGGCGAGGCCGGCACCTGCGAGACGGCCGGCGTCCTCGGCCCCATGGTCAACATTATCGCCAGCTTCCAGGCGACCGAGGCATTCAAAATCCTGACCGGCCGCCGCGACAAGATCAACCGCGAGCTGTTGTATTTCGACATCTGGGACAACGTGCAACGCCGCATCAAGATCGCGCCGCTTCTGGGCAAGGTCGATTGTCCTTGCTGCAAGCACCGCCGTTTCGAGTGGCTGGAAGGCGCTCACGGTTCGCAGACGACCAGCCTGTGCGGACGCAACGCCGTGCAGGTATCGCACCGCACCGCGGCCAAGCTCAACTTCGAGGCAATGGCCTCGCACCTGGAGAAAATGGGCGAAGTGAGCTACAACCGCTTCTTGCTGAAATTCAACGTGGACAGCTACGAGTTCACCGTGTTCCCCGACGGCCGGGC
>DASRBG010000032.1:0-14378 GCA_035653735.1 Gemmataceae bacterium
CGCAGGTGTTCGAGCTTTTCCTTGTCAGCTGCACCGAAATGCTGCTCTTCGTCGACGATGACGAGCCCAAGGTCTGAAAAGGCGATGTCCTTGGCTGCGAGCGCGTGGGTGCCGATCACGAGTTTGAGCGAGCCGTCGCGAAGCTGCCCTTTGACGGCGCGCGCTTCGGCCAGCGGCGCGAGCCGCGAGAGATGGCCGACCTCGATTTTAAACGGCGCGAAGCGCTTTTGAAACGTCAAGACGTGCTGGCGTGCGAGCACCGTGGTCGGCACGACCAGCGCCACCTGCTTACCCGAGAACACCGCGGCGGCGGCGGCGCGCAACGCGACCTCCGTCTTGCCGAAGCCGACATCGCCGCAGACGACGCGATCCATCGGATGGCCGGAGGCAAGGTCGTGGAGCACGTCCTCGATCGCCACGCCCTGGTCCGGCGTTGCGAAATAAGGGAAGCCTGCGACGAAACGCTCGTATGCGGCCGGCGGCGGCGCGAGGCGCGGCGCCTTGGTCTGCCGACGCGTCAGGATCGCCTGGGACAGCATCTGCGCGGTCCAGTCGATCTCGCGCTCGGCTTCCAGGCGACGCGCAGCCCACGAACGGCCATCTGCGTCGTCGCGCGCGATTCCGCTCGTGTCATGCGCATAGGGCCAGATCAGCGCGAGCTCGGCCGTCGGGACCAGGACCGCCTCGTCGTCGGCAAAGACGAGGCGCACCATTTCGCACGCCGAGAGGTCGGCGGCCGAAACCTGCTGGAGGCCCTGCAGCACGGCAAGCCCGCGCTGCAGATGGATGACGGCACTGCCGAGCGTGGGACGTATCGCGGCTTCCGTCGAGGCCTGTTGCCGCGCCATCGGCTGCAGATGATGCGCCCGGCTGCCGAGAACGTCGGCTGCCGCGATCACCAGCAGCGGCCGCGTGCTTCGGGTCCTGAATCCTGCATCGAGATCGACCAGCAGCGAGTTGATCTCGCCCGGCGGCGGACGCGAGGCGCGGGCCCAATCCGGTTGGCGCAGCGTCTTGAGGCCGGCGAGACGCTCCATGCGCCGCAGATCCTGCGCGGTGCCGGCGGCGAACGCAACGCCGGTGTTGCGCCGTCTGGCCTCGCCGATGAAGCGGCGCAGCGCCGTACTGGCGGACGGCTGGCGGGAGAAATTCGGGATTGCCTCGATCTCGGAGGATGGCGGCAGCACCAGGACATTCCGCATCGCCTCCTGCCATTCGTGGCGGCTGATGAAGGCCGCTGTTCGGTTGCGTGCATCACCACTCGTCTCGATCGTCGTGAGTCGCGCGTCCGCGCGCGCCGGCACATTCGCATCGGCGATGATGCTCGTTCCGCAGAGATAGGCGAAGATGCTGGTGCTCGCACCGGCATCCCCGATCAGCCTGCGCTCCGACATCGGATCGATGACCAGGTCTCCGAGGCTAGTCAGGTCGCGCTGATCGGCTGGGTCGAAGCGATGGATGGCCTGGATCACCCCGTCGGGATGGTCGATCCGTACCGGCCCCAAGGCGCCGCCCGGGAACAACTCGATGGTCTGGCCATGACACAGCACGCCGCCGGGATAATCGGCCGGCTCGTCGAGTTCGTAGCCTGCGTTGGCGAGGAAACGTCGGAGCTCATCGATGTCGACGTGCTGCCCGACCGAAAGCTTCAGGCTGGCGCTGGACCAAGCTTGCGGGCCCGGTACGCGCGGCAGCATGGCGTCGACGGTGGCGACGAGCAGAGGCGGGGTCGTGCCCTCCGCGAGCCGCCGCAGCACGCTGGCGCGGCGCCCGGTGATCTCGCGCGAGGGCTCGACCTCATCGAAGGGAAGTGTGTCGAAGCGCGGCAGCACCACAACGTCGCAACCCGGATCCAATCCATGCAGGATCGCACCAAGGCGCTCGGCGCGGTTTTCGTCCATCGCGAGAAACGCCACCCCGGCTTTGCGCCGCGCCTTCAAGAGATGCAGCGCGATCAAGCCGGTAGGCGCGGCGGACGACAGCGCCAGCGCGCGCTTTCCCATCTTGCCAGCCCTTTTCGACCAAGAGGCTTTCGGATTCGATTCGCGCACACGGTTGTCCATCCGGAGGGAGAACACCGGGGCTGTGGTCGAGTTCCGGTGCGAAGCACAGCATCTGGATGCGAACGTTAGGAGGTATGGGCGTCCACAACAGGTGAGCCGCTCGGCTGGGAGGCACGGGCCGCCTCAGAAACATAGCTTAGCAAATCGACGCGCAAGTACGGCCGAATATCTCTTTCACGACCCGGAACGTATGTAGCGCCTGATCATTGATCCGCGCTAAGCCAGAGGGACGCTCGGGAAAACTCTACGCCCTTTAGGACGCTGGCGATTGCCGGCAGCGCCCTCGACCTTGATCGTTGCACAGCGAGACTTCGCAACGACAGTGCGACAATCTATTCGGACCCTACTTCTGCGGTTGGGAGCTTGAATTCGGCGATTGGGTCGCAGAAGGTGAGCTGGAACTATTCGTGCCCGTAGAGGAATGGCTGCTCGATCCGGTTGTCTCTCCTGATCCCGTGGCATTCATGGCTTCAAAAACAGACATGCCATGAGGGCCGATCGTCATCACTACAGGGTCGCCATCAGGGGACTTTCCTTGAACGACGAACGATTGAGCGACGATCTTTACGTCCGTAAAGCCCTCGCTCTCAAGGCTCTTTTTGAGCCTCTGTGCTATCGCAATATTTTGTGGCTGCCCATCATTGGATTGGTTTTGAGTAGCTTGCGAAGTTTGCGCACCAGAACTCGGCGATGATTGAGCGAACGCTGGGGTCATCAGCACGGCCAGCGTCGAAGCGATAACGAAGCATTTCATTTCGGCACGTCTTCACTCAATTGGTCGAATCGCAATACAGCGCAGAGGCGGAGGCGATGTTCCTAACCGGAATCTAGGACGTTAGTCACGTCATTCCGCGGTTGCGATGACGCTTGGCGAAGGAACTCAAGGGAGTTGGAGTGAAATGAGTAATCTGCTAATCGTCGGCTGCCCCAATATCGGCAGCACTCTGACCGGAGGCGGTGCAAACGAACCTGTCTTCGACATCGAAATGGGCAGCTCATCAGGCCAGCGGTCAGCGTGGTACTCGCCCAACCTGGGCTGCCGGTTACAAGGCCCGCAGCCCTTGATATCGCACCCGCTGACCTCGCCCGGGTACAAGCACGCACCCGTGAGGGCCTGACATTACGTGGCTAGCGCTTCTGGCACGGAGTTGCCCGATAGCGCCGCCAATCCTAAAGGCATGAAGGCGCAGGGAAAGCCACCACATTCTGTCTTTACCGGCGACCTGATCGATGCAGAAGGGCGACCCACTCGGGCCGCGGTGGACGAAGTGATCAACTTTTTTCGCGAAGTTTGCAGGAAGAGGACAAGGTTGCGTGACGGCGTTGGTTTCGGCTTACGCAATGAAGCTGTTCATTTCCTCCACGTCCGGGAGCGTGATGACAGTCGGGCTTCACAATTTCGATGTAGCCCGTATTTTTCAAGGGCTGAGATCCTCTAGCGCAACGGGCGACCGACGGAGTCAGTTTGCGTGAATGTCCCGCAGCGCCCATCGCAGATCGATCAACCGAAAACTTGATTCGACGGAACCAGGCAAATGCTTTCGCAACGCCACAGCGCGCGCATTTCCCGGTAACCCGCTGCCGCGGGTCACCCAAGCTACCAATCGCCCAGCCGATCAAAAACGTCTCAATCGCGAGCGGGGCCACGACGGCGAGAATGATTTTCTTCGACATGTCGAATTTCTCCGCCGATCCGCCGCGAAGCGGCTAGGGATAGCGGCATGATGCTGCAATGCAATTGCCTTCGTTGTCTTTGAACAGAAGCGCTAACGGCATAAGATGAGGGTTGGGTGGAGATGATGATGCAAGGAGAGTCCAAGAAATGGGCCCGCAACTTGTCTTCACTTCATGCTCTTAGCCTTTGGCGTCGCACTCGTGTTTGCGACCTTGACCACGCTTCGCCAGGTTAGCATGCACGACGTGGTCGTCGCTGCGAAGTGCTGCAAGCAGCTAGGCTTGGATCGCCTACTGGCGCAGCGGCGCGTCCCGACATCCCGGCTTTGCAGGGATCCTCAGAACTCAGGGAGAGAAACATGACAATCTTCATTTCGCGGGGTTGTTACACGTTGGATGCGGTCCGAGGCATGATATCTGCTCCAGAAAATCGAGAAGAAGCAGTTGCCAAGTTACTTAGGGAGTTCGGCGGTCGATTAATTTCTTACTACATGACGCTTGGCGAATTTGATTGGCTGCTTGTCGCCGAATTTCCTAATGAGAAGCTTGTATCTTCAGCCATTCTTGCAGCCGTGGCGGGCGGCAGCGTCACGAACGTTCAGACAACGGTTGCATTGACGGCCAAAGACGCTACCGCAGCTTTCTCTGGTGCAGGCGTGGCGGGGAAGTCATTCAAGAACGCGGGGAGATAATTTGCCGGGCCCTGATTGTGTTTCGGCGTGAAGTCTCAGCTATAATCGGCATGGGGGCCGTCATCTGAATCCAATAAAATCAGGGGCCTGAGGGCTCCCGAGGACGCCGATGGGGGTCAATTTTCGATCGGCATTCACACGACGAAGCTGATCCGTCATTTTTGTTTTTGCGCGAAGACCGCCGGGCGCGGCCGCCTCGCCCTTGAAGAGAAGCAACCATCCCGCCTCAACGTGCTCCCAGCCGTGACGGGCCGACACGCGTGGATCTACGCGGGGTCCGACGCCGATCGGCGCCCGGATCAGTCTTCCGACATTGCAAAATCAAGACGTTAGTCTTGAGGCGCGATTGATTGAGGGTGCACATTTTGATCAGCATTTACAGGTGCCGTCCCGCGCAAACCGCCAGCCGCGCAATTCTACGGCTTTCTGCCGCTTTGGTCTGAGATGAGAGCAAGTGACCGTTGCCGAAAGGCGAGCTAAGCTAGCCATCCCCTTTGCACAGGTGAGCCGACTGGTGCAAATTTGGCATTTGCAGAATCCGCCGAAGACTTTCGGGGTTGTTGAGAACAGCGCGGCTCTCAACTCTGTCAAGCCAGCTGATTGCCTCCTCGAAGCTGGTGCACTCCTCGATTTTGGCGCGCGCAGTAGCTAGCGGAACGTCGATCTGTCCCGACTTGGGGCGGCTCACGTGAGAGAGGGAGTGCAAATGATATTGGAGCAATTCGGCGTCTTGCCGGAGTTGCTGCAGAGCTCCAGCCATCTCTATGCGCGCACATGCAGCGAGCTCATTTGCACGGCGCACGACTGGAGGCGGGGAGCTTTCTTCCGGTGTCGCGAACAGCCCGGCCAGTCTCAACGACGATGACGTCAGTATTCCCAATGGGAGCGCAAGCACCAGACCGACGACCACCGGTGACATCCAGAGCAGCAGGGGGAGCGACACAGCAAACGCGCTTAAACCCATTACAAAACCGCACAGCGTCGGGCCGGCGAGTTTGCGATAGATCTCTCGGCGGGTAATCTCACCGTCGCTTCGGCGCTGAACCTGCCATCCGGCGTCCCGGCCAAGGATGATTTCCGCGACCGCCTTGGACTGAAAAATCATCATGGATGGAGCAATCAGCGCGGCAAGCAGCGTTTCGGAAAGCATGCCTCCAAGCAGTCGAAAGGCCCCGGCGAAGGAAACGCGTTCCGACGGCTGGGCAATCAACGCCAAATACGCCAGCAGCTTGGGCACGATCAGCAGTCCCATCGCGGCGGCAAATACCCACACAGCCAGCACGGGATCCTGTTGCGGCCAGGTTGGAAACAGAGAGAAGCCCTTTGGAAAGTAGTCTGGGCGGATGAAGTGGGCCTGCAGTGAAATCAACAATCCGAGAATCAGGAAGAACAACCAAATCGGCGATGTGATGTAAGATCCGATGCCGGTGAGCAGATGGACGCGCGACACCCAGTGCAGGCCGCGCGCGGGCAACACTGCGACGTGCTGAAGATTTCCCTGGCACCATCGCCGGTCCCGTGCTGCAAAGTCCAGGATTGACGGGGGCACTTCCTCGAAGCTGCCACCAAGCCCGGGCGCCATGTAGATAGCCCAACCGGCGCGCCTCATCAAAGCGGCTTCCACGAAGTCGTGGCTCAGAATGTGTCCGCCGAAAGGCTTGCGGCCGCGCAATTCGGGTAAACCTGCTGCCTCCGCGAATGCGCATACGCGAATGATGGCATTATGTCCCCAGTAATTGCTTTCCGGACCGTGCCACCATGCAACGCCCGCGGCAATGATGGGGCCATACACACGACCGGCGAATTGCTGCAATCGGGCGAACAGGGTGCGTGCATTGACGATAACCGGCTGGGTCTGAATTAACGCGGCGGCGGCATTGGCTTCCATCGCGTGGACCAGGCGTACGATGGTGTCACCGGCCATAAGACTATCGGCGTCGAGAATAATCATATGATCATAGGCCGCGCCGAACCGCGTGACCCAGTCTGCTATGTTGCCGGATTTCCGGGCAGTGTTATCGGATCGATGTCGATAGTAGAGCCGATCGGCACCACAGGCCCGACGCAAGGCCATGAAAGTCACTTCTTCATTGATCCAGATATCCGGGTCGGTCGTGTCGCTCAGCAGGAACCAATCGAAGCGGACCTCATGACCCGTGGCGGCGACCGATTCATACATCGCGCGCAGCCGCGCCATGAGATGATGCGGATCTTCGTTGTAGGTCGGCAACAACATGGCCGTGCGAGAGGAGATCGGCGGAAGAGGGCTATCGCGATCGATGGCGAGGCCGCTCTGACCTCGTGCCAACAGCACAAAAAAACCAGCCAGGGCCGACATGAAGGAAAAGGCTACCCAGGCGAGCAGCACGAGGAACAAAGCGAGCAGCATCGCTTCGAGAACCGTCACACCGCCGACCTTCACGACGCCGTACATCTCATAACCGCCCGCGATCGTAGCCAACACCGTTCCAACAAAGATGAACAGCCGGCGAAACGAAAGCGTGGTCTCGACCGAGGCCACCGTCCGCTTTCTCCCACTCGGGCGATCCAGCCGGGCCGGCTCCATCGCAAGCCCGTTCTCGGGCGGGAGAAACCTGTCGACGGTCGCGCTTGGCGGCAGAGCGGGCGATTTCTTCAAGGTGTCCATCGATAGATCCACACCTCGGAGACCGGTACGTCATTCTGGACCAGGACCGCGCGCAGTTCGATCGGCACCTGGTTCTTGACCGAGCATTGGAAACTCAGGCGCCAGCCGCCCGTCTCCGGGTTTGGTTCGGTGACAATATTTGTGATTTCAGATTTTTCTGCCGTCACCACTCCCTTGATGGTTTTTGGATCGACGCCTTTGAGCTTGTCGCCCATCAGTTCCAGCACAAACAGCTTGTCGCCTTCGCCGCGGCTGCCGATCCCGGTTCGCGTGAATCGCGCCAGCGACTCGGACTTTGGAGCGTTCGGCCCCCAGTGCAGGCGGTAGGTGAAGTTGTGCTCACCTTTTGCCGTGAGCGGCTGCTTCGGACGCCAAAACCCAGCGATATTGTCGTGGATCTCCTCTTTGGTCGGAATCTCGAACAGCACGACAGCCCCTTCGCCCCAATCGCCGATCGGTTCGGCCCAGAGGCTAGGGCGGCGTTCAAACCGCGACTCAAGGTCCTGATAAGCGAAATATTTCTTCTCCCGCTGCATCAATCCGAAGCCGCGCGGATTGAGATCGGTGAATGTACTCACCTGCAGGTCGCGCGGGTTGTTGATGGGACGCCAGAGCTGCTCCCCCTTGCCGTTAGAAATCGCAAGACCGTCGGAATCGTGCACCGCAGGTCGGAAATCGTCGAAGTCCTTACGGTCATTTGGTCCGAAGAAGAACATGCTGGTCATCGGCGCTAGACCAGCGTGTTCAAGATCCACTCTCGGATAAATCGACATTTCGACATCAAAGACGGTGCTGTCGCCCGGGCGAATGGTGAAGCGATAGCTTGCGGCGGCGCTCTTGCTGTCCAGCAGGGCATGAACAACCATCGAGGTTGCTTTCGGCGCCGGTTTCTCTAGCCAAAATGCTTTAAATACTGGAAATTCCTCGCCCTTTGTCTCGCCGGTGTCGATTGAAAGCCCGCGGGCGGATAAGCCGTAAGTCTCTCCCTTGGCAACTGCCCGGAAGTAGCTTGCGCCAAGGAAGACGCAAATCTCGTCGTAATAGTCGGGCCTGTTGATTGGGGCGTGAATGCGGAAGCCGGCAAAGCCTAGGTCGACGTCGGGCCATTGTCCCAGACCATCGCCGAACGAGAAGTCATCGCGTCGGTATCGTATCGGAACCGCATGTCCGTTCGCGACTTCGAACATGTCGACCCTGTTCTTGTAAAAGAATCCCCGGTGAAAGAATTGAGCCTGGAACGGCAACTTCTCGTCACGCCACAATGCATGGTCCGGCAGGAAGCGAATCGATCGGTACTGGTCGTAATTGAGATTCTTCAGTGCGTCAGGCAGCTTCTCATCCGGCGGCTCAAAAGGCTTCGCGGCAAGAGCGCGCGCCAGTTCGCGCACCGTTGACGGACCAAACGGGGCGTCAGATCCCGTCTCGGCAGCCCGCGCAACCGGCAGAATGGCGGCTGCAGAAAACATCGCGGAGACGCGAAGAAGCTCTCGTCGATTCAAGGAATTCCCTCTCCGGTTCCAAACCGAGAGAGGAAACGGTCGGGGTTTGAAGGAGTTCCTTTGGTTGGGCACCAAACTCAGACTCGAATGACCCGATCACAGGAAAATTGCGCGCACGCCAGGCACCTGCCTGTTTCGGTTGCTCTTGTCTCGACGGTCTGGATCGTTGCGATTGCGCATTGGATCGGCAAGGACGCCGTCATACCCTGGGACTCGAAAAACCAGTTCTATGCCTTCTTTCGCTTTTTTGCTGGAACGTTGCACTCGGGCGAATGGCCGTTCTGGAATCCGTACCACTACGGCGGGCATCCGAGCGTTGCGGACCCGCAGTCGTTGATCTGATGATAATCGACAACGTGGCCGCCCTTGGTTTCCGATACCGGCCGCGGCGAAGCGTCATCATCGGCGTCGCGCCGAGGAAGCACTCGAGCCGGTCATCGTAGAGGTGCACGCGCGCAGGCGATGGCCGATCAACTGCGATGGCGCGGTGTAGAAGACGCGGCGTAGGATGAAGCCGCCGCTCGAGGTGACGGTAACGATCTTCTCCTCGTAATCGGCGGTCCGGCGCTTGGGCAGCGCAGTGAGCATCGGTCGCTTCAACTCGATGCGCTTGCGCTTGTTGGCATTGCGCCGGCCAACGATCTCGTCGACGAAGCGGCGATATCCGTCGAGGTGATCGAAGTCGCGGCTGCCGCGCAGCAGCAGTGCGTCCTCCAGGGCCTTCTTGAGATGCCCATGCGAGCTCTCAATCGATCCATTCTCGTGCGCGACACCCAGATTGTTGCGGGTCGGCATCATATCGTAATGGTGCATCAGCGCCTGATAGCGCAACGTCAGATCTTGCTGCGCGTCGCGGTCCAGATTGCAAAATGCCGCCGAGAGACTATCGCTGCGATGCTCGCGCGGCGCGCCCCCGAGCGCCCACAGTGCATTCTGCAGGCCCTCGGCCAGCGCGACAAAGCTCTCACCTCCGAGCACCACATGGGCATGCTCGAAGCCCGAGAAGGCAAGCCGGAAGTGGTATAGCCGATGCCCCAGCACGACGCCGGCGACGGTGATGCCGAGCACGCTGGTGTCGGTGAAGTCGGACAGGCCACACCGGCCGGGTTCGATGCGGTAGCCGGTGGCCCGGCTGAAGCCGGACTTGGCGGCCGCAACGATTGTATCTTTGCTCTGTCGGTAAGTCATATACAGCCTCGTCTGGTGGTCGGTGATGTGAAGGCTGGGCAATCGCTGATTCCCCAATTTCGAGAAGAACCAGACACTTGACCCGGTCGCTCACGACCGTCCGCGTGGCACGTGCCGTCGGAATCTTCTCCAGTCCGTCCGAGGAAGAACGGTCTGTTTGTTCGACGGATCCCGAACTATCCCGCTCGTTCTAAATTTTAAAGGAGTTCGGCGAGCCGTGGCGCAATCAGGTTGCGCTCACCTCTATTTCTGCAGACCGAGACTTTGCAGGAACGAGGGCGCATTCTGAACCGGCTCCTGTGGTTGAGCATCCAGTGTAGGTCGAGTTTTAGGTCGCTCGTTTTGATCGCGCTGCATTCTGGCCTGCCGCCTGTGAATGATCTTTGGCTGCGCTCTTTGTGCGGACCTAGCCTTTGGTCGCTGTTCTGCAGATGCCAGGGCATCTGCTACAGCTGGTGCTGATTGTGCGGGCTGCGATGGTTGCTGCGCCAGTGTATGTTGCCTAGCCGCCCAAGCTTGGAATTGCCCAAAGAGGGCCTCTGATGAATCCTCAGTATGTTCCATCGGACTCGGACCAGTGGCTTCTGCAACGGTATCAACTTCGTCCTGCGCCAGGGTGCTCCGTGCTGGTTTAGATGTCGCAGCTGCGGACCATGCATTCGATGAACCGTCGTCGGCTGCTTGAGCAGTCGGAATGACTTCGTTAGCATCGGAGCGTAGGAGCGAAATGTCGGCCACTGAACCGGTAGCGTTGAGAACGAGCTTCACCGCCGGCGGCCGAGTTATCGCAATTCCGCTCACAATGGCCGCTATAACAAAGATACAAGCCTTTAAAAAATGCGATTTGCCCCACTGCTGACACTCGTCAGCGAGTGAGTGAAGCATAAGGTGATCCGGATCAACGCCGTCTTCCGTAGGCATCGGTAAGCCTCCGCTCAATGTTCTTGTCGACTGATATCTCGCAATCGAGGGCCGAAAAGCGGAGAAATCTTGATCAGAATTAGGACGAGGGAACCCTCAAACCACACGATCTAGAGTTCCGAGTCCATCCACACACTCCCGGCACGTTGCGTTCCATCTTACCGTCCGCGCTGCAACGGCGAGCGACAACACGCCTCAAGCACCTTGTGATCTTTCCGCGAAACGTGGACTTCTCTTCTTCAGGAATCATCCATATCTCGATTCACGACTCACGAATCAAGGAAAGTGGGTATTAGGAGCCGTCTCGGCGATGCGAGCGATTGTCTCACCGCCAGCACGATCCTTGCTCGGTTGCCGCGCGGCAGTACCGCCCCGTTGAGAGGATCCGGTTGTGCAGCTCGCGATCACTGTCGTCGGCTCCGTTGCCGATCCGGCCTACAACATAGCAACGAAACCATTGCGCTCGGCGTTGTGCTCGCGGTCGTGCCGCTGCCGCCGAAACGGCGTGTGAGCCGTGCTGCCCTGATTTCGGCGTCCGCCCGGACCGCGAATGGATTATTGAACTCGTGTTGGACGAGACAGGAATGCTGGTACTTGTGTTGTCCATTTTTGTGCTGCTAGGTACCGCCCTTGCCCATGCGCGCGACGACGGCCGCTACGCAAATTCACCGATGAAGCCTTGGTTCGAAAGCCTGCACAACAAGGACGGTGTTCAATGTTGCGCTGTTGCGGACGGCATAGCGTGTCAAATGTCAATTGGGACACCCAAGATGATCACGATCGCGGGCGCCTCGACGGGCAATGGATCGTGGTCCCTGACGATAGGGTCGTCGCCCAGCCGAACCGGATCGGTCCATCGATCGTCCGGCCGCAATATCCCAACGGCAACCCGATCGTCCGCTGCTTTATGCCAGGGACCATGACCTAAGTTCGAAGCATCAGCGGTTGGCAACTCCCTTTCGGCTCGCGGAAGCGCGCCGCCAGCCCGGCAAGTGCTGACGTGTGCTGCAACGCACTCCGCTCTTGCGGTCGCGAACAGCGGTGGCTTGTCCGCTCGCGCTTTCGTTGCTTTGTTCTTGTCAAACCGGTTTCATCAGATCAGATTTCAAGAGACCGGCGTGATTAGCTGCCGGTTCTAATAATTCGAATGATATGGGGCGGAAAACATGAAGAGATATTCGATTGCGTGCGCCACGTTATTCGGCCTGGGTTGCACCCTCGTCGCACCAAGTCATGCGCAAGAAATCGCCAACCCGGATCAGTGGTCGCCTCCGCGCGAGGCAAAGATTTCTCCGATCAATCAAAATCAACTCAACGCAGCAGACAAGAACGCGACAGACTTTTTGCTGACCAACGGCAATTACGCTCAGACGCGCTTTCACTCGGCAAATCAGATCAACCGCGACAATGTGAAGAACCTGCACGTCGCATGGATCTTCCAGACCCAGGTCAAGGAATCCTTGGAGACCTCGCCGATCGTGGTCGACGGCGTGATGTATGTGACGACATCATTCAGCCATGTCTACGCGATCGATGCCAAGACCGGCGAACAGCTCTGGCATTATGCTCACAAGATGGGACCGGTGACGACGTACTGCTGCGGTCCCAACAATCGCGGCGTTCAGGTTCTCGGTGAGAATGTCTACCTGGCCACGCTGGACTCCAAGCTGGTGGCCCTGAATGCAAAGACCGGCGATGTTGTCTGGACAACCGATATCGCCGATCCCGAACTCGGTTACAGCGAGACGATGGCTCCGACTGTCGTCAAGGACAAGGTCTTGATCGGGACCAATGGCGGCGAATATGGAATTCGCGGCTTCGTCAGGGCCTACGATGCGAAGACTGGCAAGCTGGTCTGGAATTTCGACACCATCCCTGAAAACTCCGTAGGCGTCTGGGCGACCAAGGACGCCACCGGCCGCGACATGCATCGGGATATTCAGGCCGAAAAGGACCAACTAGCCAAGATCGGCGATCCCTATAAAAAGCTGGGCGGCGGCGTCTGGCAGAATCCCGCCGTCGATCTCGCCACCAACCGGATCTACTTCGTCGTCGGCAACCCGTCTCCCGATCTCGACGGTGCGTCCCGTCCCGGCGACAACCTCTACACGGACTCACTGGTCTCGCTCGATCTCGACACCGGCAAATACGTCTGCCACTTCCAGTATATTGCACACGATGTGTGGGATCTCGACGCCGTCAGTCCAGCGGTGCTGGTGGATGTGAAAGACAAGAGTGGCAAAACCATTCCGGGCGTGATCCATGCCGGCAAAACCGGTCATATCTATGTTCACGATCGGAAAGATTGCAGCCTGATCCGGTTCTCCGAGCCGATGGTGCCCCAGGAAAATATGTGGACCCTGCCGACGAAAGAGGGCGCGCGTATGCTTCCTGGCGCAAATGGGGGCGTCGAATGGTCGCCGATCGCGACCGACCCCGGACAGGCCCTCGCCTACGCCATCAACCTGCATCAGCCCATGCACTATCGGGTCGACAGCTCGCCCTATCCGAACGGCAAGCTCTGGCTTGGTGGCGCTTTCACAGCCATACCGAGCGAAAAACAGTCAGGCAATATTACCGCAGTGAACTACAACACTGGCAAGATCAAGTGGCAGGTGAAGACGCCGGAGCCGATGATCGGCGGTATCCTGGCGACGGCCGGCGGTCTGGTCTTTGCTGGTGAAGGCAACGGCAAGTTCGCCGCCTACAACTCGTCGACCGGAAAGGAATTGTGGAGCTTCCGCGCCGGTGCAGGCGTCAACGCGCCACCGTCCAGCTATGTTATCGGCGGCAAACAATACATCGTGGTCGGCGCAGGCGGCAACACTCAGGTGAACTTCAGGCGTGGCGACAGCATCATTGCCTTTCAGCTCGATTGAACGCACGGGGTATCATGTCGTAGCGGGGCCGTTAGCGGCCCCGCTTCCGTTAGCTCACCGGACGGAAGTCGATGGCCACTTTGATCTGGACGATCTCGCGCGGGATGGTCCTTGGGGCATTACTGAGCGCAGCCCCCGCGCTTGCGCAAAATCTCCTCGAAAAAGTCGAGGTCTGCGCCAGGTGTCACGGCCAGGACGGCAAACCGGTCGACAAGGCAATTCCCATCATCTGGGGACAGCAAGCCGGCTACATCTACATCCAATTGCGCGACTTCAAACGGGGTGACCGCAAGAACGAGATTATGCAGCCGATCGTATCGTCCTTCGAGAGGGCTGAGATGCTGGCGATCGCAGAGTATTTCGCGCAGAAGCCGTGGCCCAACCTCGGCCAGCCGCGGTCAGCAAAGGATATTGCACGGCGGGCGCTCATTGCCGAACACTCGGTCGGCTGCACCGGCTGTCATCTCGAGGAGTTTCAGGGGGCCGGCACCGTACCGCGACTAGCTGGGCAGAGCCAGCACTACCTCGCCAAGACAATCGACGATTTCCGCACCCGGGCCCGCGCCAACAATCCTGGCATGACCGATCTGATGCGCGCGACATCCCAGGACGACCTTGCGGCGCTGGCAGAATATCTGGCCGGGCTTTAAGGCAGGAGGAGACCAGAGTGTGGCTCCCGAAGGCAGAGGCGGACTCCGCTTTCACGCAAAGCTGGCCTCTTCTAGCCTGGATGGGCAGTTTGGCGCCAAGATCGTTCACGGCGCCGAGAGTCGTTCCCGCAGCAATGACACGGTCGTAAGATCTGCGGCGCGTTT
>DASRBG010000033.1:0-21122 GCA_035653735.1 Gemmataceae bacterium
GTACTTTCCGGCGGAACACTCCAGAGACAAAGATCATGTCGCCGCGCAGCTTGCGGACGCGCTTTCTCTTGGCGGGCGTTCTGCTCGGGGCGGTGATGGCCGGTTGCGCGGCGTGGAGCGTTGTCACCTTCATGCGGTTGAGTGCCGTTATCGGCCAGACGCTTCGCGAAAATCAGGACAAAATCGATCTGACGGCGAAACTGGCCAGCGGGTTGGAGCGTGAGGACGATGCGCTCTTATTGGCGTTGGCGGGCGATGCCGGGCGAGCACGCGGCGAACGAGACGAGGAACGCCGGCGTTTCGAGGAAGCCTTCACGCGTTTGCAGGCCGTTCTGATGTCCGATGAGGAGCGGGCAGCCAGCGACGACTTGCACCTCCATGTGGACGCTTATCATCGCGCCGGCCATGCCTTGCTCGACGCGCGCGATCCGGCGCAAGCGCGCGAAACCTATCACGAACGTGTGAATCCCGCCTTGCGAAAAGCGGTCGCTGACTGTGGCCGGTTGCGCGACTTGAGCTTTGAGGCGATGCGGCAAGCGGGCGACGCTGCTCACGATCAGGCTCGCCGGGCCACGCGGATCTTGGCCGCGCTGGCGTTGGCCGCCCTGGCCGTTGCCGCCGCCGTGGGCCTGCGCCTTGCCTGGACCATCCTCGGGCCTATCCGCGAGCTGACGCGCGGCGTCGAAGCTATTCGCAAGGACGACTTTTCCCATCGCGTAAAGGTTCAATCCGCCGATGAGCTGGGACAGCTCGCCGAAGGCTTCAACCGCATGGCCGAGACACTGACCGACTATCGCAATTCCAGCTTGGGTGAACTGCTCTTGGCCAAGACGATCCTGGAATCGACGCTGGCGGTGCTGCCCGATGCGGTGATCGTGGTGGATGCGGAAGGAGGCGTCACACCGAAAAACACATTGGCAAAGGCGATCTTGCGAACGGTAGAGGACGGCGAGGCGGGCCGTCTCCAGGATCTCCCCTTGCCCGCCGGCGTGCTTCAGGCGGTGGAGGAGACCTTACGGGGCGAGCGGCTCGGCGTTCAGCCCGATCCGGGTCAGGCGCTCACAATCAGCGTGGACGGCCGACCGCTCCGCATGCTCATGACCGTGGCGCCGATCCTGGAATATCCGCCGGCTCGGCGCGGGGCGGTCATCGTCCTGGCCGATGTGACCGCTTTCGCTCGCTTGGATGAATTGCGTGGCGAATTGGTGGCAGTGGCGTCGCACGAGCTGAAGACGCCGTTGACCTCGCTGCGCATGAACTTGTTGCTCTTGCGCGAACGAGGCGACAACCTGACGCCACGGCAGGCGGAGATCCTCGTCGCCGCGGTGCAGGCCGCCGAGGAATTGGCGTCTACGATCGATGAGTTGCTCGACCTGACGCGCATTGAGGCGGGGCAATTGCGTTTGCAGTGCGAACCGATCGATCTCAACGCGTTGGTCGAACAGACGGCGCGAGCGCTCCGGCCGCGCTTCGAGGATAGCGCGATTCGCTTGCGGATTGTCCACGAAGCTTCGTCGGCCCTCGTGCATGGCGACGCGGCCCGGCTACGGATTGTCTTTGTCAATCTCCTGGACAATGCTCTTAAATACACCCCCTCCGGCGGCGAGGTCGAGGTGCGTTTGGCGACTTCCGGCGATCATCCGCAGCGCCTGCGCATCGTCGTGACCGATACCGGACCGGGCGTCCCGGCAGAGTTCCGTGAACGCATTTTCGAGAAATTCTTCCGGGTCGAACATCATCGAGACGAACAAACCCAAGGCATACACGGCGCGGGCATCGGTTTGTACCTGTGCCGCCAAATCGTCGAGGCTCACGGCGGCTCGATCCGCTGCGAATCGGGCAAGGACGGCCGCGGCACACAGTTCGTCATCCAGCTCGAACTCGACGACGGCGGGAAGGCGGCATGAATCTCCTGGGGCTATCCGTTAATCCTCTGCCAACTCGCCGCCTTCACCTCTGGTTTTGTGAAGGCTTCTTACCAGCTCGGATCGAAAACCATGCCGTCCGCGGGTTGGAGGGCGAGATTCCAACTGTACTGACTGACGCCGGAGGTCACGGGCCGAACGCTACCGTCCATCATGCAGACGAGGAGAATGCCCGTGTGACAGCTAGCGAATGTGGCGGGGTTCAATGCCGAAGGTGAGACGCCGCATTGCGGCATAGGGTAATTCGAGCCATATTGATTCCCTCCCGGCAAGAAAGCTGGGTCCGGACTATACGGCCCATAGGTACCCTCTGAGGCAAGGGGATTGAGCGGCCAGGCCCAGACGTTGTAGGCTTCCGAGCCGCCGTAGCTATTGGTTTGACCGTAGTAGCTTGGATAACCGCCTGGCTGCTCCCCAAGCCCAATCGTATTGGAGGAGCCATCAGGGATGTTGCCGATCTTGAAGGGAGGAGAAAGATTTAAGGTTGCCGCAGCTTGGTAGGAGCCCGCCCACAACACCGTGTTGAAGGCGTAGCACGAGAGCCCCCACTTACCGGCCTGGCTGCCACCGTTGGCCAAGTCACCGCTCTGGGTGGGATCGGCAGGGCAGGAATAAATCTTGACCGGAACATTGACTGCGCCGCCGCCGGTGTAGGCCAGGGCGCCGCCGTAGCCTGCGTCCGGACGATCTGCCGTGAACTGATTGAAAAGGTTAGCCTGCTCCACATAGGGCAGAAGGGCGTAATGAGCCGAGCCTTGGGCCTTGTTGCCGGTCGTCGCATTGACGATTTGGGCAAAGTTTGGCGGGGGCAGGCTTCCGTTGAAAGTACTCGCGTAGTTCTGGACTGCCAGCCCGTGTTGCTTAAAGTTGTTGCTGCACTGCATTCGCGCTGCCGCCTCACGGATTTTTTGCACGGCCGGCAGGAGCAGGCCCACGAGAATCGCGATGATAGCGATCACCACCAATAACTCGATCAGGGTGAAGGCCGCGCGAGAGGTTTTGTTCAACATGGTATTACCTCCTGGGATTGTGGTAAATCGGGCGGCACCACCAGAGCAATCGACATGCCCACATCGCCTCCGAACGAAGCGAGCCGAAAGCGTAAGCGACGGATGTTGTGCCGCCGCTTACGCTTCCGGCTCGCTTCGTTCGCGGAAAAATTGATGGTGAGCGCAGAGGGCGATCATACCCGTCCCGGCAATTTGCAGGGAGAGCTTCCTGGATCACCCGGCAAATTGCCGGCACGAGTCCTCGAAGATCTTTCTCTCTTGCGATCGCATTCGGTTGGGATAGGCTAAATACATCGGAGATATTGAACTCGAACACAGAGCAGCCGCATCATGTTGTCCGCAACTTCTCTCCTGCTGCAAACGCGCCGGCACTTCTTTCAGGACTGCGCCCTTGGTCTCGGCTCCATCGCGTTGGCGTCGCTGCTCAACGAGGGCCGGGCGCGGGCCGAGGCGCCGGCACTGGTCAATCCGCTAGCGCCGAAGAAGGGCCATCATCCGGCGAAGGCGAAGCATGTGATCTTCCTGTTCATGGCCGGCGGTCCCAGCCAGCTGGAACTATTCGATCACAAGCCGAAACTGACGGCGCTGCACGGCAAGCCCATCCCCGATGAATTCGTCAAGGGCAAGCGCTTCGCGTTCATGGACAGCTTCTTCGCCAAGGAGAAGCCCAAATTGTTGGCCGCGCGGCGCAAGTTCGCGCGGCACGGTCACGCGGGGACGTGGGTATCCGAATGTCTGCCGCACATCGCCGGCATCGTCGATGATATTGCCGTGGTGCGCTCGATGGCGACGAACGTTTTTAACCACGCGCCGGCGAAAATCTTTCTCAACACGGGTTCGCCGCAAGCGGGTCGGCCCAGCATGGGGGCATGGGCGACCTATGGCATCGGCAGCGAGGCCAGCGATTTGCCGGGCTTCGTCGTGTTACAGTCCGGTCCGCGCGGGCCGCGCGGCGGGCATCCCCTCTGGGGCAGCGGCTTCTTGCCCACTACCTATCAGGGCGTGCCCTTCCGCTCCGCCGGCGAGCCAATTCTGAACCTCACCCGGCCGCCGGACGTTAGCGATGGACGCCAGCGTCAGGTGCTCGATACCCTCAAAGAACTGAACGCCGCACGATTAGCGGATACCGGCGATCCGGAAATCGCGACGCGCATCTCCTCCTACGAGATGGCCTATCGCATGCAGACCAGCGCGCCGGAGCTAATCGATTTGGCGCGCGAGGACAAAAAAACGCTGGAATTGTACGGAGCGCAGCCGGGCAAGCCGTCATTCGCCAACAATTGTTTGCTGGCTCGCCGGCTCATCGAGCGCGGCGTCCGCTTTGTGCAGCTTTATCACACCGATTGGGACCATCACGGCTCCGGTAGCGAGAACCTGACCACCGGACTCGACCGCGTGTGCAGGGAAGTCGATCAGTCCTGTGCCGCTCTCGTGCAGGATTTGAAGCGCCGCGGCCTGCTCGACCAGACGTTGGTGATTTGGGGCGGCGAATTTGGGAGAACGCCGATGGGCGAAGTGCGTGATACGGTCGGCCGCAATCATCATATCGACGCCTTCACCATGTGGCTGGCCGGCGGCGGCATCAAGCCGGGGCTAAACCTCGGCGTCAGCGACGAGCTAGGCTTTGCCGCCGTTGAGGATCGCGTTCACGTCCACGACCTGCAAGCTACCGTCCTGCATCTGCTGGGGCTTGAACACACCAAGCTGACGTTCCGCTTCCAGGGCCGCGATTTCCGGCTGACGGACGTGCATGGCGAAGTGGTCACGAAACTTCTGGCGTAGATCTACGGGATCGCGCGGAGCCAGGCGAGCGAGGTTGCGTTAGCGCCCCGAGTAGATCTCTCGGGGCGCTAACGCAACCTCGCAAGCCCGAGGTTATCCTTTCGTCCTTTTCTCGTATTTCAAAGCCGTCTTGAGCTGCTGAACGGCAACGCCGATGTCGCGGACGGCGGCGGCGCGGTGGCCACCGTAATCGTGATCGGCTTTCTCCAAGAACGTTCGCGTCCGTACCAGAATGCCGATGGCGTCGGCGAGTTGCAAGTTCGAGATGTTCTGGGGTTCCGGTTGCTTTCCCTTTCCTTGAACGGCTTTGCCTATCTGGCCGGCCGCGTTCTTGCCCTTGTTTTGCGAACCCAATGCCAGTTTCAGCTGACGCTCGGCGGCACCGATCGCCTTAATGGCAGCGACGCGATGGCCGCCGTAATCGTGATCAGCGCCTTGTAGCATCTTTTTTGTCGCTTGGAGGACTTGCAGCCCTTCGCGCAGCTGGGCGTTGGAAACGTTCTGCGGCTCGCGCTTTTTTCCTTGACCGAGCGCGGCCGGCAGCGGCGCTGCCAGGTAACTCGCGATCAATCCGGCCAACACCAATCCTGTCGCCGAAACAAGTTTGCTGTTCTTTCGAGAACAAGTGCTCATGTGCATTTCCTCGTCCGGGGTCGATTTCGATCGGAGCGAACTTTTCGCGCCCGTGCAGGATAACTATCCATTCAACATCACGCCACAGGGAAAGTTCCGCCCGACTTCCCTTTTTCTCACTACCCCCCGGGGTCGATACTGGTTGACCTCCGCCGGTAGCACGCTCAAGATAGAGGAAGCCCATTACCCTGCTGTGAAGGGGATCATTGCATGAATCGGTGTTATCGCATCGCGGGTCTGTTGTCGGTTTTGCTCCTTTGTGCTCTCGGCTCGCGCGCGGAGCAGCCTGTCACGCCCGCTCGAGCGCCCTCCCGCTACAAAACGGGCATGCCCACTGAACCGGGCGGCAGCGGCAAATTCTACATGGGCCGCGAAATCTCCTTCGTCATGGGGCATCAAGGGGCCGGCTGGCTCGAACGCCCGGAGCGAGAGAAGGAAGAACAGCCGAACAAGCTCCTCAAGCTGCTCGATCTCAAGCCCGGTATGGTGGTCGCCGACATCGGCGCCGGCAGCGGCTATTACAGCTTTCGCCTATCCGAGAAAGTCGGCACCAAAGGCAAGGTGCTGGCGGTGGACATCCAAAAGGAGATGCTCGACATCATCCGCAAACGCATGAAAGAAGACAAGGTCGAGAATGTCGAGCCGGTCCTCGGAACCGAGACGGATCCCAAGCTGCCGGCCAGCGGCGTTGATCTGATTCTCATGGTGGATGTGTATCACGAATTCACGTTTCCCTACGAGATGACCGAGGCCATGATCAAGGCGCTCAAGCCGGGCGGGCGCATGGCGTTCGTCGAGTTTCGCCGCGAAGATGAGAAAGTACCGATCCTGCTGGCACACAAAATGACGGAAAAACAAGTCCTTGCCGAGATGGCGCCGCATTCCGTCAAACACGTCAAAACGCTCGAATCGCTGCCGTGGCAACACGTCATCTTCTTCGAGAAGAAAGCGGAGAAGAAGGAAGATAAGGCGGCGAAATGAGGAGCGATACTATCCCGCAGCGTCCGGCGAGCGGGGTCGTTTCGTAAACATCCGGCGAGCGGAGTTGCGTCGTAAACCTCCGGCGAGCGGGGTTGCGTAAGCGCCCCGAGTGCTTCTCTCGGGGCGCTTACGCAACCCCGCTCGCCGGATGGCGCGAGTTCCTTAGCCGAGCAGCAGGCTGGGTTCCCAGCCGACGCGCTCCGCGGAGGCGCGGAGCTTTTCGAGGGCGCGATTCTGAATCTGTCGCACGCGCTCTTTGCTAATGCGGAGCAAATGGCCGATCTGACGCAGGCTGTGCGTGCCGTTGCCGGTTAGACCGAAACGCAGATCAAGCACTTTGCGCTCGCGCGGCCGCAGGTTCTCCATGAGAAACTGCAACGCTTCTTGACGCTCGGAGTTCTGCCGCAGAGTCGTGCTCTCGTTGTCGGGCATGGCCTCGGTCAGTTTGAAATCGCTGTCGTCATCGAGAACGGCGTTGAGAGAGACAGGAGTGCGGGTCGCGGTTTGCAGATGGGTGAGGTGTTCGAGGCTGCTGCCGGTCCGAGAGGCAAGTTCTTGCGGGCTGGGAAGGTGCTTGCCGCCGTGGGCCAGCGCCTCGGACTCTTGTTGGAGCAAACCAAGCTCCTGTAAATGGTGTGGCGACAGGCTGACCAGGTGGCTCTGCCGGGCGACGGCGATTTGCAAGGTCTGGCGAATCCACCACGTCGCGTAGGTCGCCAGGCGGGTGCCGTGGCTGACGTCGAAGCGGTCGATGGCCTGCATCAGCCCGCAGACGGCTTCTTGCAGCAGGTCGGCGTAGCTGAGAGCGTGGTGGCGAAAGCGCTTGGCGACGTGGGCGGCGAGGCGAATGTTGGCCGAGGCGAGGCGATGCTTAAGGTGAATGTAGCGATCGTGCAGGCGGCGAACTGCCACGACACCGCGAGCGTCATTATCGCAGTGGTCGCGGATAAACTGAGCCATGGGCCAAGGCTCCAGAGCGGGGCGATGCTGGCGGAGGCGGGAGAAGTTGCGGATGAGCACCCGCACCAGTTCACTTTTCGTTTCCCAGAAATCGGCGAGCAATTCGCGCTCTTCCTCGGGAGTGAGCAGATCCGAAGAGAAAATCGTGGTCGGTGCCACCGGTGTCTTCTCTTCAGTCACTGGTTGGCGCTTCCGGCGTCGCGTCTTCATGGCCGTCTTTCCCTACATCTAGAGGCTTATCGTGTCTCGTCCCCAATTTACGACAGGTTGCCGCCCGACTTTGGAGAGGCAACAAATAACTACCCCCGTGCCCCAATGACCGCCCAACCGGGCGCCTTGCCCGCTTTGGCAACGGCATGGGGCCGGCTTGATTCACGCCGCGGTTGGAGTCCAGAATACAAAGGAATACACGCTGCTCTTGGCGGGAACCACGAGAGCAGGGCACCGAGCTTCCTCCGGGAGTGTAGCCCAGCTCAGGTCGGCGCACGGGCATTCGAACGCGGACTCTACCGCAGGGAGGCGAGAACCACCTTCGCCGGTTCGCAGTCCCTTGGAACCGTATGTGGACGTCGGGGTGGGTCCTCCCTGATCTTCCTAACGTGCCGCGTTATTGTAAAGTCCCGAAGAAGCCGTATCAAGATTTATTATCGAAAAGTCGCAAAAGACTTTTGGGAACACTTCTTCCCATTTTGGCTGTCGTTCCCTTTTCCACAGCGCAAGACGAACGGGGTGGCGTTAGCGCCCCGAGAGATTTCCTCGGGGCGCTAACGCCACCCCGCTCGCCTTGCGCTGTGGGCTGGCACGGTTTTGCCGTTTGTGCGGGTGAGAACACGTCCGAAGTTTGGCATTCCCCATGAAGTGAGCTACAATGGTTGTATTCCTCCTCTTCGGCGTTTGGACACGCGCCGCCTGCCTGCCGGGACTGGTGAGCCTGCCTCCTGTTGGCGGACCGAAAGCGGGGAGCGGCTGAGGGAATCGCTTGTGAATGCCCAAAAGTGCTCGCTCCTGATCGTTGACGATGAGCCGTACATCCTCCCAACGCTGACGGCCCTTCTGGCAGGGGAATATGAAATCCACACTGCCAACTGCGCCGAAGCAGCCCAAGCCGTCTTCGCGCGGCATCCGATCGATTTGATTCTTACCGATCAGAAGATGCCGCGGATGACCGGCATTCAGCTGTTGGAATGGGTGCGCGAGAACCATCCGCGAACCGTTCGCCTTCTGATGACCGGCTATGCCGAGCTGGATGATGCCGTCGATGCGATCAATCGCGGCCAGGTTTACCACTTCCTGCTCAAGCCCTGGCGTACCGAAGAGCTGTTGCAAATTCTCCGCAACGCCGCCGAGAAGCGCTATCTGGAAAACAGCCGCGATCAGCTTATTGAACAGCTCCAGCAGCTGAACCGAGAGCTGGATCAACGGGTCAACGAACGGACCCGCGCTCTGCAAGACGCCAATGTACAGCTAGAGCAGCGCACCCGCGAGCTGGAGCGCCTGGCGTGGACGGACCCGTTGACCGGCCTGCTCAATCGCCGGGCCATGGAGGAACAGGCGCGCTTCGAGCTGAAACGTCATGCCCGCTACCCCAGCGCGCTGACGATCGGACTTATCGACATTGATCGCTTCAAAGAGATCAATACGCGGTTTTTGCTTCCGGGAGGCGACGAGGCACTCCGGGGCCTGGCACGCATCTTGACGAACTCGCTGCGCGAGGTGGATTCCGTTGGCCGCCTGGGCGGGGATGAGTTCCTGATTATCGCGCGCGAGACGAACGAGGAAGGGGCCAAGCATCTGGCGGAGCGTATTCGCGCCACGGTAGCGGCGACCCCTATTCCCTATGTGGACCAAATAATCCGCATCTCGGTCAGTGTCAGTTTCGCGGTCGCCGATGTCGATATGCCGGTCGAATTCGACACCATGTACCGGGTGGCCGCCAGCGCCATCAAGGACGCCAAGGACAAGGGACGCAATTGCTTCTCTGTCTGTAAGATTTCCGATCCTCTACCCGCCATCCCCTGCCCAGTCGCCGCTGAAGAACACAGCAGCTAACGGCTCCGCGAGCAGCCGAGCCGCCAATCGCGTCTGTGACGCCAGCCGCCATAATTCGCCGATCAACTTTGGATGACGGAGCACCTTTGCCGCCAATCGCGGGATGGAGACGCGCCCCTGCCGTAATAGATCGATGAGATGAGAAGAAAGGGAGGTTTCCCAATCATCGGAGATGACGCGTAGACAGGCGAACGGAACCTGGTGCTGAGCGCAGAGACGGGCAGCGACCGCGCTTTCCATGTCCACGGCAACCGCCTGATATTGCTTTCCCAGGCGCTGTTTCTCGTGGGGATCGCCGACCAATTCCGGCATGGTCAGCACCCGGCCCGCGGGGAGGTTCCGATCGGCCAATGCCTCTGGGCAGAAAGTCGGCCAGGTATTGCCCTCGGTATCGACTACCTCGCTCGCCAACACGAGATCACCGACGCGCTGCTCTGGCTGGAGCGCTCCGGAAAAACCGACCGATAGCACGAAACGCGGCCGATACGGAACATCGCCGCAGCACGGCCCACTCAGGCACCAGCGCAGGGCCGCTTCCATCGCGTCTGCTCCGACACCGGTTTCCAGCATTAGCACCGATTCCGCTGTAGGTCCGGCTCGGCTCGCCGGACCCACGGTGCCGCTCGGCTCGCGGCACCTACCGGCGAAGCGCCCACGGATTTGAGCGCGGCAAGGAGCGCCGGGAAACCGTTTCTGAAAGCGATATGCGCGGCGAAAGTACATCGACTCGCGCCGCAAGGCAAAGACGACACAAGGGGCCGTGATCGCCAGGGCCGCCGGTATCAGCTGAATTGCCATAAGAGCATCTTGAGGCTATCGCCCATTCGCTTGTTGACGCCCAGCGCGGCAGACGGCTCGTAGCCGCAGTGAACCATGCAATGCTCGCAGCGCGGATCCTTGCCGTAGCCGTACTGCTCCCAGTCGGTGTTTTCCATCAGCTCGTCGAACGTCTCGTGATGCTCATCGGTGATGAGATAGCACGGCCCCTTCCAGCCCTTGACGTTGCGCGTGGGATTGCCCCAGGCGGTGCAGGTCAGCTCGCGTTTGCCGCTGAGAAACTCCAGGTAAATCGGCGACGACATCATGCGATACTTGCTCAACAGCTTCTCGGCTTCCTGGAACTTGGCGCGGATGTCGTCGCGTGTCAGGAAGATCTCGGCGGCGCCCTTGGGGTTGGTCTGATGGACCGCCGTGTAGCCGTAAGCCGGCGACAGCATGAAACCATCGACGTTTAATTTCGTCAGATAGGCGAACAACTGATCGATCTCGTCGAGGTTGGTTTCTTTGTAGATGGTGGTGTTGGTGCAGACGAGAAAGCCGGCGCGTTTGGCAGCGACGATGCCTTCGACCGCGGCCTTGAACACGCCCTTGCGTTCCACGGCTAGGTCGTGCGTCTCTTCCAGCCCGTCCAGATGGACGTTGAAGAAAAATCGGCTGCTGGGTCGGAACTCGCGCAAGCGCTTGTGGATGAACATGCCGTTGGTGCACAGGTAAATGTGCTTGCGTCGTTTGAGGATGCCGCGCACCAGGTCGCCGATTTCCGGGTAGATCAGCGGTTCGCCGCCGCAGATGCTGACGATGGGCGCGCCCGCCTCATCGACGGCTTCCAGGCACTCATCGACGCTCAATTTTTCTTTGATCGTCTGCGAATACTCGCGGATGCGGCCGCAGCCGGTGCAGGTCAAATTGCAGGCGTGCAACGGTTCAAGCATCAGCACCAACGGGTAGCGCTTTTCGCGCGCCAGTTTCTTGCGGGCCATGTAGCCGACCATGCTCGCCGTCAGACTCAGCGGGAAACGCATGACAAACTCCTTTGCGCTATCAGCGATCAGCGATCAGCCAGATAGCTTGGCTCTTTGCTTTGTGGAGGAAATCGATAACCGCGGTTTGTCGCTGGCAAGTCAATTGTTTGTGTCTGGCTGATTGCTGATCGCTGATCGCTGACAGCTTTTTCGTAACGGGCCAGCGCCATGAGAGGGAAGTAAAGCCGATAAAGGTGATACTTCAAGTAGAAAACCTTCGGGAAGCCGGTCCCGGTGAAGAGGTCCTCGCGCCAGTTGCCGTCGGCGCCTTGCGTGTCGATCAGATACTCGATGCCGGCGCGAACGGCCTCACTCTCGCTTTCTCCGGCGGCGAGCAGGGCGAGCAAGGCCCAGGCTGTTTGCGACGCGGTCGGCGTACCCAGCCCGGCCAGAGACGGATCGTCGTAGCTGCGGCACGTCTCGCCCCAGCCGCCGCTGGGATGCTGCACTTTCCGCAGCCAAGCCACAGCGCGGCGCACCATCGGATCTTGCATGTCGAAGCCGATGCTTTGCAGCCCGCACAACACTTGCCAGGTTCCGTACAGGTAATTCACACCCCAACGGCCAATCCAGCAACCGCGTTCGTCCTGTGTTTTCCGCAGAAATTTAAGCGCGCGAACCACCTGCGGATGATCGACGCCGAAACCATAATGGCCGAGCGCTTCCAGAACGCGCGCCGTGATGTCGGGACAGCTCGGATCGAGCATGGCGTTGTGATCGGCGAAGGGAACGCGCGTCAGCACTTCGCGGTTGATGTCGCGGTCGAACGCCGCCCAACCACCATCGCTATTCTGCATGCCCAAAAGCCAGCGCAAGCCGCGCTCGGCCGCGGGCCTCCCTTTCGCGGTGTTCGCCTGTCCCGTCTTGGCCAGGGCCATCAGGACCATCGCCGTATCATCGGTGTCCGGATAAAAGCTGTTGTGATACTCGAAGAACCACCCTCCCGGCTCCAGACCCGGATTGGTTAAGCTCCAGTCGCCTTTTCGCCGCACTTCCTTGGCCAACAGCCAACGGGCGGCACGGTCGATCGCCGGATGATCGCTGGGCAGTTGGGAGTCCGCGAGAGCATTTAGCGTCAGGGCCGTGTCCCATACCGGCGAGAAACACGGTTCCAATCGCAGCGTGTCGCCTTCCTCGATCATGAGGTCGTCAAGCTGCTCAAGCGCCCATTTCATCTCCGGCGCGTCGTCGCGGACGCCGAGGCAGCGAAGGGCGATCACGGTGTAAATCATCGGCGGGAAGATGGCGCCAAGACCATCGCTTTCTTGCAGATGCTCGCGCATCCACAGGGCGGCGCGCTTGAGTGCAAGCCGGCGGATCGGCCCCAGCCACGGCTCGATTTTCTTGTACAGGAAATCGACGCCGAGGAAGAAATTGGCCCAGCTCAACAAGCGTCCCGACGGCTTCGCCGGCCACAAGGGTGTATCCGGCGCTTGAAGAAAGAGTTCGGCGATCCCTTTTTTCTCCGGCAGATGCCGCACCGGCTTGCAGGCCGAGAAGATGCTGAGCGGCACGACGATGGTGCGCGTCCAGCTCGACATGGCGTAGAGATTGATGTACGACCAGCGCGGCAGCAACACCATCTCCGGCGGCACCGAGGCGCAATTGGCGTAGGGGAACTGGCCGAGCAGAGCGAGATAGAACTTGCTGAAACTGTTGCAGCCGGCCGCGCCGCCGAGGGAGAGTATTACTTCGCGGGCGCGGCGCATGTACTGGGCGTCGGCATCGTGGCCGGCGAGTTTCAAGGCGAAATAGGCTTTCACGGAAACGCTCAGATCGGCCGGGCCGTCGGGATAATTGCTCCAGCCGCCTTCGGGCATCTGCTGCCGGAGGATGTAGTTGGCCGCCTTGCGGCAAACGTCCTCGTCCTCGCGGCCGAGGAACGCCATCAGCAGCACATATTCGGATTCGAGAATGGTATCGCCTTGCAGCTCGCCGACCCAATGACCATCAGGCTGCTGCATTTCGAGCAGACAATGCCGCGCGCTCTCGATGGCGCGCTTTAGCGGAGAGGAGAGAGTATCGTTGCCCTTGCTGGCGCTGCGGGCTGGTAAGCGCGGCATTGGCCGCGTGCGCGATTGTGATCCTTTCACGGGAGTCCTTTCCGCTTCCTGCGACCATCCCTCGACCCTGAGGCCCGCCTAATGTACCCTGCCGCCGCGAATCGCCGCAAGAGGAACTGACGCGAAAGACCTCCGAGTCGCGCATGCAGCGCAGCGGAGTAAGCGATGGTGCCATGCAGCCGCTTACTCCGCTGCGCTGCGTGCGCGGCTCGGATATACTTCTCCGGTGCATCTTAGAGGATTTCACCTCCCCGTTTGCACCCCCGCCGGTTTTGGATAAACTCACATCACTTCCGGCATTTGTCCGAACACGCACGAAAGGATGCGATCATGAGTCAACCCACGCAGCCCGCCCTTCGCTTGGAAATGCTCGACGGCAGCATTGCCCTGTTGATAATCGATCAGCCCGGCAGCCGGGCCAATACGCTCGGCCAGGCCATGCTCGCCGAGTTGGAAGAGATGGTCGCCAAGCTCCACGCGCGCACCGACCTGCGCGGCTTGATCTTCCGCAGCGGCAAGCCCGGCATGTTCATCGCCGGCGCCGATCTGCGCGAGCTGGGCGGCGCTCCGCAAGATGCAGATACGACGCGCAAGATGGTGAAGCAAGGTCTCGATATCATCGCGTCCATCGAGGCGCTGCCGTACCCCACCGTCGCCGCCATTGAGGGGGCGTGCATGGGCGGCGGGTTGGAAGTGGCGATGGGGTTCGACTATCGCCTGGCCAGCACGCATCCGAAGACGGAAATCGGACTGGTGGAAACGAAGATCGGTCTCATCCCCGGCTGGGGCGGGACGCAGCGGTTGCCGCGCTTGATTGGGCCGTCCTTGGCCGCGGAGATGATTTGCGCCGGCGAGACGGCGAAAGCAGAACGCGCGCGGCAAATCGGACTCGTCTTCGATGCCGTGCCGCCCGAACGCCTGCAAGACGAGGCGGTGCGCTTGCTTCACGAAGCGCGGCGGTCGGATGAATGGAAAGCGCTCCGCAAACGCAAACAGCAACCGGTCGGACTGAGCGAGGAGCAGCAGTCGTTCACATTCGCCGTCGCCCGCGCTCAGGTGATGGCCAAGACTGGGGGACAATATCCCGCTCCGCTGGCGGCGCTGGAAGCGATCGCCAAGGGCTGCAATTTGACGCTCGAAGAGGGAGTCAAGATCGAGACCGAGCAATTCGTAAAACTCGTCGGCAGTCCCATCTCGCGGAATCTGATCGCGGTGTTTTTCATGACGCAGCGTTTGCAGAAGGACACCGGCGTCCGCGATACCAGCGTGCAGCCGAAGACTGTGCAGCAGGTCGGCGTCCTGGGCGCCGGCATCATGGGTTCGGGCATCGCCGCGGCCCACGTGCGCCGCGGCATACCAGCCCTGCTCCTCGATAATGTGCCGGCGGCACTGGAGAAAGGCATCGGCACCATCACCAAGAGTTTGCAGGGCCGCGTCGAGATTGGCCGCATGTCGCCCGCCGAGGCGGCCGGCGCGCTGGCCCGCCTCAGCACCAGCATGACGCCCAACGCCCTGGCCGACCGCGAGGTCGTCATTGAAGCGATCATCGAGAACGAGGAAGCGAAGGTCAACATTTATCGCCAGGTGCAGAAAGTGCTGCGGCCCGATGCCATCCTCGCCTCGAACACCTCCACCATTTCCATCACGCGCATGGCCCAGTCGGTCGAGCGTCCGCAACAATTCGCCGGCATGCACTTTTTCAATCCCGTCGATCGCATGCAGTTGGTGGAAGTGATCCGCGGCGACAAAACCAGCGACGAAACCGTGGTCACGCTCGTCGCCCTTGCCAAGCGCATCGGCAAAACGCCGATCGTGGTCCGCGATTGTCCCGGCTTTTTGGTCAATCGCATTCTGTTTCCGTACCTCAACGAATCGCTGGTGCTGCTGCAAGAGGGGGCCAACCCGCGCGCCATCGACAAAGCCGCGACGGCCTTCGGCATGCCGATGGGACCGATCACACTCAACGACCTTGTCGGCCTGGACACGTCGCTGTACGCAGGCCGCGTCATCAATACCGCCTTCGCCGACCGCGCCGCGCCGACGCGCATTCTCGACGAATTGGTAAAGGCAGGACGCCTGGGCCAGAAATCCGGCGCGGGATTCTACAGCTATGCCAAAGGATCGCGCGGCGTCGATGATCCGGCATTCGAGGCGATCCTGGCGAAGTGCCGGACCGGAGGCCGGCAGATCGGCAATGAGGAGATTACGGATCGATTATTTTTACCGATGCTGACCGAGGCGAGCCGAGTGCTGAGCGAGGGCATCGTGCGCGAGCCGGGCGATGTGGATATGGGATTGATTTTGGGCATTGGCTTCCCTCCCTTCCGCGGCGGCATTCTGCGCTGGGCCGACTCGCTGGGCATTGGCAAGGTGCTGGAAAAGCTGAAGGCATACGAGCATCTGGGAGCGCGTTTCCAGCCGACCGAACAGATGCGGCAACTGGCGGCGGAGGGCAAGGGGTTTTACGGAGAGTGACGATACTCAAATCGCGGCCCGTAATTTATCCTCTCGTTCCCACGCTCTGCGTGGGAACGCACGCCTGGCCGCTCTGCGGCCCGACTCTCTCTGCCGCGCGAGGTCAAGACGCGACGCAGAGCGTCGCCTGTATGAGTTCCCACGCGGAGCGTGGGAACGAGAGCCCGCGGAGCGTCGCCAGTGCGAGTTCCCACGCGGAGCGTGGGAACGAGAGCCAACATCTCACGAGAATCCCAGAACGTTCCCGCATGGCCGCATTCATTTCGGCAGCAGAAATCGCCGTAGTTCCTGAGCGGCCTGGCCGGGGGTGGAGAAACGCAGCCCGGGATCCTTAGCCATCATGCGATCGAGGACTTCCTGGAGTCCCGGCGGCTCGCCGAGGTTGAGCCGCGCAAGCCGCGGCGGCGGCTCGGTGGCGTGACTGAGCATGAGCCGGACCGGTCCCTTGTCCTCGAAGGGAGGATGGCCGGCCAAGACGTGGTACAGGACGCAGCCCAGGCTGTAGATGTCCGAGCGGATGTCGGCCTGCCGCGCGTCCCGGGTCTGCTCCGGCGCGCAATACAAGGGCGTGCCGAGCTGGTCGCCCGTCGTGGTCAGGTTGACCGCGCCGTCATCAAACAAAGCGCGTCCCAGACCGATGTCGAGAATCTTCACCGTGCTGTTCTTTGTCGTGTCCGACTCGACCGCCCCGTCCGATAACAGCATCAAGTTGGCCGGCTCCAGGTCGCGGTGAACCATTCCCTGCTCGTGAATGTGCTGGAGTCCCACAAGCGCCTGGTAGATCAGCCGAACCCCCTCGACCACCGGCAGCCGGCCGCGCCGCAGCAGCATTTCCTTGAGTGTCTCGCCCTGGAGCAGCTCCATGACCAGGAAATGCGTTCCCTGGTGCTCGCCCGCCTCGAAGGTACGGATGACATGGGGATGATGCAGGCGCATGGCCAGGCGCGCTTCGCGCTGGAAGCGCGCCAGCACCGTCGCATCCGCCGCCCGCGCCGGCGGCAGCACTTTGATGGCGACGGCTTCTCCTTGCCGATTCACCGCCTCATAAACGCCGGCCAGCGGACCACGTCCGATGCGCCCGCGGAGCCTGTATCGGCCCAGGATAAGAGGATCCTCACGGCGGCGGAGCAGCACCTCCGCCTGGTAATCGGTGACAAACCCATGATGAGCCAGCCACTTGCCGAACAGAACGCAATCGTCGGCCGAAGAGCCGGCCTGGCGCAGCCAGCGCTGGCGCAGATTGCGGATCTCCTGCGGCGGCAGCAATCCCTTGCGGTTCAACTCGTTGCAGATTCGCTCTACGGATAAGGTCATGGGGGTCGATCCTCAAGAAGAAAAGTCCGCCTACTTTAAGCTTGGGGACACTATTCCTTGTCAACTCCGAGCCGCGCACGCAGCGCAGCGGAGTAAGCGGCCGCAACCACCGCTTACTCCGCTGCGCTGCGTGCGCGGCTCGGACCTACGCAACCCTATCCAAGAACCTAGGAAATACGCGCGATGGTAACGTTGTTTCCACCATCGCCCTTGTAGCTGATTTGGAACGTCATGGTCGTCGAGCCGCTCGTGACCAGGAACGTGCCGCCCTCGGCAAGGCCCGCGAACGTGCCGCTGATGGCCGAGCCGCCTTCGTTGGCGAGAATCTCGAATGAACTGCCCACGGCGGGAACGACGGTGGACCTCACTTGCAGCGTACCACCCAGGGTGACCGTGCCGGTGGTGCTGACCACCTGACCGTTGTTGCTGCCGCCCAGCTGGATGCTGAGCGCCGCCGTGGACGCCTGCGTGAAGCTGCCCGTGGCCGTCAGGACGCTGCCGGCGCCGACTGTCAACTTGCCGTTGTTCGTGAAGTTGCCGGTGGTCGTGAAGCTCTGTCCTCCCAGCAAGCTCAAACTGCTGCCTGCGGCGATGGTGTTCAGGTTGGCCAACGCCGCGAAGTTGGAATTGGCGCCGTTGAGCGTGACCTGAGCGCCGGCCAGCGACGTGATGGAGGAGCCGGCGGCGAACTTAAGGTTCGAGTTGGGGCCGATGTACCACGCCCCGCCCTTAAGGACGTTCCCCACTAACTGGGTCACGGAGCCGGCGACGGACAGGGTACTACTGCTCAAGGAGACGCTGCCGAGATTGCTCAGGTTGCCGGTGACATTTAACGTCGTGTTACTCAGATTGATGGCGCCGGTGTTGCTCAGGTTGCTGGAGACTTGAACGGTAGCGTTACTCCCATTGAGGTTGCCCGTATTGCTAAGACTGCCGGCGACGCTCAGCGTACCGCCAATCAGGGTGAGGGTGCCGCCATTGCTCAGGTCCCCAACGGTTGCGAAGCTTTGACCTCCCAGCAAGAGCAGGCTGCTTCCCTTGGCGATGCTAGCCAGATTAGCCAGGGCGGCGAAGTTGGAATTGGCGCCGTTGAGCATCACCTGAGCGCCGGCCAGCGATGTGATGTTGGAGCCGGCGGCAAAATTAAGGGTCGAGCTGGGGCCAACCATCCAGACGCCCGCGGTCAAGGAGGTTCCGGACAGCTGGGCCACCGTGCCCGTGACGGTCAGGTCGCCGCTGTTCAGGTTGATGCTGCCGGTGTTGCTCAGGTTGCCCGTGACATTCAGCGTCCCACCGAACACAGAAAGGCTGCCGGCATTCGTCAGGTTGCTTGCCGTCGTGAAGGTTTGGCCTCCTTCCAGGATTAAGCTGCTGTTGCTGGCAATGGTGTTCAGGTTGGCCAGCGCCGCGAAAGTGGAATTGGCGCCGTTGAGTGTCACCTGAGCGCCGGCCAACGATGTGATCTTGGAACCAGCGGCGAAATTGAGAGTCGAGCTGGGACCGATGTTCCACGTCCCCGCCGTCAACGCGTTGGAGGAGAGCTGCGCCACGGCGCCCTTGACAGTGAGCGTGCTGCCATTCAAGTTGAGTCGGCCGGTATTGCTCAGGCTGTCGGCGACGTTCACGGTGGCGTTAGTCCAAATGAGGCCGCCGGTGTTGGTCAAGTTGCCGCTGACGTTCAGTGTGGCCGTGTTCAGAATGATGCCGCCGGCACTGCTCAGGTCCCCAGCCGTCGTGAAACTCCGGCCTCCCAACAAGCTGAAGATGCTGCCTGCGATAATGGTGTTCAGATTGGTCAGGGCGAGGAAGTTGGAATCGGTACCATTGAGCGTGACTTGAGCGCCGGCCAGCGACGTGATGCTGGAACCGCTGGCGAAATCCAGGTTCGAACTGGGGCCGACGGTCCATCTGCCCGCCGTCAGCGCGTGCGATGAAGAGAGCTGGGCCACGCTGCCGGCGACGGTCAGGGTGGCGTTACTTAGGCTGAGAGTGCCGGTATTGCTTAGATTGCCCGTGTCGGTCAGGATGCCCCCGCTCAGGGTGAGGCTGCCGGCATTGCTGAGGTCTCCCGCCGTCGTGAAGTTCTGGCCGCCAAGCAAACTGAAGCTGCTGCCCGCGGCAATGGTGCCCAGGTTGGCCAGGGCGGCGAAGTCGGAATTGGCGCCGTTGAGTGTCACCTGGGCGCCCGTCAGCGACGTGATGTTGGAACCGCTGGCGAAATCGAGGTTCGAGCTGGGGCCGACGTTCCACGTCCCCGCCGTGAGTGCGTTCGAGGAGGAAAGCTGTGCCACCGTACCGGCGACGGTCAGGGTGCCGTTGTTCAGGCTGATGGTGCCGGTATTGCTCAGATTGCCCTTGTCATTCAGCGTGCCGCCGTTCACGTTGAGGCTGCCGGCAATGCTCAGGTTCCCATTGCCCGTGACCGTGACGTCGGTTCCCACCGTCAGGGCGGCCCCGGTATTGATCGCGAGGTCGCCGGCGAAGAAATAAGCCAGGCTGGCGGTCGAAAGACTGCCCATGAGCGCCAGCGACACCGACTTTCCGCTAGCCAGGCTATCGCCGGCGTTGATGTACACGGCATCGAAGCTTTTGTTGTTGGTCAACAACGGCACATCGGCGATGGGTGTGTACAGAGTGGTATTGAAGAAGTTGCCGGTGAGATCGCCGGCGTAGAGGGTGCTGCCGTCGTTAAGCATGACCGCGTAGAGGGCGAAGATGCTGTTGCTGGCTTGGAGATGGCCGCCGGAGTTGACGACGATCTGCGTGACATAGTTGGTGGCGCCGCTGAAAGTAGTGTCGGTAGCAGTCATCAAGCCGCCGTTGCCCACCACGATCTGCGTCGTGCCGATGTTCAGAGCGACGTTGTCGCCACTTTTGAAATTCAAGGTGCCGTCATCGGTCAGGGTCACGCCTTCCCCAACCACGACGCTGACGTTAGGGGCGACCGTGACAGTGCCTTGGCTGCCGATCAAGAAGTTGCCAGCGAAATTGTAGACCAGGTTGGCCGTTGAAACCTTGCCGATGGCGTTGAGCGCCAACGTCTTCCCGCCGGCGACGCTGCCTCCCAGGATGTTGATGGTGTTGAACAGAGCGTTGTTGCTCAAGTTCTGTATGTCCTGCTCGGGCACAAACAGGGGCGAGTTGAAGCTATTGCCGGTGAGGTCGCCGGCGTTGAGGGTGCTGCCGTCGTTAAGGATGACCGCGTAGAGGGCGAAGATGCTGTTGCTGGCTTGGAGATGGCCGCCGGAGTTGACGACGATCTGCGTGACATAGTTGGAGGGGCCGCTGAAAGTCGTGCCGGTGGCGGTCATCAAGCCGCCGTTGCCCACCACGATCTGCGTCGCCCCGGCGCTCAGAGATACGCTGTCGCCACTGCTGAACTTCAAGGTGCCGTCATCGGTCAGGGTCACGCCTCCCCCAACCACAACGCTGGCTCCGGCCTCGACAGTCAGCATTCCCCCCGATAGCACGGCCACGTTTTGATCGAAGGTGGATGTCCCGCCCTCGACCGTCAGCGTTCCCCCCGATTGCACGGCCACGTTTTGACCAAAAGTGGATGACAGGGCGACAGCAGCGAGGGAGAGAGACGCGCCGGAGGCGATGGATAGGACAGCCGTGGTGTCGTTCAGCGAGCGGACGGAATAATTGCTCCCAGCGATGTTGATGGTGCCCACCCCCGTTTTGTTGATCGTTACGTCATCCGAGATGCCCGGTACGGCACCCGTGTTCCAGTTTTTCCCGTCGCCCCAGCTCTGCCCGTCGCCACCGCCGGTCCAGGTCACGTTCGAGGGAGTGATGCGATCCTCCAGTGCCTCCAAGTGGAGCAGCACGCTCGTCTGCGGCCGTTTTCGGGAAGCGTTGGCTCGCGGGAGTTTCCGCGCGGCCACGCAATTCTTGATCCACTGGCGCCAGGATAAGGGGGACATCTGGGTTTCCTCCGGTTTAAGTTGTGTCAGTGTCTGGGACAAGAAATCACATTCGTCAAGACGATTGCGGCTTTGGAAGGAAGGAGAAAAGTCCTTCCTCTCTAGGAAATACGCGTGATGGTAACGTTGTTTCCGCCATCGCCCTTGTAGCTGATTTGGAACGTCATGGTCGTCGAGCCGCTCGTGACCAGGAACGTGCCGC
>DASRBG010000034.1:0-49720 GCA_035653735.1 Gemmataceae bacterium
GCGAGGAACTGACGTTGGCCTTGGCCGTCTCGTTCCGTTTGCGGCATGCGCGTGGGCCGGTGGTCATCAACATGTCCACCTCGCGCATCAACGAAGACATCGCAGCGAAATACAGCTGCGCTTGTCATCGCGCAGCCGTCGGCGAAGCCAACGTGGCAGACAAAATGCTCGAAGTCGGTGCGATCTTCGGTGGCGAAGGCAATGGCGGCGTCCTCGATCCGCGCGTCGGCCTGGTGCGCGATCCGTTCATCGGCATGGGGATGGTATTGAACCTGATGGCGGAAACCGGCCACAAACTGAGCGAGCTGGTCGCCGAGCTGCCGGTGTATCACATCGTCAAGGACAAGTACACCGTTCCGCGCGAGCAGCTGCCGGCGTTGTACGAATCGCTGACGAAGCGCTGGCCGGAGGCGGCGGTCAATCGGCTGGATGGCCTGCGTCTGGACTGGCCCGATCGTTGGCTGCACATTCGGCCGAGCAACACCGAGCCGATCGTTCGTGTCATTGCCGAGGCGCCAAAGCAGGACGACGCCGGGAAATTGTGCCGCGACGTGGGAGCGCTTTTGCAAGCGTAACGAATCGACGGAGAGCGGCGATCGTCAGGGAGCGGTTTGACTCCCCGCTCCCTGACGGTCGCGGCTCTGCTAGCCCTTCGTGGCTATTGGCGCTGGCTGGACGACCAAGTCGAGCACGGTGGCCCAGAATTTCTCGTCGGCGTCTTTCTCCCATTCGACGTTGATCGCCGTGTTTTCGCCAAGACTCGTCTTCTGCCGCTTCAGGATCAGAGCGAACCGGCTTCCGGATTTGGTTTGGCCGTTCAGTTTCACTGTGTCCTCGTCCATCTTGTTGACGGCCACGAGAATGTCGATCTTGCCCAGAGAAGCCTGCAAGCGCGCGGCCACATCATCGACCGAGCCGGATACGACTTTCTCTTTGCCTCCCGAGCCGACCCAGGAAAGCAAGAACGAACCAGCCGAACATCCTGCCGCGCCGAACAGCAGCGCGGCGGCGCATACCATCCACAGGCGACGCGACATGGTCCCGCCCTCCAAAAGAAACGTCCTGTTTGTTCGGAAGGGCAGGACCATAGCGACGCGGCGGCCCTTTTGCAAGAGCGATCGCAACGAATTTCAGGCGGCCATTATTGCTGCCGATTCATCGACAGTCTTGCCGCAAGCCAGCGCAGCCGGATTCTCGATTTGGCCAGGCTGACCAGCACGGCCACCGCGAACAGCACCAAACTTAGCAAAAGGTGATCGAGTCCGAGGACCCTCTGCCGCAGCCAGCAATAGCCGCGCCAACCGGCCAGACTCAGCCAACCGGCCAAGATCAAGCCGGCGGCAACGACAAAAGAACGCTCGCCGAAAAGACGACCATAGACGGCCAAAAGCATGGCCATTACCAGGGGATAGAGGAGGAGCATCGTCGGCGGAACGCTCGCCGAAGCATCCGCACGTCCCATCATCACGGCGAGGCAGGCCAGCACAATCAGTCCGCTAGCAAGGAAGCGCAGCAGACGAGCCAGCCCATCATTGAACAGCGCCCCAATGATGAGGCCGGCGAACACGGCCAGATGGAAAACGACTATCTCGACGGGGAACGATTCATGTACTTCCTCGGGGAGCGTCAGGACCGCGGCAAGCAGGAAACCTGCACCGGCGAGACAACGCCGGGAATTGCGCCCGTCGATCCCCAGTGCCAGTTGCAGGAATGCGGCGGCCAGTAAAGGTGTTGTTTGGGGCGGGGTGAGCCTATGCTCGTCCAGCGTGTCCGGCCCGACAAACGCCAGCATCAGCAGCACGGCCGTTAATGCCTCGGTTGATAGGGCTACGCGCCGCCAGGCGGCATAGGCGAAGAAAAGCGCGGCCGCGAGCAGCAATATCGAGAGAGGCTCTCCCACGCGCGCCGTGAACACGGACAAGAAATGTCGATAAATAGGATCGTCCCGATGGCAAAAAAGGGTTAGGGCAACGAGGAAGAACGGAATCACTAGCGCGATCCATTGAACGATGCGCGATTTTGAGACAATGCCGATCTCCATGAGCAAAACCGCGAGCGCCAAACCGAACGGCGCGAGAAAGAAAGGGCCGAACATCACGCGCTGGAGTTCGCTCATATCGAGTAGCTGCATCGACCAGCACAACAGGAAAGCACGCGCCGGTACCGCGAGAGCAAGCAAGCCAAACAACACCCACGGATACAACGGCCAACGCCAAGGGCTGCCGTTGTCGCGGATATAATCCGGACCACGGCGAATGGCCGGCAGCAGCGTCAGAAACAGCAAGCCGGCGATCGGAGAAAAACCGAACAAGCCCCACAGAAGCGCCTCGCCATGCGGATCGGCCAAAAGGGGACGAAGTGCAAGCGGATACAGGAAAAACAGCGCCAGAATCAGATGATAAGGCAGACGAAATCCCGCCGGCAGCTCCAGGCGAATTCCTCGCAGCAATCCCTCGCTCACGCTGATCGCGAAAACCAGACCGATGATGTAGCAAAAGAAACCGCGAACGGGATCGAAAACGAGCACTTCATCGAATGTCACCGAGGTGGCCAGAAACATGAGCACCACGAGCAGCAGAATCGTGCGTACATCGTCCCAAACGTTCCCAAAGCGAACCAACAAGCAGGCCGTGACGGCAAGCAGCAAGGTGTAGCCGGCTAGCCCGGACATGAGCGCCCACGTCTGCACTTCCTCGAACTGGGCGCCAAAGGAAATCCACAGGCCGGCGAGAAACAAGCCGGCGCTGAGGACGTAGAAGGGATTGCTGGTGCAGATCCAGCGGAGCAATCCACGCCCACTCCCGACTGGGAGCGCAGCAGACGCGACACGGACTTCGGCAGAGAAGGTCATGATGATGGCCCTTGATGTGAGGAGGAATGGCCCCCGGGGCCAGACTAAAGAATGGTGAGCAATAAGCCTGGGCCCCGGCCTAAGATAATTGGAACATCACTTGGAATTGAGGTCAAGTCCGGTCCGCTGTTTCCTCCGGAGCTTGATGTGCCATCGTTGCCCTTTGCCCTGCAGTCCCGTTGAGACTCCTGGGTGGAAGTGGGAGGGGTGAGGTAGCGGAGGGCGACAGGCTTACAGCGACTGACCTAGGCCAAGGAGGCACACCAACAAAAAAGACCACCCGAAGGTGGCCTGGTGAGGTTGTTGATGGGCAAGGTCACGCATTCTGCCGCCGCCGTCTCCAGCCGTAGCCGAGCAGGCCGAGGGAGCCGATGCCGAGCAGGGTCAGGGTGGAGGGTTCGGGGGTAGAGACGGCATTTGTGTTAACGTCCAAGACGACGCTTGCTCCTGGACTGAAGGACAGACCTTGCCCGAGGTTCAGTTCAACGAGTTGCCCCCCCGCCCCGTCCGAGGTTAGCGTGACCTCCGATGGACTGAAACCCGAAAGTGTAGAGGAAGGATCAACGCTTACGCTCTTAATGAGGTTCCCAGAATCGATAAAGTCGTAAACGTAACCGTTAAAGGGGGCAGTAAGGTAAGTCCCGGAAGAGGGTGGACTAGTATAAATGATCTGCGTATCGGTGATGGTCGTGGTCTCACCGATAAATAAAGAGAAAAAAGCCGTAGGATTTACGGTTTGTTTTCCAAAGTCTTGATAAAGGGTGTTAAGGTTGGGGACGTAGAATTTGGTGTCCACTGTAGTCCCGATCAGACCGGCCTTCGCCTGCCTCACTCCGCCGAGCATTAGAGCCACAACCGCCAGAATCAGAGTTGCACGTTTCATCTGCCCTCTCCCTTTCGTCGTTGAAGGGTATTCCTGGCAGTGAGCGAATCACGGCGACTCATAAACACCGCCAGTTGGAGTAAAAATATCGAGATTGAGTGTAACAATCGGTGAGTGGAGGGGCAAGGAAAAAATTAAGAAAAAACTAAGATTTAAGTGAAGGGCAGATGAGTAGGAACGTCACCTTTGGGCCTTAGCGTAGAGGAAGTGGACGTAGAGCCCCAATCCGCACGAGTCGCCATACCAGCACAGCCACGCAATTGATGGTCTTCGTATTTCAACGTCCTGTCTGCGATGACTGACTGCTGTGAGTACACCGGCGTTTAGCCCACCTGACGAGAACCAGCGGGGCTATTGACGTTTGTGTCGGGCGATGTACCGTAGCACCAGATCCCACTGGTCTAATCCGGAGATCTCTCATGCACGAACCATCGGATCGCGAATCCCCTCTCAACCGGCGTGACCTGCTCCGAACCGTCGTGGCCGCTGGTGTGGCGTCTTCGCTCGGCTCGCTGTCAACCGAGGCAGAGGATTTTTCTAAACCGCAGCGCGATTTGATCCGGGCCGAGAACGAGAAGGCCGGGACCACCAGCTGGTTGCTGGAAAAGACGCGCATCGATCCGAAGACGAAGTACCGCTGCCCCTGGATCGAAGGCTACTGCTCGCATACTAGCATTCGGGCCGGCGAAACGCTGAACATCATGGTCAGCACCAATCCGGCTTCCTCGTTTGTGCTCGATCTGTATCGTCTCGGCTATTACCAGGGCAAGGGAGGCCGGCACCTGGTTCAACTTGGCCCGTTCAAAGGCAAGGTCCAACCCGATCCGGAGATCGGCACCGAGCGCCTGCGGGAATGCCGATGGGAGCCGGCCGCCACGCTGACCATTCCCAAGGATTGGCCCAGCGGCGTGTACCTGGGCAAACTGACGGCCGAGCGCGACAAGCTGCAAAGCTACATCATTTTCATCGTGCGCGACGACCGTGCCTGCGACTTTCTCTTCCAGTGCAGCGACACCACCTGGTCGGCGTACAACCGCTGGCCCAGCCAATGGTCGCTCTACGACGACGGCAAGAAGGAGTGGTATTGGGGCCCTGGCGTGCGCGTGAGCTGGGACCGGCCCTACGGCAAATACTGCCAGATCTTCGATGCGCCCTTGTCCCAAGGCTCCGGCGAGTTCCTGCTCTGGGAGTTTCCGCTTGCCTTCTGGATGGAAAAGGAGGGCTACGATGTCTCCTACATCAGCAACGTGGATACCCACACGGACGCCAAAGGGCTGCTGCGGGCCAAGGGCTTTCTATCCGTCGGCCACGACGAATATTGGTCTCTCGATATGTTCAAAAATGTGAAGGCGGCCATCGCCGCGGGCGTCAACGCGGCCTTTCTCAGCGGCAATACGTGCTGCGGCGTCATCTCCTTCCTGCCGAGCGGTTCCAAGACGCCCAATCGCATAATTAGCCGGATTGGACAGTATGGTCCGATTCAGGAGGAGTCGGTCAAGAAAGGCTTCCCTGAGCTGCGCGACTTGAAGCACAACGGACCCAATGAGGCAACCTTGATGGGCGCCCGCAGCACGTTCCCCGTGACCGGCGGCGCGGACTGGATTTGCGTTCAAGACAAGCACTGGCTTTTCGCCGGCACGGGCATGAAAAATGGCGACAGTATCCCCGGCCTGGTAGGTTGGGAGTGGCATGGCGATCCGGCGGACATTCCCGGCCTGGAGGTGGTTGCGAAGGGCCAAACGTTTAACGGCACGCATCACGGAACGTACACGGCGACGATCTATCCGGGACCCAAGAATAACTTGGTGTTCAATGCGGCCACCATCTGGTGGAGCGACGGCTTGAGCGCTCCGCCGGGCTATCTGCATCCCGCCGTTTATGGAGCAAAGCCAAAAGGACCGGATGCCCGCGTCCAGCGCATCACGGCGAATTTGCTCAATCGTTTTCGTGCAAAAATGTAGTTTCCGAGCCTGACGCGTAAGCGAAGAGCAATGCAATTCTTCGCTTACGCGTCAGGCTCGGATATATACATTGCAGTTTACTTGCGCGGCATCAAGCGCCATTCCTCGATGTTGTTGAACACCAGCAGCGGATCGAACGCGGCCGGCTGCACCTCGCGGCGATAGGCCAGGAGCGGATCGAGCTGCCACAACGGAATGAACGGCATCTCGCGGTTGAGCAAATTATGAATCTCCCATTGATACTCGCGCACCTTGGAGAAGTCCCGATAGATTTTCATTCTCGACAGCAAGTTCGATAAGTCGTCGGTTCGGTACTTGAAGATGTTCATGCTGTCGTCGGCCGATCCCGGCGGCGGGCCGAAGAGGGGAGCCAGCCAATAGGTCTCGTCCGGGAAATCATAGTAGTAGTACGCCAAATCGAAATTCTTATGAGTTACAATGTCATCGTGCAGATCGTAGGGCGAAATCGCCGTCGGCTCCAGCACCACCCCGGTGTGGGTTTTTACCTGAGCGCACAGCTCCTTGATCGCCTCTTCCAGGGCCGGATCATCCATCGGATATTTGAGCTGCCAACGGCCGGACTCGGCAGCCCTCTGCGCCGCGGGTTGCTGGATTAACAGCTTGGCTTCTTCCGGATTGAACAAACTTGAGCCGGCTTTGTCGGCGGGAGCGTTTTGGTTCTGTTTGCACGCCCACGAACCTGCGGGAAATGGCCCATTGAGGGCCTTGTGTACCTGCGCCTTCCCTTTCAAGGGAGCGCGGAAATGCTTATCCAACAATTTCTCCCGATCGATGGCACATGAAATCGCGCGGCGATGGCCGGCGTCGCTCAGTCTGGCCGTGTTGATCGCCAGGAAATAAATCCGTCGATTGGGCACGTTTGGCGACGGCAAGGGGACCTCGATCGACGGTTTATCCAGTAGGTCCGCCGCTTCTTTCGCGGTTAGATCGAGCACCAAGTCCAACTTGCCGTTGCTTATTTCCTCCACGGCATTGGTGGAAGTGTAAAAGCGGATCTCTTGAATGTGCGGAGCGTTGTTTTTCGCCGGCCGCGATCCATATTCGGGATTCGCAGTGAAAACCAGGGACGGGCGCCCATCTTCCGATTGCATACCCGTCAAATGGAAGGGACCGCTGGTGACAGGGCTCTTGGCGAACTCCTCGAGATTGACCTTTTGGTTGGCCGGCAGAATCTTAAAGGTCATCAGTCCCAGGGGGTCTAAGAAACCTTGCCTCAACTGTAATGTGACCCGAAACGGACCGCCTTTCCTTTCCGCGGCAAGGAACAGCTCCCCCCAAACGCGCGAGCGGCCTACTCCCTTGCCGGCCTGGAGCAGCTTCAACGAGAATTCGACATCCGCCGACGTGAGCGTCCGGTTATCCGACCAGGTGGCATTGTGCGGCAGCTCGAACCGGCGCCCCAGCGTCGCCACCTGGGGTTTAGACTCCGACAGTCCTCGGCAATAGCGGTATCCGCCGGCCTGGTCCGGAACCAATTTCACCAGGCTCTCGAACAGCAGATCCACGATGCGGCGTTCGTTATCGGTACGCGCCCAAGCCGGCGAAAAGAATTGCGGCATCGGCCCTCGCACGCCGACACGCAGGATCGGATGCTCCAGGTTTAATTCCATCTTGAGCTTGCCCAATCCCTTCAACTGCGGATAGATCTCCTCGGCGCGGCGCACATAATCGAGCGCCTGCTGAACTTTCTTCTCCTTGGCCAATTCCTGCGCCGCCTCGAAATAACTCAGCGCTTCTTTTTCCATCGCTTTGCTGAGTGGTTCTAGTTCCGCATTACCGGGAAACTCTCGCTCTAAATCGCGCAGATGTTTGAACGCCTCTCGCTTCTTCTTCTCGTCGAGGGTCGGATTCGTGCGGGCATTCTGAATCATGTCGGCGATGGGACGAAAGATGGTTTTGCGATTGTCCTTGTAGGTATTGGCCAAGTCGCGCGCCAGCTCCACCACCTTCTCCCATTCCTGGTTCTGGGCAAGCTCTTTCAACTGCTCCAACTTCACTTCCTCGAGCAGTTGGGTGCGCAGCTTCTTCTCTACTTTCTTCCAATCCTCGCCGCTTAATTCGTAGTTGCGCCCGCCCGTCAACTTGGCCGACTCGTGCCAGTTCAGCACTGCCTTCAGCACGTTCTCGGCAGCTGCCAGTTTGTCGGATTTCGATAGCGGAGTCCTGGCATCCGAATTTTCCGGCGTTGCATCGCGCAAAAACTGACGCACTTTGTCTTGAGCGATCTCCTCGTAGGGGCGGACGAATTGAAGGCTCCCCTCCATCGGGGTGAACGAGGACGTTTTGTCGAGTTGCCAGTCCAACGAATACCGCTTGAAGAGCACACGGTGTTCTTTGAGGAGACGATCCGGATCGGTCCCCAGGTAAAATGGGGTCGGCACGATTTTGTCCTCTTGCTGTCTCCGTTCGCCGTTGGTCGTGACGGTCGTACGCTTGTGCAAAACCAGATCGTAGGGGACAGCCAGGGAACGATAGAGCGCCTTGATCGCCGGCTGGGTCTCGCGCTCGGCCAATTTGGCGAGTTCCTCCTTGGCACCTGGACGGTTCGGTTCGGCCTTCTCCTTGGGATCTTCCTCGTCCTCCGGGCGGATTTTCCGCTTCGGCTTTTTGGGGGAAGTTTCTTCCTCTTCCTCGACGCGCTGCTTTTTGCCGGACTTCTCCTTGGGTTTTGGCGTGTCCTCTTCCTCTTCCACGCGCGGCTTTTGGGCAGGAGCCTGGCCCCGGAGGTCGCCGGCCGTCCACACAACGAACGCCGCGAAGCTCAGCATCAGAACTGCCACGCTCGTTCGCGCGACCAACAAGGACGTGTTTCGTGAAAGGGTGGTCATGGATACATCCCGCCGCACCAAGAAATGGAAACCGGATCAACCTTCTCGATTATATCGCAAGGATGGCCCAGCGCCGCAAGAGAAGAGGAGATGGAGATTGTTGCGTTCGCCGAAACGGCAGCCTACAGCAAGCTCCTTTGTCGGGCCATCGTGTAAGTTCGCTCCAATTCCACGGAAATGATCGGCCCGCCGCGAAGGGCGAGCGGCATGGTTGGCAATGCCCCGCCGAGCTGGAGCGGGGCCGGCCGGAGTTCGATCTGATCGCCCTCCGCCTCCGTGCGCAGCGGCCGGTAGGCGACGGTGTAGAGCGAAGGAGGCGGCGACGAGAAACGATAGCCGGCATCTTGCTGGCACAGGTTAATCAGCTCATCGTGAAGGTTTTGGTGCCGCTCCGTGACAATATCGACGATCAACAGCCCAACGCCCGATTGCAGGTAAGCCAGGCACTTGGCGGCGAAGGCGCGCCGCGCTTCCGGGCGATCTTTGTTTCGCGGACTAACCAACTCGATCGCCCCTACCAGGGTCGGTCCTCCGGAGTTATGGATAATTTGGACCTCTATTTCATCTGGAAAAACCGCCGGCATGAAGAGGACTTGTGTTGCAGCCCACGGTTCCACGGCCACTCCACCGTTGGCTTGCGAAGGGGGGACAGCTTGCCGTTCCTGGAGAGTGGCGACATCCACTTCAATCCGGCTGCCGAAATGCACCTGCGTTTCGGCAAAATAGCCCTCCGGTAGTCCGCCTTCATTGAGCGCGGCCATGATCTCGTTGGCCCAGGAAGCGTGAAAGGACTCCCAGTGCCGTCTCTCCGATAGAGGGGGATGGAAATGATCCAAGAGAGGCATGGCTTGCTCTTTTTCGTTATCGCCGCATGACGGCTTCATCATGATTGAGCACCGTCAGCGCCAGTACCGTACTGGCTGCCAACTCCACGAGATCGAGTTTCGCATCGTTGCGCCCGTCGCCCACGGCGAGGAGCTTCGCCGCCGCCTTCCTATCGTTCTTGAACAATTCTTTCTGCTCGGCGAACAGCCGTGCAAGGATGCGCACTTCCCGATCTGTCGCTGCTCTCGCCGTCGCTGTGCGGAACAGCCAGGCGGCTTGCTCCGCCCTGGTCTTGCCGCCTTCGGTGAGCATTCGTTGGCCGAGAAATCGCGCCGCCTCGACGATCTGCGGGTCGTTCAAGAGTGCCAGCGCTTGCAGCGGCGTGCTGGTAGTTTGACGGCGAACGATGCAGACGTTGCGTTCGGCGGCGTCGAATGTGACCATCGCTGGGTGCGGCACCGTGCGTTTCCAGAACGTGTACAGGCTGCGGCGATAGAGATCCGGACCACGGCTGCGGTCGTAGCGCGGCGAACCCATCGCCACCGACCACAAGCCTTCCGGCTGGTACGGCTTGACACTCGGTCCGCCGATCTTTTCCGTCAAAAGGCCGGAGACGGCCAGCGCCTGATCGCGCAACATCTCCGCCGTCAGCCGACGAATCGGAGCACGAGCCAACAGTTGATTGCCGGGATCGCGTGAGAGCAGCTCGGGATTGACGTTCGAGGATTGCCGATACGTCGCCGATAGCGCGATCGTCTTGAGCAAACGCTTCACGTCCCAACCGTGATCGACGAAACCGCGGGCAAGGAAATCGAGCAGCTCCGGATGCGTCGGCGGAGTGCCTTGGCTGCCGAAATTGTCGCTGGTCTCGACAAGACCTTTGCCGAACATCATCTGCCAAAATCGATTGACCGCGACGCGCGCCGTCAGCGGATGATCAGGAGCGAGCAGCCAGCGAGCCAGGCCGAGGCGGTTGCGCGGTTGATCGACGGGAAACGGCGGCAGCGCGGCCGGCGTGTTCATCGACACGCGCTCGCCGGGCGCATCGTAGGCGCCGCGTTTGAGGATAAACGCCGGCTTGGACTGCGCCATTTCCTCCATGACCATCACTTCGGGAATCGGTTGAATCGTCTGATTCGCTTGGTGTCGCAAGGCGTGCAATTCCTCGCGGAGTTTGCGAGCGGGTTCGTGAACCGTGGCCAGGAAGTAATCGAGCAGCATTTCACGAGTCGGCCCGACTTCCCGCCGGCCCGCGAGATGAGCGGCCTCCAACGGCGTCAGCGTTCGATTGTAGACGCGAAACTCATCGACTTGCCCGCCCTTGAAGCCGTTATCGCGGAAGCGGAAACCGAGCGCCAGGTCCGGCTCGCCGCCCTCATAGGTGATGTCCTTGAACAACCCGTCGCGTACGATTTCCAGCTCGGCCGGAACGCCATCGATATAGATTCGCACGCCCGCGGCCCGGCTGGAACCGTCGTAGGTCACGGCCACATGGGTCCACGCTCCGGCGGGGATGGCCGTCTTCGCTACTACCTTCATCGAGTTACGCGGCCACATGTGATGCAGTCCGAATGCGACGCGGCCATTTTCGAGCAGCAATTCATACCCACGGCTGCCGGCGTCGATAGGCGCCTTGCTGTGATGCACCACCACGAAGCGCGGCGCGAGTGATGGCGTGCGAACCCATAAACTCAGCGAGAAGGGATCGACGCGCGAGAAATGGCCGAGTCCCGGGAAGTTGAAACCGTTCTCACCGTTCAGTTCGACCGCGTTGCCTACCTTGCCGACCACCAATTTCGGCGCTTCGACCGCATGACCCGGCTTCTTCGGATCGACACTATTGGCGATCTGGTTTGCTTTCATTTCATCGAACGAGAACGCACCAACCAATCCCGGCAGCGTCAATTCCTTTGGGCGTTGGCGCAGCCATTCGGCGAAGGCGGCCTGTGCCCTGGCGCGTTCTTCCTCGAGTTGCTTTTCTTTCGCCTGAATCTGCCGGTGCAATTGGGTGAGCTTGGCGTCCGTCGCGTTGTCGGACATCAGGAGCGTCGGCACGGGCATGGCGTTGGTGAAATACGTCGTTTGGCCCGATTCGTCGATGTTCTGAAAGAAAGCGAACAGCGAGTAATAATCCTTCTGCGTCAGAGGATCGTATTTGTGATCATGGCAGCGCGTGCAATCGAACGTCAGACCAAGGAAAGCCGTGCCGAAAGTGTTGACGCGATCGACGACGTAGGCGACGCGAAATTCCTCCTCGACGATGCCGCCCTCCTCGTTCTGCATGTGCAGACGATTGAAGGCGGTGGCCAGGCGCTGTTCCTTCGTCGCTCCGGGCAGCAAATCGCCGGCAAGCTGCCAGGTGATGAACTGATCGTAGGGCAGGTTGCGGTTAAACGCGCGGATGACCCAATCGCGCCACGGCCACATGGCGCGATAGCGGTCCATCTGGTAGCCGTGCGTATCGGAGTAGCGGGCCAGATCGAGCCATTCGCTGGCCATGCGTTCGCCATAGCGCGGCGAGGAGAGCAGACGATCCACGGCTTTTTCGTAGGCGTTCGCCGATTTATCCGCGAGAAAAGCATCCATCTCGGCCAGAGTCGGCGGCAGGCCGGTCAGATCCAGTGTCACACGGCGGAGCCAGGTTGTACGCGGCGCTTCGGGCGACGGCTTTAATCCTTCTCGCTCCAGACGCGAGAGGATGAAGGCATCGAGATCGGTGCGTCCCCATTCCCGCAAGCGCGGCTGTGGCAGAGGCGGACGGCGCGGCGGCTCGAACGCCCAGTGCCGGCCCCAAGTTGCTCCTTCCTCTACCCATTTTTTGAGTAAATCGATCTGTTTTTTCGACAGAGTGCGATTCGATTCCGGAGGCGGCATGCGCTCGGCCTCGTCCTCTGCCGTGATGCGGCGAACCAGTTCGCTGGCCGCGCTATCGCCGGGGATGATGACCGCCTTGCCCTTGCGGAGACGGAAGGCCCCTTCCTTGGTGTCGAAGCGAAGGTTAGCTTTGCGCGCCTTGGCATCGGGTCCGTGGCAATGAAAACACTTGTCGGAAAGAATCGGCAGAATATCGCGGCCGAAGTCCACGGCGGCATGCGCCCGCGCACCCGCGAGCATCAGCACGGAGCAAACAAAGGCAGCGAGCGGCAGGAAGCGAGAGTGCATCGCGGCGGGAATACTCATGGTATGGATGTCTCCTTCCCGTCAATGTAACCCAGACGCCGCACGGTTGACAACGGCTTGCGTTGGATTTGCTATCATCATGTGCAGAAGTTTCCTCGGCCCTCCAGGAGTATCCGACATGGCACGCTACATCCCCGCCTTGGCTGTCTTGCTGTTGTCTGCCGGCGCGGCGTCGGCCGACGGCGATAAAGTCGTCATTCGTTGGCATGGCCAATCGTTCTTCGAAATCATTTCGACCAAGGGCACGCGCATTGTCATTGATCCCCACGCCATCGATGCCTACCACCGGCCACAGGTCAAGGCGGATCTTATTCTGATGACGCACTTCCATGTCGATCATGTCGCCGTTGACGCCGTCACCAACGTCAAGGAGGCCAAGCAGATCAACGCATTGAAGAAAGGCGAAATGGGGCGCGATGCCTGGAACATCATCGATGCGAAATTCAAGGACGTGCGTATCCAGACGGTGGGCACGTTTCACGACGACATGGCCGGCACGCAGCGCGGCAAGAACGGAGTGTTCGTGATTGACGTGGACGGCTTGCGCATCGTGCATCTGGGCGACCTGGGACACCAGCTGCGCGGCGAACAGCTAAATAAGATCCGCAAGGTCGATGACAAGCCGCGCGAACAGCATCCCATCGATGTGCTGATGATCCCGGTCGGCGGAGTGTACACGATTAACGGACTCGTTGCCCAAACCGTCGTCGAACAACTCAAGCCGACGCGCCTCATCCTACCCATGCACTACGGCACGCGCGTGTATACAGAGCTACTGGATTTGACCTATTTCCTCGACGATCAAAAGATGGGCAAAGTGGAACGCTTCCCGCGAAGCAATGAGATCGCCCTCGATCCCAAGTCCAAGCCACCCGAGCAACCGATCATCGCCATCCTCAACTGGGAAAAGGCAGGAAGAAAAGAGTAGAACCACGAAACACACGAAAAGCACGAAAAAAAGAAAAAAGAAAAAAACAATCACGCTAAGCACGGGCAATCCATCCCGAGGCCATCTCTTTTGCTTTTTTCTTTTTTTCGTGTTTTTCGTGTGTTTCGCGGTTCTACTCTTTTTATCTCATCGGCGGAGGCTGCCGCGGATGGTTTCGGCGGCGAAGCTGGCGCTGTGGCGGACTTCGCGGTCGTCGTCGGCCTGGGCGGCGTATTGCAGGGCGCTGAGCGCGGAGGGCGAGCCGATGAGGCCAAGGCCGCGAGCAGCCGCTTCACGCACCTTCGGGCTGCTGTCGCTATTCAGCGCCTTGACGATCGGACCGACCGCCCGGGTTGAGCGCATCCGCCCCAATTGCACGGCGGCGTTGGCGCGGGCTTGCTCGTCGCCATCGCGTAATTGTTGTAAGGCGGAATCGATGTCTCCAATTCCCGTCCTCGTCGCCACTGCGGGCATGACCTCCGGCGCGGTGGAGGCGTCGGCTGTTGACGGCGTGGGCATGGGCAAGGGAGCGGGAGCCTGCGACGGCGGCGCAGACGGCGGCGTATAGGCCGGTTGCACAACCACCGGCTGCTGAACGATGGCGGGCTGCTGAACGACCACGGGCGCCGCCCCCACCACGACCGGCGGCGGTGCGACCACGACGCCGAACCCATAGGGGCGGTAAAAACCACCGTAGCCCCAAGGACGGTACCAGCCGTAGGGGCGGTAGTAGGGTCCGCCGAAGCCGACGCCCACGTAAACACCGGCCTGGCTCGTGCTCCACGGACTGCAAACCACGATCACGACGGCGAAGGCCAATTTGCGCAACAGGGACATGCAGCCTCCTCTGGTTGCCCCGGAACTCGTTGACTTGCCCGCTCCGCCTTCCGAGGTGCAAGGCGGAATCCGGGACGCTGGCGATGTAGCCGAAACGGACTCGCGATGTCAAGCCACGCACGGATCAACGCATATCGTAAGATCGGCACGGAACGACAAGGAACTTGAAAGGACGGCGTTTTCTCCCCTTAGGATTTGTGTTAGCATTGCGGGCAGGAGAATGAGCCATGGCGCGCAAGCCCAACAAGAAAGAGCAAGACGACGGCGTCAAAATCATTTGCCGCAATCGCCGGGCTTTTCATGAATACGCAATCGAAGACACGCTGGAGTGCGGCATTGTGCTGACCGGCACCGAAGTCAAAAGCCTGCGCGAAGGCGCGGGCGGACTCGAAGACGCCTATGCCAAAATCGACGACGGCGAAGTATGGCTAATCGGCAGCGACATTCCCGAATACAGCATGGGCAATCGGATGAATCACAAGCCCAAGCGACCGCGCAAGCTGCTGCTGCATCGCCGCGAGATCGCCAAGTTCGCCGGCAAAGCGTCGCAGCGCGGCTTCACCTTGGTGCCGCTGAAGATGTATTTCAAAAACGGCCGGGCCAAAGTCGAATTAGCAGTGGCGCGCGGCAAGCAATTGCATGACAAGCGGCAAGCGGCGAAGAAGGCGGATGCCCAAAAGGAGATTCGCCGCGCCATGTCCGAACGCCGGCGCTAGGATGAGCCGGCCGCGTCGGAACACGAAAGGATTCGTCCATGTCCAGCAAGGGTACGGAAACCCTCGGTCAATCCATCAAAAAACGTCGGTTCGTGGATAAGCTGCTGTCGGCCCCGGTAGGCGCGACGGCGGCCGCTCTCATGCTCGCCATCTTCATGGGCTGCATGAGCCTGGAGATCGGCAATCGCAAGGTGGAGGTGGAGACGCCGCACTGTGAAGAAGGCGTTCTGTTCCAGCAGGGAGAGGCCCATGTGCCGGCGAATTGCACTCGGTTTGTTCACTATCCCATCCCGTATCCGCGTAAGCCCAATATCGAAATCAGTACAACCTTCGATGATTGCGTGATCGCCGAGGAGCGCGAGGACGGTTTTTTGCTGCGAAATCCCAACGCTTTCAGCCGCAAGGTGACCTGGAAAGCGCGCGGCATGAGGTGCGAGCCGCCGCCGGCGACGCCGGCCGCGCCGCTCCCGCCGGCGCCGGTTCCCGTAACGCCTACCCTCCCGACGCCAACTCCCGAACGAGATAACTAAGGACGGTTGGAAAAACGCCATGCACTGGATTGGCCTGGTCGATCATCCCGAGCACGTCTGCTGCCGTTATCGCCTGGCGGCGTTTCGTCCGTTTCTCGAACAAGCGGGACACACGCTGGAGCTAGTGACATTGCCGCGTCAGTGGTGGTTGCGGCTCGGCTTGTTTCGCCGCCTGAACGGCGCTCATGTGATCGTACAGCGCCGGCTGTTGGCCGGTTGGCAGCGTTCCCTGCTGCGCCGGGCGGTGCGGCGATTGTTGTTCGATTTCGATGACGCCGTGTTCCTGCGCGATTCCTACGCGGCGCGGGGGTTGCACGACCGCCGGCGTTTGCGCCGTTTCGCCGGCATGGTCCGTTGTGCCGACGCCGTCGTCGCCGGCAATTGTTTCCTCGCTGAACAGGCGGCTCGCTGGACCGATGAGCGATCGATTCAAGTCATTCCAACATGTGTTGATCCGCAGCGCTATCCGCTGGCCGAACCGATGAAAAAGGGGTCGGGACTCGAATTGGTCTGGGTCGGTTCGTCAAGCACACTGCAGGGATTGCAGGCCATTGCCCCGCTTCTGGAAGAGATTGGCCGGAGGGTGCCGGGCGCGCGTTTGAAACTGCTGTGCGATCGTTTTCTGTCTCTGCGCCATCTGCCCATCCTGCCGGTGTTTTGGTCAGAGGCGCGCGAAGCAGAGGAGATCGCCCGCGCGGACATCGGCATCAGTTGGCTGCCCGACGATGCGTGGAGCTGCGGCAAGTGCGGCTTGAAAGTGCTGCAATACATGGTCGCGGGACTTCCGGTGATTGCCAATCCGGTGGGCGTGCAGATCGAAATGGTACGGCATGGAGAGACGGGGTTTCTGGCACGGACGCCGGAGGAATGGATCGAAGCGGTGCGGCGGCTGGCGGAGGATGGAGAGCTGCGGCAGCGCATGGGACGCGCCGGCCGGCGCCTGGTCGAAACGCGCTACAGTGTGACGGCGGGAGCAGCACGGTGGGTGCGATTGCTGGAGCGATTGAGGGAGCCCCTTGCGGCTTAGGCCCAATAAAGGATGAACCGCCAAGGCGCCAAGGACGCCAAGAAATGAAAGAGAGAAGAAGAGGAGAAAAAGAAGAAGAGAAGGATTAGGATGAAGATGAAGATTAGGAAGAGGATTAAGAGCAAGAGCAGGAGAAAGAGAAGGACAACATGGTCGTGGCCTCCGCAGGGGCAATCTTACTCTTAATCTTTCTCTTGCTCTTAATCCTCTTCCTAATCTTCATCTTCATCTTGCTCTTTCTCTCTGTCTTCTCTTGGCGTTCTTGGCGTCTTGGCGGTTCATCTTCTTCGTGCCATTTAGCAGGGATGGATGGCGATGCCGGAGTTTATCGTCCTCGAACGCGGCGGTGTGCGCTGGGAGATTCGGCCCGGACTGGAGCATCTGTTCGGCCCGGATGGATTGCGCCTGGACGAATGGCTCGCCGCGGGTCAAGCGTCGATCGTCAAGCACGGGCCGCATCGCACCGTCTATCACGTGGTTCTGCCGGGGCTGGATTTTTATCTTAAACACAATCGTCTTGCCGATTGCCGGGCCAAGCTGCGCGAGCTAGTGCGGCCAAGCAAAGCACGAAGCGAGTACGAGCACGCGCGAGCCGTGGCGGCCCGACAAGTGCCGACCTTCGAGCCGTTGGCCCTCGGCGAACCGTGCCGCGGCTTGACAGCGCGGGATAGCTTCCTCATCACACGCGCGCTGCCGGAGACGCGGCCGTTGCACTCCTTCCTCGAAACTACGCTGCCGCAATGGCCGGCGCCGCGCCGTACGCGCTTGCGGCAACGCCTGGCCGCGGCGCTGGGCAGGCTGCTTGCCCGCATGCACGAGGCCGGCATCGCCCATCACGATCTGCATCCCGGCAATCTGCTGCTCCGCCTTGATGCCGACGATCAGGTCGAGCTTTTCCTCATCGATCTGCACGCCGTTCGCGCCGGTGCATCGCTCTCGTGGCGCGCGCGGCGTGCCAATCTTATCCTGCTCAATCGCTGGTTTTCGCTGCGTTCGGAGCGCACGGATCGCCTGCGTTTCTGGCGCGCTTACGAATCCGCGGCCGGCACGCATCCCGGCGCCGGCGATGACCTCGAACGCGGCACACTGGCGTCGAACTTGCGAATGTGGCGCAAAATGGATCGCCGTTGTCTGGGAGGCAATCGCCATTTTCGCCGCATTCGTGCCGAGGGCATGGCGGGACATGCCGTCGCGGATCTGTCGGCCGAGGCGCTGGCGCCCTTGCTCGCCGATCCCGACGCGCCGTTCGAGCGGTCCGGTGCCATCGTACTAAAAAGATCGCCAAGCTCCGCTGTTGTCGCGATCGATCTGCCGGGTGCGAACGGGCCGCGGCGCGTCATCTACAAGCGTTTCGCGGTGACGCGCTGGAGCGATCCGTGGGCGGCGCTATTTCGGCCGGCCCCGGCGCTGCGCTCCTACATCCTGGGGCATGGGCTGCTGCTGCGTTGTCTACCGACGCCGCGCCCCTTGGCCGTCTGGCATCGCTATCGGCACGGCCTGCCGCACGAAGGTTATCTGCTTACCGAGAAGGTCGCCGACGCCCTGGATTTGCGGTCTTTCATCGATCGCTTGCATTCGTTGCCTGGCGCGGAATGCCGAACGCGCCTCCGCTGCCTGATCGACCAAATCGCCCATCTTCTCGCCACGCTACACCAGCGCCGACTGTCGCACCGCGATTTGAAAGCGGCGAATGTGCTGATCGAGCGTGCTTCCACGTTGAATTGCGAAGAAGGTGTTCAGCTTTATTTCATCGATCTGGTCGGCGTGAGTCGCCTGCACAAGATGCGCCGCGCCCGCCGTGTGCAAAACCTGGCCCGACTGAACACCAGCTTTCTCGATCACCCCGCGCTGACACGCGGCGATCGCCTGCGCTTCTTGCGCGTCTATTTGCGTTGGGGACTGCGCGGGCGCTGCGGCTGGAAACGCTGGTGGCGGCAGATCGCGGAGGCGACGGCCAATAAAGTTCAGCGCAATCTGCGCAAGGGCAGGCCTCTGGGCTAAGCGCCGAATAACTCCCCTTGCGAACCCCTTGCTCTCGGCGTATCATCTCCACCCCGGCGCGGTGCTATCCGCGAGCAGGCGGCCTTGATCCGCATCACTCATCCGGAGGCAGCATGCATGACACGCACCCGGCAAGAAGACAAATCCGAGCCGCGCACGCAGCGCAGCGGAGTAAGCGGTCTGTGTGGCCGCTTACTCCGCTGCGCCGCGTGCGCGGCTCTGGCATTCCTGGCATTCGGCTGCAATTCCTTTAGCCTGCATTTGCTCTCGCGCGATAAAAACGACAAGGGGGTGGCGGAGCTGCGTCCCGTCACGCCCGCGCCGCCCAGCCGTTATTCCTTCCGTATCCCGCCGTTCGTGTTTCTGTCGGACTTCGAGATCGACCGAGATAAACCGCTCTTTGAAGAGCTGGCCAAGCTGCGCGATCAAGTCTACACCGAATTGCGGCTGACACCGGGTCGATCGGCCGTGCAGGTCTATCTGTTCGAGACCAAGGAGCGCTACGACGAGTACATGCACGCCGCCTATCCGAATTTACCGGCGCGCCGAGCGTTTTTCATCCAGCAGCAACGCGCGCTGGGCGGCACCGACGAGCTGATGGTCTACACCAGCTGGGGCGATCGCATCCAGCAAGATCTGCGCCACGAGCTGACGCACGCGCTTTTGCACAGCGTCATCCGCGATGTACCGTTGTGGCTCGACGAGGGATTGGCGGAATATTTCGAGCTGCCGCCCAGCGAGCATGGCATCAATGCCTCGCACGTCGAAACGCTGCGTCGCGATTATGGCATCACCTTTCAGCCCGACCTCGAGCGCCTCGAACGCATGAAAGATGTCAACGAGATGAAAGGTCCGGAATATCGCGAAGCGTGGCTATGGGTCCACTGGATGATGAAGGCGAATCCGGAGACGAAGACGGTGCTGCTGACGTACTTGCAGGATCTGCGCAAGGGCAATCCCGGCCCGCTGGGAACGCGCCTGGCCGCCGTATGCCCCAAGCTGAAAGACGAGTTCAAGAAACACCTCGATCAACTGGAGCTGCCCATCAACGCTCGCTCCACTCCCTCCTCCGTGCTCTCAATCCCTCGCTAAAATCCCCTCGCGCCGGCCTTTTTTTGGACAAGAGAGACAAATTGGGTTCACTTTCGCGCGCCATGAGGGTAACATTTTTACATCGAACGGCAAATACATCGGCTCGTACAGACCTGGAAATCGTTCCACTTTCTCGACGAACCGCCCCTCTCCAGGGAGACGCCATGAACGAGCGACCTCGATACGACGAAACCGTGGACCACCAGCCTTCCGGCGCCAGCGTGTTGCTGACGCTGACGGCGAGCCTGCCGGAAGTGCCGCGCGTCCATCTGCGCGACCCGCTAACCGACGGCATCACCCCCGTTAATCTTCCGGACTCTTCCGAGATGACGGAGCTGAAAGGTGCGCCGAATTCTGCTCGGCGTCTTCAACTGTTGGGTGAGATCGCCCGCGGGGGGATGGGGGCCATTCTCAAGGCGCGCGATGTCGATTTGGGCCGCGACCTTGTCGTCAAGGTGTTGCTCGAAGCCCATCAGGGCAGGCCGGAAATGGTTCAGCGCTTCATTGAGGAAGCCCAGATCAGCGGCCAATTGCAGCATCCGGGCATCGCGCCGGTCCACGAGCTTGGAATGTTCCCCGATGGACGGCCCTACTTCACGATGAAGCTGGTCAAGGGGCAGACACTATCCGCACTTCTAAGAGCGCGTAAGGATGAAATGGAAGATCGGCCCCGTTTCCTTGGCATATTCGCGCAGATGTGTCAAACGTTGGCCTATGCCCATGCACGCGGCGTCATCCATCGAGATTTGAAGCCCTCGAACGTCATGGTGGGGGCCTATGGCGAAGTGCAGGTAATGGATTGGGGCCTGGCCAAAGTGCTGATGGAAGGCGGTGTCGCCGATGAAGTGCGGAGCCGCCAGCGCGAGCGCGAGATGAACATCAGCGTTATTCGCACGGCGCGGAGCCAGGAGTCCGACTCGTCGGAGGCCGGCTCGCACACGCTGGCCGGCACCCTGTTGGGCACGCCGGCGTACATGGCGCCGGAGCAGGCGCGCGGCGATTTGGAAATGGTCGATGAGCGAGCCGACGTCTTCGGCCTGGGAGCCATCTTGTGTGAGATCCTTACCGGCAAGCCGCCCTATACCGGCAAGGAGGCGGAGATTCAGTACAAGGCGCGGACGGGGAAACTGGAAGATGCCTTCGGGCGGCTGGACTCCTGCGGGGCGGATGCGGAGCTGATCGCCCTGACCAAGCGCTGTTTGGCGGCGGAGCCGTGGGACCGCCTCCGCCATGCAGGAGAAGTGGCGGAGCAAGTGACAGCGTATCAAAACGCGGTGGCAGAGCGGCTGCGGCAAGCGGAATTAGCAAAGGCTGCCGAGGAGGCGCGGGTGATCGAAGCGCGGGCGACCGCGGCGCAGGAACGCAAGGCACGGCGGATGACGGTGGCCCTGGCTGCGACCGTGTTCGTGGTCCTGTCCTTGGGCGGAGGCTTTGGGCTGTGGCTGCACGACCAATACGTGGCTCGGAAACTTGCGGAGAAGAAGAAGGAAATTGATGACCATCTCCGATTTGGTACCGCCAACATTCTAAGCGCTCCAAGTCTGGCCAGCGACGAGTTTCAGAAGGTCATCGAACTCGATCCCAAAAACGTCGAAGCCTACCACAACCTTGGCGTGGCGCTGTGGAAGCAGGGCAAACTGGACGAGGCCATCGCCGCCTGTCGCACGGCCATCGAACTCTCCCCCCTCTACCCCGTGGCCCACGACACCCTCGCAAGCATCCTGCGGGACCACGGCCAGCCGGATGCGGCCATTGCCGAGCATCGCAAGGCCATCGAGCTTGCCCCGAAGATCGCGGAGTCTCACTCCAGCTTGGGTTACACGCTTTATACTCTGGGGCGGCTGGAGGAAGCAGCGGGAGCATACCGCGAGGCCAAGGAGTTAGGCGGTTCCGCCGACGCGCAAAAGCAGCTTCGCCGGTGCCAACGACTTCTCACGCTGGGTGAACGTCTTCAGGCAGTCATTCGAGGCGAACAACAACCCGCGGATACCGAACTACGGCTCGATCTGGCGGATCTGTGCTACCATCTGAAGCGCTATGCCCGTTGCGTCCGGTTGTATGCAGACGCTTTCGCTGCCGATGGCAAGCTGGCCGACGACATGAAAGCTCTCCATCGCTACAACGCCGCTTGCAATGCCGCTCTGGCCGGCTGTGGCCGCGGCATCGACGCAAAAAATATCAACGACAAGGAATGTGCCCGTCTACGCCAGCAAGCTCTCGATTGGCTCCGGGCCGATCTGGTCGCCTACGCCAAACTTCTGAAAAGCGGCAAAACGACGAATCGCTCTCAGGTTCAGCAACAGCTCCAGCATTGGCGGCTCGATACCGACTTGGCCGGTGTTCGCGACGCCAAGGAGTTGGCCAACCTGCCAGCCGCTGAGCGCCAGGCATGGGAAAAACTCTGGACCGATGTTGCGACGATGCTGAAAAGATGGCAGGAGACAATGTAAGGTTAGCCGCCTCTCGTTCCCACGCTCCTGCGTGGGAACGCACTTCTGAACGCTCTGCGTCCCGTCCTGTTGCTGCGTGGGGGACAGCCGCGACGCGGAGCATCGCTAATGCGCGTTCCTACGCGGAGCGTGAGAACGAGAACCACGGCGGTATAGGGTTCGGGTGAAGTGATGCGACACCGGCGCGGGGATTGCTTCCATGCTCCGCTGCGCGCCGCGGCCCTACAATAAATTTGATATGAACATCCTCCTCACGGCCGGGAACACGCTCGTTCCCATTGATCGAGTGCGCTGTATCACCAACGTCTTCACGGGTAAGACGGGTGCATCCATCGCCCGCTGTGCCTGGGAGCGCGGCCACCGCGTTACGCTGTTGACCGCGCATCCCGAAGCGGTGGAGAATCGTCCTCAGTCGGAACGCTGGGCCATGCTGCCCTATCGCACTTTTGCGGATCTGCAACAGCTTATGCGCGAGCTAGTGCGAGGGGGCGAGCTGGATGCCGTGATCCACTGCGCCGCCGTCAGCGATTATCTGGCGGGCGGCATTTTCGCGCCGGCAGAGGGCACCCATTTTCACCCCGAAACCGGACACTGGGAGAGTGACAGCGCCATCGGGCCGGCGCTGGTCGATCGCGCGGCGGGCAAGGTCAAGAGCGATGAGCCGGAGTTGTGGCTGCGGTTGGTTCGCGCTCCCAAGTTGATCGATTGCGTGCGCGGCGAGTGGCGTTTTCGCGGCCTGCTCGTTAAGTTCAAGCTCGAAGTCGGCGTCGGCGAGGCGCATTTGCTCGAAGTCGCCGAGCGTTCGCGGCGGCACTCCTCTGCCGATCTCATGGTGGCGAACACCTTGGAAGGCGCGAGCGAATGGGCGCTCCTGGGGCCGTTCGAGGGGCAATATCAGCGTGTATCGCGGCCCGAGTTGCCCGAGCGGTTGCTGATGGCAATGGAACAATTTCCACGGAAATCGACCGATGGCTAACATTCTTCTGGGCGTGACCGGCTCGGTGGCCGCGCTCAAAACGCCGCTGTTGTACGAGATGCTCCGGCGTCCGGGCCATGCCGTTAAAGTCGTGGCCACGCAGTCGTCGCTGTATTTCTTCAATCCCGCCGAGATTCCGCGCCCGTCGTTGATTCTCGATGAGGACGAATGGCCGGGACGGCGCGAGGGACGGCGCTGGCAACGCGACGAGGAAGTGCTGCATATTCAGCTGCGCCGCTGGGCGGATATTTTCCTCATCGCTCCTTTGGATGCAAATACGCTCGCAAAAATCGCCAATGGCCTCGCCGATAACTGCTTGACGTGCGTGTGGCGCGCCTGGGAGCCGGCACGGCCCGTCGTGCTGGCTCCGGCCATGAACACGCTGATGTGGCAACATCCGGCGACCGCACGGCATTTGCGACAAATCGCCGCCGATATGGGAGCGATGCCGCCTGATGGCTTGGCGCTGGATGCACTCATGGACTGGATCAACGGCCATTGTCCGCGTTTTCACATTGCGCCACCGGAGGACCGGCGCTTGGCCTGCGGCGACGTGGGCGTCGGCGCGATGGCGGCCGTGGAGGTGATTGTTGAGCAGGTTCAAAGGATGCTCGATTCGGCGAGCGGCGCGGCCTAATTCCGCCGGTGACGTATCCACGGGGGCTTACGCCGCGCCGCTCGCCTTCTTCGGGAAGTACGCCCAGTTGCTCCGGCAAAATAGTGCAAGTTGCAGGGATGGATAGTCGATGAAAGATGGCGTGTGGAGGGTAAAGGGACAAGTTTCCTTTCCCCCTATCCTCCCACCGATCGCGTCGCGGCAGAAGGGTGCAAGGATGGTCACCATCGGGGGTTGCCTCGTCGTCTTGATTGGGGTCCTGGTCGGATTCACCATGTCCGGCGGACACGTGGGCGCGCTCCTCCATCCATCCGAGTTGGTGACCATCGGCGGCGCTTCTCTCGGCGCCCTGATTATCATGTCCCCCAAGAAAGTGCTCACGGACTTGATTCGCTGCGTGTTGCAGGTCGTCAAGGGATCTCCTTACAACCGAGCAACCTATGTCGAAGCGTTCGACTTGCTTTATGCCGCAGCCAAGATAACGCGGCGGGACGGCTTGCTGGCTTTGGAATCGCAGTTAGGTGAGCCAAAGGAAAGCCCCCTGTTCCAAAAATACCCGAAGCTGCTCAAAAACCATCATGCCCTTCATTTCCTGGGCAACGCCCTGGCCTTGCTCCCCGACGGCAAGACCCCCGAACAAGTGAAGACGGCGCTGGAGGATGAGCTGCGCGTGATTGAGCGCGAGCACCATGCGGCCGTCGGCGTTCTTGTGAAGACGGCCGATGCCTTGCCCGGCTTCGGCATCGTGGCGGCTGTCCTCGGTATCGTTGTTACCATGCAGGCAATCGATGGGCCGGCCAGCGAGATCGGCCACAAAGTCGGGGCCGCCTTGGTGGGCACCTTTCTGGGCATCTTGATGTCGTACGGCTTCTTTGCCCCGATGGCGGGGCGAATGGAATTCCTGGGCGAGGCTGAATTGACGTTCTTTCGTGCCATCACCACGGCCATCGTGGCAATTGGCTCGGGGGAGAACCCTCGAGAGGTCGTCACCCGTGCTTCTCGGGGAGTGGGCAGCGATTGCCGTCCCACCCGCGTGGAATTGACACGCATATTCAGTCAAGGTTAGGGCATCGAGTCAAGGAGCGAACCGTGGCGGGTAAAGGCGGAGGGGGAGCCTGGAAGGTGGCCTACGCGGACTTCGTGACCGCGATGATGGCTTTTTTCTTGGTGATGTGGATTTGCGGTCAGGACCAGAGCATCAAGCGAGCCGTCTCCTTCTACTTCAATGATCCCTTCAACTCGTCGCACATTGGATTTTCCAAGCTGTCCAAACGCACCGGCGCTCTAACGCAACATGCGGATACGGGAAACGTGCCGCTTGAGGAAAACGTCGCTTTGGGACGCGGCCGGAACCCCTATCTGAGCAAGGAACCCAACAGCGTTTGCACCCAGTTGCTCAGTGAATGGCTCCAGTCCGATCCGGAACGCATTCGTTACTGGCGCGAGCAAGCCCAGCGGCAGCGCGACCTGGCGCGTTGGTCGCTTCAAGGCGATGACAAAGTCGAAAAGTTGGAAAAAGTAGCGATTCGCGAGCTATCGCAGCAATTGAAAGCCGAAGTCAAGAAAAACATCCCCGCCGGATTGAAAAAACCGTATGGCGATTTGCTCTCCGAAGCGGTGTCCGAAGTCAACTGGAGCGAAATTGCCGAAGACCTCGTGGCAAAGTGAATCGTAGGGTTTAGGGTTTAGGGATCAGGGTTTCTTGAATTATCCCCTAAACCCTAAACCCTAAACCCCGATATCCGGAAAAACCCTCAACGTTTACCACATCGCTAGTCGATAGATCCGTGCATACGTCGGACGATCCCTGAACCCACTTTCCGTGGTTTCGGGCGCCGGCGGCCCAGGGAACGCGGGTCATGGTCCCATTCGAAAAGAGCCTGCCTGCCAAAAGTGTTTTGCCGACTTGGTTAATCTTTTGTGTCCTGGGCCTGACGGCCACTCTCTGCGGATTATTTCTGCCGCAAAGCCTTCGCGGCCGGCGCGAGCCGGCGCTGGCCGTCCCACCCTCGGAGCCGGCGCAGGAGAAGAAAGACCCGTTGGAGTATTCTCCGCCCGCTCTGCCCGACATGCCGACGCCAGGCTCGATGTTTTTGCGATTGGGATTAGGGACGATTTTTGTCCTTATTCTCTGCGCCACGACCTTATGGGCCGGCAAACGTTGGGTTCGGCCCCTGACTGCACCAATCGGCGAGAACAGAAAACTGCGCGTGCTGGAATCGCTGCCGCTGGCTGGTCGCTGCTCGATGTTTTTGCTCCAGGCGGGGGAGACGAAGGTGCTCGTTGGCGTGGACCACGCGGGGATCAAGGCGCTGTTGCCGCTGCCACAACCCTTCGATGGATCGCTGGCGGAACTGGAAAACCAATTCACCACGGAAAACACGCAAAGAACGGAAAAAAGACAAACTGAGATAATCGAACCAGCAGCCTAGCGACAGGTATTTGTCTCTCCATTATTGGAGCTTTTTTGTCTTTCTTCCGTCTTTTCCATCCTTTTCGTGGTGAATTCTTCGAGGAAGGCTCGTTATGGCCGATCCGGTGTCGGTTGTCGAGCGTCTGGGTGAGGCGGGAGGGATTCAGAACCTCTCCGCGCCGCTCCAGACCGCCCTGTACCTCGGCGGATTGGTGTTGGTGCCGGCGTTGTTGGTGTGTCTGACTCCTTTCACTCGCATCATTATCGTTCTCTCCTTCGTGCGCCGGGCCGTCACCTCGCAGGACATCCCGCCCAATACGGTCCTCTTGGGTCTCTCGCTATTCTTGACACTGTTTGTGATGGGACCGACGCTCGACGAGATCAACACCAAGGCGTTGACACCGTACCTGGACAAGCAGATAAGCGGCGGCGAGGCCGCCCGCGCCGGCGGCGCTTCTTTGCACCAGTTCATGCTCCGTAACACGCGCCGGCAGGATCTCGCGCTGTTCATCCATATGGCAGAGTGCAAAAATCTTCAAAAACCGAGCGACACGCCGTGGCACGTTCTTATACCCGCTTATGTCATTAGCGAGCTGAAAACGGCGTTCATCATGGGTTTTTGCATCTATGTTCCGTTTCTGCTGGTGGATCTGGTCGTCGCCAGCATTCTTACGGCAATGGGCATGATGATGATGCCGCCTGTTATCGTCTCGGCTCCGTTCAAAATCCTGCTGTTCGTATTGGCCGACGGTTGGCACCTGGCTGCGCGGGCGCTCAGCGTGAGTTTTGGATGAAAGGCGTCTCGAATCATCGTTTGCCACGGAAGGAACCTTTATGGAGATCCCTCAGGTCACGGAAATCGGTCGCGACCTGCTGTACACCGCCCTGCTTTTGGCGCTGCCGACGTTGGCAGCCAGTCTGTTGGTCGGCCTCGTCATTAGCGTCTTGCAAACCATCACCAGCATCCAGGAACAGACCCTCACATTCGTCCCCCGCTTGTTGGCCGTTGGCCTCGTTCTTGTCGTGGCGATGCCGTGGACCATGCAAATCGCCATCCATTTCACGATGCGCATGCTCGAACGGGCGGCGGGGGTGGGACGGTGATTGACTCGCTGGTTCTATCGTTCTCACTGATTCTGGCGCGGACTGGGGCGTTCGTCTCGGTGCTGCCGCTGCTCGGTGGTAGATCGACGCCGCACACCGTCAAGGTCGGATTGGCCGTCGCCTTGGCCGTGTTGTATTTCATGCTGCTGGGTGGCAAGGCAACGCCGCCGGCCCTCGTGGATAGCGGGCCGGTTTCGTGGCTGTGCTTCGGCATGGTGGTGGTCAAGGAGGTATTGCTCGGCGGCTTTCTCGGCTATGTGATGGGCCTGGTGCTGCTGCCCGTGCAGATTGCCGGAGATTACCTGGGGCAGGAGATGGGATTGGCCCTGGCGGCGCAAGCCGACCCAACGGCAACAAATCCGTCGCTGGTTGTGAGCCAGCTTTTCCAAATGTTGGCCGGAATTTTGTTCTTGGGACTGAATGGGCACCACCTGTTCCTGGCCGCCCTTCACAGCACCTTCCAGTACGTCCCTCTCGGCGGCTGGTCCGGATTCTCGGCGGCAGAGCCGATGACAGCGGGTTTGGCATCGGCCCATGAATGGGGCCTCATGCTGGCCGCCCCAGTCGGCGCGCTGCTTTTTCTCAGCTCGATCATCCTGGCCCTGATCAACCGGGCCGCGCCGCAGATGAACCTTTTTTCCGTGGGTTTCGGGCTGCGTATCGGCCTCGGCCTGGCTGCGCTGTTCCTGCTGATGCCGGATTTCGTGAAAGCCCTGGTGCGCTCCATCACCCACATGAGCGCCTTGCTGGAACGGTTGGTGTAGCCTCATGGCGGAAGACCTGGGCCATTCGCGGACAGAAGCCCCGACGCCGCGCCGGCGCGAAGAAGCACGGTCGCAAGGCCGTTTGGTCATCAGCATGGAACTGACCGCGGGCGTGTTGCTCTTGGCTGCGGTAGCGGCCCTGGGGTTCGGTTCGCGCGGCATGGGTGCGAACCTGTTGGAGGCCGTGCGCTATGGGATGCTGCATAACGTGGCCGGCGAGTTGAGTCCGGAACAGACGCGCGAGTTGTTGACCGGCCTCTTGATGAAGGGACTACAGCTGCTGGGAATGCTTTTCGGCTTGCTGTTCGTGATCTCTCTTGGCGTGATGGTTGGCCAGGCTGGCTTTCGGGTCTTACCAGCGTTGGCGGCGCCGAACTGGGAGCGCGTCAATCCGATAGGAGGGCTGGGGCGAATGTTTTCGTTGCCAGCCCTCCTGCGCGGCGCAGCTGCATCGGCAAAAGTGACGATAGCTATCGTGTTGGCCGTGGTACTCATTAAGGGGCGTTTCGCTCGCATCGCGACGTTCGATCAACACGGGCTACGAACCGCCGTCGCTCAAACGTGGGACATCGTGTTGCTTTTGGGGCTTGCCATCGCCGCCGCTTTCACCCTCGTGGGCGCTGCCGATTACCTCTTGCAGCGGCTGCGGTTCGAGGCATCGCTGCGGATGACGCGCGAGGAGCTGAAAGAGGAGATCAAGCGTGAGGAAGGCGATCCGCACATCAAGGCCCGCATCCGCAAACTGAGTCGCGAGCTAAGTCAGCGGCGCATGATGCGCGATGTACCCCGAGCCACGGTCGTGGTCACGAACCCAACCCACCTGGCCATCGCCCTGCGCTACGACAAGGGTGCCTTAGGCGCGCCGCGCGTCGTGGCCAAGGGCGCGGGCTATGTAGCCCGCCGAATCGTTGAGACGGCCCGGCGGCATGGCGTGCCGGTCGTGGAGCGTAAGCCGGTGGCGCAAGCGCTTTACAAGGCGGTACAGATCGGCCAGGAAATTCCGGCGGCTCTTTACCACGCCATCGCTGAGGTTCTTGCTTACGTGTATCGATTGCGAGGGATAGCGTAGTCGGTCGCTTACCAGCCCGCAACGCTAGCAAAGGCGTCTGGCGCTGCGGGCTAGTAAGAAAGATGAGCTTGTGAGTATGCTTATGGCGAAAGCAATGGCGCTTTCGAGCCGTTCCCACGCGGAGCATGGGAACGAGAATGTGTTGTTCGGCCAGCGAAGCGAGCTGGTGCTCTCCGTCGCGCTCCTGGGCGTGCTGGTCGTGCTGTTGGTGCCGCTGCCGCCGCCGCTGCTCGATCTGCTGCTGGCATTGAACCTCGGCCTGACCATTCTGTTGCTGCTGGTCACGCTCGGCGCTACCAAGGCGCTCGATTTCTCGGTTTTTCCGGCGTTACTCCTCCTCTTGACGCTGTTCCGGCTCGCCCTCAATGTCGCCACCACGCGGTTGATTCTGCTCAAAGGCAGTGCCGGACATATCGTATCCGCTTTCGGTAATTTCGTGGTCGGCGGCAGTCTCGTTGTCGGCCTGGTCATTTTTCTTATCCTCGTCATCATCCAGTTCGTGGTCATCACCAAAGGCGCCGGCCGCATCTCGGAAGTGGCGGCGCGATTCACTCTCGACGCTCTGCCCGGAAAACAGGTGGCCATCGATGCCGAGCTAAACTCCGGCGCGATCGATGAAGGCGAAGCCCGCCGCCGTCGTCAACAGCTGCTCCGTGAGGCCGAGTTTTACGGAGCGATGGACGGAGCCAGCAAATTCGTCCGAGGCGATGCCATCGCCGGCCTAATTATCACCGCCATCAACCTGATCGGCGGGTTCGTCATTGGCTTATCGCGCAACATGAGTTTCTCCCAATCTTTCCGGACATTTTCTGTCCTTTCGATCGGCGATGGTTTGATCTCGCAAATCCCGGCCCTGATCATCGCGACGGCCTCCGGTATGCTCGTGACCAAGGCGACAACGCAGACAAGCCTGGGCGTGGAAATCAGTGCCCAGGTGTCGATGAATCCTCGGCCGCTTTTCATCGGCGCTCTGATTTTGTTCGCTCTTTCGCTGGCGCCGGGCTTACCCATGTTGCCTTTCGCCGCTCTGGCAGGACTGCTGTATTACGGTGCGCGCCGCTTGACGGCCCCCGCCTTGGCGAGTGGCGTTGCCTCAACTTCCCGAGATCCTCGGGGCGCCGACGCAACCGCCCTCGCTGCCGGTCCCGCAAGACCGTCCGCGGAAATGCACCTCGACGATTTCTTGCAAACCGACCGGGCGACCGTTGAGGTTGGCGCTCGGCTCATTCCACTGGTCGATCCGCGGCGCGGCAATGGGCTGCTCGATCGCGTCGCCGGACTCCGCCGCGACCTGGCGCGAAAGAACGGTCTTTGGGTCCCGCCGATTCGGCTGCGCGACAATATCCAACTGGAAGCGAATACCTATCGCATCCTGGTCGGCGGCCGCGAGGTGGCACGCGGCCAACTGCGGCCCGAACGTCTGCTGGCCATTGATCCCGGTAAGAGCCACATCACCCTCGACGGCGAGACGACGAAGGATCCGGCTTTCGGCTTGCCGGCCCGTTGGATCAACGAAAATGACCGCCAACGCGCCGAGTTGGGCGGCTTCACTGTCGTTGATGCGCCGAGCGTGCTCATCACCCATCTCGGCGAAATCGTTCGCCGCCACGCCCACGAGCTGTTCAGCCGCGAAGATCTCAAAATGCTCATCGACAAGGCGCGCGAGACGAACCCCTCGGTGATCGATGAGTTGCTGCCCAACGTGCTGTCGATGGGCACCCTGCATCGCGTGTTGTGTCTGCTGCTGGAAGAGCACGTACCGATCTCGAACTTGCCGCGGATCCTGGAGGGTCTGGCGCACCACGCGCCGACGATCAAGGATCCAGTGGAACTGACGGAGCGCGTGCGCGTCGATCTCGGCCGGGTCATCTGCGACCGCTACCGCGATGCGCAAGGCCGGCTGCACGCCATTATTCTCGACCCGCGTCTGGAGATGGAACTACGGCGCACATCGCAGGAAAAGACGCTGGCCATCGATCCCAATCGATTGGAGAAAATGATCGTGTTTCTGCTGAACGAATGGCGGAAAGCGACGGCGCGCGGCCAGGACATCGCCCTGCTGACCGACGGTAGTCTTCGCCGCCCGTTGCGGCACGCCCTTGTCCGCGGGATGCCCGACCTGGCCGTCATCGCCTATCAGGAAGTGCCCGGCGACCTGCTGCTGGAGCCTGTGGCCCTGCTCAAGCCGGAAGATCTGGGAGGGACGCGCCCTGGTTAGGTGGTTGGGTGGTTAGGTGGTTGGGTGGTTATTCCTTCAACCACCCAACCACCTAACCACCCAACCACCTAACCACCCAACCACCTAAGTGAGAAGGTGAGCCGTCATGGAACAAGCAAAACGAGCCTACGACGCCGTCACCCAGAAGGAACGACGCGATCAGCTCATCGTGGAGCATCTGTCGCTGGTTCGGCACTTGGTCGGCAAGCTGGCAGCCGAATTGCCACCGGGCGTGGATTTGGAAAATCTGGAGTCAGCGGGTGTTCTCGGTCTCGTCGAAGCTGCGCACCGTTTCGACCCCGAGCGCGGCGCCCAATTCAAAACCTACGCCTACACGCGCATCCGCGGGGCCGTCCTCGATGAATTGCGTCGCAATTGTCCGTTGCCCCAGCACATGCTCCAGCAGATGGCGCGGGTGCGGCAAGCCTACGAGGAGTTGATGCCTCCGGTGACGACCCAGGCCCTGGCCGCCGCTACGGGGCTAAGTGAGGCCGAGATCGCCGACTGTCTCGCCGCCATCCGCATGACACGGCTGATCTCCTGGGATGAGCACGGCGAGCCGATCGGCACGCGGCTGGATGATCCGCAACGGCCCGATCTGCTGGCCGAGAAGGAAGAACAGAAACGACTGCTCGTCGAGGCACTGAATGCTCTCGAAGAGCGGGAGCGGTTGATCGTGACCTTGTATTACCTGGAAGATCTGCGCTTGAAGGAGATCGGCGAAGTTCTACGCCTGTCGGAATCACGGATTTCGCGGCTTTTGAACTCGGCTCTTTTCCACTTGGGCGAGTACATGCGTGTACACGGAGGATAACCATGCACAGCGAGCAAGTGAACAGACTGCACGGAGAGTTCCACTCCGGGACGGTGGTCCGCGGGACATGCGTGCGCGTCAGCAGCGACTCGGCCCGCGTCGGCATTCCCGGCCAGGAACCGCCAGCCGAGCCGCGCATCGAACTCCTTCGCACTGGCGACGTGATCCAGGCCATTGATATTTTCTGCGGCTGCGGGCAACACATTCGATTGCATTGCCTTTATCAAGAGACCAAATCCGGATGATTCGCTGCACGTCCGCGAAGTGTCGCGAATCGAGGACTATGGAGGCAAACAATGTCGCTAATTGATTGGCGGCGAAAGCTTGGGGCATTTGGGTTGTCAGCGGCGCTCTTGGCTAGCGGCTGTTTCAAGCAGGGGGATTTATCGTGCATGAACAATAGCTCGCATGCCGCCCGGCCGCCTGGCGGCTTTGGGCCGGTCGGTCCCGGTGGGCCGACGCCGCCTGGTCCCTCGGGTGGACCGCCGGGGCCGGTAAACCTGGCCGGCTATAACCAGTTGGCAGAGTATCAGGCTGCGGATCTCTCGCAAAAACTGGCGGAATTGCAGGACGAGAACAAGTCGCTGATGGCGCGGATGCAAGGCTTGCAGGCGCTCTTGGAGGAGCGCGAGCGGGCCGTGCTGGCTTCGCACGGCGAGGTGCAGGCAGCCACGCAGGAAGTGGCGCGAACTCGCCAGGAGATGAGCCGCTGCCGCCAGGAGATCGCCAGTTTGCGCGAGCACGTCCGCGCCGCGGACAAAGAGAACCAGGCCAGTCTGCAATCCCTCGTCAATGTGCTGGAGTCCATGCTCGACCACGGCGGTCAGAAGTCAGAAGCCAGAGGTCAGAAGTCAGAAGTCACAAACCAGAAGTCGGAGATCCGAGGTCCGAAGTCAAACTGATTGACCTCTGACCTCTGACTTCTGACTTCTGACCTCTGATTACTTGAGGAAGTTGAGCAGGCTCAGGCTCATGATGTGCGAGGCGGAATAGAGCGAGGCTTGCAAGGCATTTTGCTGCTCTTGCAGTCCAACCACGACCTGGCTCAAATCGGCATTCTGCAAATTGCCGATCTGCTGTGTCGTTTGTAACTGCACATCCTGGATGTGCTGATCGATGCCCTGTAAGTTTTGCAAGCTGGCCGACTGCTGGCCAACCGTGTTGAGGACTCCGGTGTTCGCATTGTCCAGTTCTTGTAGGGTCTGCTGTATTGCGGCTGTCTGTGCGCCGGGGGAGAGGTTGTTGACGTTGTTTAGGGCATCGCGCAACGAGGCGAGGGTCTGAAAGACATCCGGCGACTGAAAGACCTGGCTGCCGGCGTACAACGTCTGTACCTGTTGGCCCTCGCCGATCGGCTCGCTCATCGATTGGGCGGAACCGTTGTAAACCACTTGTCCCTGGGCATTGAGTGTGAATGGCTGCGTTTGCGACGCCGTGCCGCCGTAGAGATATTGGCCGTTCTGTTGGGTATTCGCCAGCTGAAGCACTTCGTTGAGGATGGAACTAACCTGGGTTGCCATTGCCTGAAAGGAATCCGTCGAGTTGGTGCTGTTGCTCCCTTGTAGCGCCAAATCCTTTGCCTGCGCCAAAAGATTGGACACTTGGTTAAGTGTCGAGACACTGCTGTTTAGTTTCGACTGCACATCGGAGATGTTCTGATGGTAGATGCTCAGACGATTGTTCTGGGCCTTGTCCGACAACACTTGCAGCGCGGCGAGCGGATCGTCGGACGGCTGAAGAATTCGCAAACCGGTGGAGGCCTCTTGCTGGAGTATGGCCAACTGACCGGTCGCCTGCTGCGCGTAAGCGATGGCGTTGGAGGCGATGACCTGGGAAGTGATGCGTAGTTCCATGATTATGCGATGCTCGGCTGAATGATTTGGACCAGGGACTGAAGCGTCGTGTTCACCGACCCGATATATTCCGAGGCGACCTGAAACGCCTGCTGGAAGTTCATGAGATTAACTAGCTCTTCATTGGTGTCTATTCCCGAGACGCTCTGCTGTTGGGTCTGAAGCTGCTGGCCCAGCGCTTGCTGGCTGGTCTGCTGATTCGTCAGCGCTTGCACCTGCGTGGCCACGTTGCCTGTAATGGCGTCGTAGCCCTGGGAAAATGTCTGCGTGCCGTTGGCGAGGAGGGGCTGTGTTTGCAGTGCGGCCAAGCGCGTGAGATTGCTGTTGTCGCCGCTGTCGCCGTTCCGCGAGGCGGCCAACAAGCCCGGATTGTTCAATAGCGCCGGCTGCACGGCAATATCGCTCGCCTTGCTCCCCGTGAAAAACGTGCCCAGCCCCAGCGCGGTCAGAATGCCGGCGGTATCCGGCTGCGCGACAACGGGGGTTGAGAAAGTATCGCCATCGTTGACCGTGCCGGAAGCGAGCTGCACCGTGATGCCGTTGGCCACGGTCAACGGCGTGCCTGCCGTGTAGCCCTGGCCGATGTTGAGCGTGGTAATCAAGCTCCCACTTGAGTTCTTTACCTGCAATTGCAGTCCCGATGTTGAGCCGACCGTGCCGCTGCCGGCAACCTGAAATGTGTACGTATCGTTATTCGTTCCGGTGTATTGGCCACCGACTTGCGGCGTTGCCGTGCCGGTGTAGCCGCTGGTATCCGGCGCTGACGGCAAACGGCCGGCGAAATCGAAAGCGTAGCCGGGCTTGGCCAGCACTTGCAAGGTGCCGGTTTGGGAATCGGTAACAGCTTGAATATTGGGCACGGCGCTCAGGGCGGCTGCCACATCGTTGAGGCTCTGCGTGGACGGATCGATGCTGACCGGCGTTAGCGTCCGAGTGCCGGTGGACAGGTCTGTGACGCTGACGTACAGCGTGCCGCCCTGTGGTGGGAAGGCAAGGCCGGCCCGATCGAGCGGCACGTTGAGGTTGGTGACGCCGCGCGTGCCCGACAGGAACGTCGATGGACCGGACAGACCCAGCCCTGTCGCCTGCGCATTGTCCACCTCTTGGGCCAGCGTGCCGGCCAGGGTGTCCAGCTGGGATTGCACGTTTTGAAGCGTTCCGTTGCGTACCGCAAGCAAACCGCCCGCCTGCCCGCCCGTCACGGACATCGGCGTGGACGAACCTGCCACCGACACCTGACCCTGATTGCCGCTTGCGATCGAGTATTGCAGAGATTGGCTCTGGTTGCCGATGACAATCGGAACGCCGCCGGCCAGGATGTTGACCTGGTTTAGATTGGCCGGGATCGCCTGCACGTTGATGTCCCCGGCGAGCTGATTGACAAGCTGATCGCGCTGGTCCAGCAGATCGTTGGGAGGATTCCCGTTGCCGTAAGCCCGCTGAATCTTATCGTTCAACTGGGCAATTCGCTTAGCCAGGGAATTGATGTCGGATACGCTGCTGTTCAGTTGAGTGTCCAGTCCACTCTGGATTTGGTCCAAAGAACTACTGAGTGAATTAAACGCATCAGCGAGATTATGGGCGTCATTAACAACTACGGTGCGCTGCGTCGTATCGCTCGGCTGGGTTGCCAATGTGTTGACATCATTGAAAAACTGTTCGATTTGATCTTGGATCGAGCCGGACGAGGGATTCAAATCGGTCTGCACTTGCTGAACCGTGGAGAGCTGCGCGCTCGTATCCGCGAGGGCGAACGTCTGGTTGGTGAGGGCGGTTTCCAGGAGATTGTCGATCTGCCGGCGCGTATCGGAGATCTGCACGCCGCTGCCGACCGAGACGTTGCCGATTTGCGTCGGGTCTGCCTCGGTCAGATCCGCAACCTGCCGATGGTATCCGGGCGTGTTGGCGTTGGCCAGGTTGTTGCCGATCAGGTTCAGGACGCTCTGGGACGCATCGAGCGCGGACAAGCCGACATCGAAAAGGGACGACATAGTATCAAGCTCGTGCTTCGAGAAGGGAACCAAATGTCCCGCTGTGCCGTTCGCCCTGGGGACCATAGCGCTCGGTCGTGTTCGTTCCGGTCAGACCGGCGAACAGACAAGCGAAGAACCCACGCGCGTAGCCAAGCAGCGCGGCGTTCTGTTGGCTGAGGAGGTCGGCCTCGCGGATCAATTCGTTCAATCGGGCATGACACTGGAGCAATCGACCGCGAGCCGGTTCCGGCAACCACAAGGCGGCCGCGCGCAGCGTCGCCTCTTGCTCCGAAATACCAAGGAGATCGGCCAACATGGCGCGGAGACGCTCGCGCGCCGTCGCCATATCTTCCGCCTCCCGTTTCAGCTTTTCTTGCCGAGTTTGCAGCGTGGGGAGGATCTTCAAATTGCGTTGAAAAAAAGCATCACGGACCTGCCGCAAGGAATGGAGCATGTCCGTGAGCAATGATTCCTCATCCGACAAATGCTCCTCACAGAGCGCGAGGATGCGCGTCTCAACTTCGCGGAGCAGAATTGGAGTGGGACGCTCCATGACCGGAACTTGGCTCCAGTTGCTTCATCAGAGCATGGGCAAGCCCCATGCCTTTGCCCTGTGCCAGATGCTGGGCCATGAACTGATCGAACAGTCCACCATAGATGTCGCTGCTATCGCTTCCGAACAACGAACCCGGTTCGAGCGTCTGTCGCATCTCCTTGAGGAGCATCGACAGAAAAACGCTCTCGAACCCTTGAGCGGCATCTTTCAGTGACGGTTTACTTTTGCCGTCCATCGCGCCCGGCACGCCAAACGGGGCGCTCAATTGTGGCTCAAAGGAGACCACGGGTCCAATCATTTACCCATCCTTCCCTGTATTGGTCGCTGTTAAACCCGTCAAAGGACACAAAAGAGACAAGCGGCCTAAATGATAACCAACTCTGCCTGCAAGGCTCCGGCCTGTTTGATCGCCTGGAAAATCGAAATCAGATCGCGCGGCGAGACGCCCAGGGCATTGAGAGCGCGAGCCAAGTCGGCAACGGTGACAGTCTGCGGGGCAATGTACAATTGAGCCGATTGCTCGGTGACGCCGATCTGGGTGCGCGGCACGACGACGGTTCGGCCCTGGCTGAAGGCGTTGGGCTGCGACACCTGCGGCGCCTCGCGAGTGACAATGGCGAGGTTGCCGTGCGCGATGGCCACGGTGGCGATCTTGACATTTTCGCCGGCCACGACGGTGCCGGTACGCTCGTTGATGACCACGCGCGCCGGCGTATCGGTCAGCACTTCGAGATTGCCCATGTCGCTGAGGAAGGAAACGGCATGCGATCGGAAAGCCGGAGGCACCTCAACTTCGACGGTCCCAGCGTCGAGCGGCAGAGCATGGCCCGGCGCCCACTGGTTGATGACGGCCGCGATGGAACGCGCGGTCGCGTAGTCGGGGTTCTTGAGCAGCAGATGCACGCGGCCCTTGCACATCACTTCACCGCGCGCCTCGTGCTCGACCATCGCCCCGCCGGGGATACGGGCTACGGATACAAAGTTTTTCTGGGCGCTGGCCGCTTGGCCGCTGAAGAGGAAGCCGCCGACCGAGAGTGGTCCCTGGCCGATGGCATAAACGACGCCATCCGCGCCCTTGAGCGGTGTGAACAGCAGTGTGCCGCCCTGTAGGCTGGTGGCATCGTCCAGCACGGAAACGGTGACATCGAGCCGGCCGCCGATGCGTGAAAACGGTCCAATCTCCGCCGTCACCATCACCGCTGAGATATTCGGCGACATGAAGGTATTATCGGTCAATTGCAGCATGGCGATTTTCGAGACGACGCACAGGCGCTTCATCATGTCCACGGCGACTTGCTGCGTGAAGCGACTGCGGCCGCCGGTGCCGTTCAAGCCGACGACCAGGCCGAAGCCATAGAGCTGGTTACTTCGCGCCCCTTCCAGGTCGGTTATGTCCTTGATGCGCGCGCCAGCTTGCGCCGGCGCGACAAAGGCGAGGATGCAACCCAGGGCAATGGATGCGCGAAACATGGCGGACCTCGTTGGTTTGCGACGTTTCGTAGAAGCGTCGCGAATCGTATCAACGTTAAAAAGGATAAATGTGATTCCAAAAGCGGCTAAACCATCCCTGGTTGGTGAAATACGTTTCCACGCCCCGGCCGAGGTACTGAATTTGGAAGTTGGCCACATACGTCGAGGGAATGGTATTGTCGAAGTTGATGTCAATAGGCCGAATCACGCCGCACAAGCGCAGCGTGCGGACCTCGCGGGTGACGACGCGCTGGCGAAAGCCTTCGATCACCAGATTGCCGTTCGGCTGCACGGCGACGACGGTACAGGTGACGGTATCGGTGAAGGTCTGGTTGATGTTGTACCCGGATGTCCCCGCGAAACTGCGATTGGCGGTGGCATCGGCGGTCAGGCCGGACGTTGCTGTCCGGTTCGCTGTCTTGCTTGTGCCGGTGATAGTGCCATTGAGGCTCATTCCCCCGCCGTTGTCGGTCTTGCGATTGAGATTGCGCTGGTCCTGGTGCTGGATGTCCGTATTCTCCGCGATAAGAACGGTAACGACATCGCCCGGCCGGCGCGCGCGGGTGTCCACATACAGAAACGAGCTGAAGAAATTGTGCCGCTGCCAGATATTGTCAGCGTTGCTCAAGGCGGGGCAAAACACACAGATGGCCAGCACCAAGCCCAAGATCCGGCGCTTCATCGCGGCTCCTCTCAGTAGTCCACCTCGACGGTCGAGCCATCCACGACTCGCCCTGTCACGGTGTTCTTGGATTCAAGGTTACGTACCTGAATTAACTGCCCGACGCGCCCGTTTTGAAGGGCTTCGCCTCGCGTTTTCACTTGCAGCGGCCCGACGTTGGCGATCAGATGCACCAGCTCGTTCGCGTGGATGACGACGGTGGCAGGCGCGTCGCCCTCGACATCATCCGGCTCAATCGGACGCCCCGCGGGTACCGTCCGTCGAGCGCGGCGGCCGATTACCCCGGCCATCCCCACGGTTGCTTTCTGGGTGTTCTCGAAGGCGATGCGCTCCAGATGAACATTGTCCGCACTGAACGCTTCGCCGCTTTCGATGCGGCGAACGGCGACGGGAACCGACTGGAGTTTCTTCACGTCCAGGTAGACGATCACCCCGCTGCGGCGTGCGCCGCGGACATAAATGCCGACCTCAACGGCTACACGGCAGGGTGGCACCACCGGCGAACGCAGTTCGGGTTCAAGATGGATATCGGAGCCGTCAGCGGACAGCGGCGGTAGATTTACCGCCTGGGGCAGTTCGATACTGTAGTCATCACCCTGTGTGGAAAGCCTCTGTTCCAGGGTCTGGCGGGCGACAGCAGCAATCTTGGCGTCCAGCCCCTCGCCGGCAGGCCGACTGATACGGACGACGCGCGGCCCTTCCAGCCGAAATGAGCGGGCGGCGAATCCGGCCAATTGCAGCCGAAAACTAATCTGCTGTTGCGATATGTGAATGGGCTGGCTGGATAACGGCAACTCGGCCAGGTCCAAGCGCGCGATCCGCTCGCGCTCCGGCTCTTCGCACTCTTTCAGATCGGCAATATCTCCGATACGGACCTGCGAGTCCGAAGCAGTCGCCGAGGCGCGGAGTACGAGCACGATTGGCTCCTTTGCTTGCCCTTCGGGCTGCTCGTAGGCTCGACACCAGCCCGAAGCGCAAGCAAGGGCGAGAACGGAAACCAGAGTCGAAAGAACAAGGCGCATGCTCGATCACCGGATAAGGTTGGTGGTGAAAGACAGCATTTGGTCGGCGGTGGTGATGGCCTTGGTGTTGAACTCGTAGGCACGCTGGGCGAGGATGAGGTTGACCATCTCGCCCACCACATCGACGTTCGAGCCTTCGAGAAATCCCTGGCGGATCAGGCCCGCACCGTTTTGGCCCGGTTGCGTTTGGATGGGCGAACCGGAAGAGAGGGTCTGCGAGTAAAGATTACGGCCTTCGTTGTTGAGTCCCGCTGGGTTCTGAAAGCGCACCACCGTGAGCTGGCCCACCTGCGTTGGCGCCGTGGCGCCCGGCGACGTCACCGATACACTGCCGTCGGTGCCGATTGAGACCGACATGGCATTCTGCGGAATACTGATCTGTGGATTGATCAAAAAGCCATCCGAGGTCACGAGATTGCCGGTGTTGTTGATGCTGAAATTGCCGGCCCGCGTATAGTAGAGCAATCCGTTGGGCATGGTCACTTGAAAGAAGCCATCGCCGTCGATGGCCACGTCATAGGGATTACCGGTGTTGTTGAGAGTACCGGATGTGAACACCTTCGAGTTGCTGGAGACGGCGACGCCGTGGCCGATCTGCAAGCCGTTGGGCAGCGGCATGCCTTGCTGCGCGATCGAACCGGGCGTGCGCGCATTGAGATAAATAAGATCCTGGAACTGTGGGATCATACGCTTGAAACCCGTGGTGTTGACGTTGGCGAGGTTGTTGGAACTGGTGTCCACCATGGTTTGCTGGGCGTTCATGCCGGTGGCGGCGGTGAAGAGGGCGCGGATCATGTCGTCCTCCTTACTCAGAGGTCAGAGGTCAGAGGTCAGAAGTCAGAGATCAGAGGTCAGAGGTCAATCAGCCTGATCTCTGACTTCTGACCTCTGACTTCTGATCTCTGACTTCCGATCTCTAACTTCTGACTTCTGACCTCTGACTTCTGATCTCTGACTTCTGACTTCTGCTTTCGCTCACATTTGTCCGTTGATGCGCTGTTGCATAGCATCCGATAGCGAGTGCAGCGCCTTGCTGGCTGCCTCATATTGGCGCATACCGGAGATCATTTGTACCATTTCCTGAATTACCGAGACGTTGGAACCTTCGCGGTAGCCCTGGCGGATCGTCGCGGTGGATGTTTGCGGCGTTACATCATCCGGGGCCGAGAAGAGGGTTGTGCCGGCCCGGACGAGCTGGTTTGGGTCGTTGAACGATACCACTCGAAGCTGCCCGACCTGGGTATTGTCTGCCGATACGGTGCCGTCCATGGCAATCTGGATCTGCGCCGCGTTCGATGGGATTTGCAACGGACCGCCGCTTCCCATGACCGGATAGCCGCTCGGACTGACGAGTTGTCCATCGGCGTTGATCTGGAACTGGCCGTTGCGAGTGTACAAGGGACCGTCCGGCCCATCGATGACGAAGAACCCATCGCCCTGGATAGCACAGTCCAGAGGATTGCCGGTTTTCTGATACGCTCCGGCGTCGAATGACGAGGAATGCTTGGCAATGTTCGCGCCGTGCAACTGCTGGCTCGACGTGGGATCCTTCGCCGCGGATTGGGACGCGACAAATTCCTCGAAGGACAATGTCTGGCGGCGATAGCCGGGAACCGGGGCGTGCGCGAGGTTTTGGGACAGGATGTCCTGATTTTGCAGGGCGGCGCTCATTCCGGAGGCCGCACTGTAGTATCCCTGGAGCATTTACCCTCCTCGCACAGGTTGTGCCGATTCTATCGGGACATCTTGTTATCGGAAAAATGCGGCAACGGCGAACAGGAGGAATGATGCCATCTCTTCCGATGGCGCGCGAAGGGAGGGAATTTCTGCGGGCTGCCGTTCCTAATCAGGAACGATTTGTAGAAGCGTCGTTCTCGGCTGTTGGTTTTGCAGGCGCGCTCTTCGAGGGAGGCGGCGAAGGCGCGGAGGGGCGGGGGACAAGCGGATCTAGATGGGTGAAATCAACGAGAACCGTGGCTCCAGCACGGATGGCGATGTGGCGGACATCCTCGACGGGCTTGCCATCGTACTGCCAGCGGGCGCGCACTTCGTAACCATACTCCTTGGTCGGATTGAGCGGAGGCGAGCGAAAGTGCCGCATCGATCCCATGCTGCGCATCTTCTGACCTTCGAGCCAGACTTCGGCATCCTGGGGCACTTGAACTTGAAGAAGAGCCGTAAGCGGCATGGGCGGCGGTGACTGGGCGAACGGCGGCCTGGGGGCATAGACCGGAATCGGCGAGGGGGATTCGGTCGTGTAGCTCGTGTTCCCTAAGGTGAGATAGGCCGCGCTGGGCACCGACGCCACCATCGGGTCATATCCGCCGAAGTTGTATCCGCCCTGATAATACGGGATAATCAGGCCGGGGTAGGGATAGGCTCCGCCGCCGTATCCAGCCCCAGGCGCGCCAGCCATTCCCGGCATGCCCGGAGCCATGCCGCCGTATCCAGTCCCAGGTCGGACTGCCATTCCCGCCATTCCTGCCATGCCCGCCATTCCCGGCATGCCGCCAGCCATGCCCCCGCCCATCCCAGGACCGCGAAAACCTCCAATGGGGGACGGCTGACCGAGAGCGTTCGGGACTGCCAAAGCCAACAGCATCAGGGAAGGCATTGCTATCCGTATGGGGGATTTGCGGCGTATCATGATTGTTCCGGTGAAAGATTGGCCGTTCGCATGTCTTCCACAGGAACTCTACAACAGAAACGCGGGGGCAGATGGCTTGCCAGGAGGATTTTTCCCGCATGGCCCTGACTGCTGGCTCGTCCCTCGTTACTCAGATTCCTTCGGCAGCAAGCTTGCTCCCCCGTGGGACGGCCTTCCTAGGCCGTCCGGACGGCCTGCCCAGGAAGGCCGTCCTACAAGAAAGAGCCGCTACGGCAACCTCGAAAACGCTCTAACGAAATGAACCACAACGCCAAGAAAGCCAAAAAAAGAAAGAGAAAAAACCAAGAATAAACCAGAAACCGCCGGGAATCTGGCTTATAACTCTTTTGCTCTTTCTTCTTTCTTGTTTTCCTTGGCGTCTTGGCGGTTCAATTTGACCGTGCTTCTAGGGGATGAGCCTCGGTCACGGACGAAGAGGACGGCATCCCCGCACCGGCACACCTGCCGCCACACACAGCTACTTTCCACCAACGGCAACAAATCATGATGATAGCCGCTCGCATCGAGCACAAGATAATCCACATCGTAGGTATCGAGAATTTCTTGCCAGTCGGCCCGGCCGCGCGTCACTGCTCCGTCTTGCTGCCAAACCTCGTCCGGGATGATCTCGATGCGTCCATCCATGAAGACGGTGAAATGGGGTGATAAGCTCCAAGCCATGTATTCGCCCCAAGCAAATCGCGTAAAGATGCGTCCCTCGCGTCCCTCGGCACGGAGGCGGTCGGCCAGCGCTTGCAAATCCGTCTCCGTTCGATGCGATCGCTCGGGGCGGGACAAAACGGGATTGAACGCTTCCAGCCAGGGCAAGCTGAGGACCATCACAAAGACGAGAACGCCGCAGGCGAGAACGTTCCCGAAAGAGGGTTGATCGTCGCTCAGATCGTATTGTCGTAAGCGCGGCCACAAATCCGTTAGTTGGGCGGCGAGGATCGGAGTGCAGATCAAGAGCCACCAAGCCACCATCCGAACGGAGCCGCACGCCAGCGGCAGAAAACAACAGAGCACGCAAATCTCCCGCACCGTCGGACGACGCCGCGAAAAAGCGAAACCGATGAGCAAAAGCAGCAGCGACAGTGCCCAAATTTTGCCGGTCAGCAGATCCAAGCTCGGCGGCAGCCATTCGTCGATGTGCCGGCCGGAAGCCGCCTTGGAGGTCCGAGCCACGTATTCATAGACGCGCCAGCCGTATGGATTGACGAGGGTGGCGGCGACGCTGCACGGAAGACACAGGAGCCAGGAAGATAGCTCTCCTTGCTTACGCTGGGGGCCGGCCAACCATTGCTCGATCGCGTGAGCCGCCACGTAGCCGCCGATCAACACCAACCCAATGGGGAAGCCGCCATGAACGTTGACCCAGACCATCATGATGAGGGGCGGCACGAGCAACAACCAGCGGCGGCGACCCGCTTCCTCCAGGAAGCCGTAAAGAAGAACAAATAACAGCAGGGAAAGCGTCTGCGGGCGAATAACGAGCAGCTGCCACAAACCAAAAAAGGCAAAGATGCCCGCGGTCCCAGCGGCAATCAACGATCCGGAGCGCCGCCAGGCCAGTACGACCAGGACCGCCGTCATCACGGCCAGGATGGCCGAGTTCACCGTCTGGACCAGTGACAGTCCGCCGACCGTGTACAACCGATAGAACAGTACTTGCCAGCCCCAGTTCACGTCCTGTAGCGGCTGGCCGTTGACCGTGTACGTGAAACGATCCTCATCGAGCAGCCGGCCTTCCGTGACGATGGCGCGGCCTCGCGCGAGATGATGCCACAAGTCCGTCTGATAATTGCGATCCGCAAGTGTGGCAATAAACACAAGAGCGGGCGCCAGGAGGAAGCGCGTCCAGCGATCGGTTGGAAAGAGTAGTTTGTTCATCAAGAAAAGAATAGAACGCGAATCGGCCGGACACCAGCCAGTAGCGCAAGCAAGGGAGCGTTTCCTTATTTCAGATGCGTCTGGCGGATTTCGCGGAGTCTCTGCAAGGCGGGTTTGACTTGATCGTGCGAATCGACGAGGCCACAGTGGGGGAATTGATGCGGCTCAGCGTCGCGGAAGTGGGACCACTGCACCCCCTGGACATAGGGCTTGCACAAGACAAGGGCTGTCACCTCGGCGGCCCATTCTGCCTGTACTTCGGGGTTGAAGCCGCTGCCCCAATGACCACCTTCAACGTGCAAATCCGGATCGGCGTCCGGGTCGGTTTGGGCGGAAGACGGATAGCCGAGCGTCACGCGCAGCGGCACGCCCAGTAATGCGTACAAATCGAGCAGACGCGAGATTTCCAACAGATCGCGGCAATAGCTGCCCCGCGGCGCCATGCCCATGATCAGCTCAATGTCCAACGCGGCGAGGCTCAGGCCGGAGCGAATGAGCGTATCGGCGAAGATGAACGGCGAATGGGTGCGCTCGCTCTGGGCCATATACTCGCCCCAGGGCTGAGCGATGCCGACAACCAGCTCAAGCGAGGGATCAATGTGCCGGGCAGAGTCGGCCAGTCGGTAAGTCAGCGCGAGCAGATCGTCCTCCGAAAGCGACAACACGCTGCCGCAATTGCTGGCAGCCGTCAGCTGCCAGCGGCGGATGCGATTGCGATAGCGCCGCACGGTCGTCTCGACGAACTTGCACATGAACGAGGCCATGCCGGTCAGGTCGCGTTCCCACAGCCACAACCAGGCCGGCAGCTGCGCCGACGAGAAATCGATGAGGGGACCGGCGGAGATTTCCAGTTGATGCTTCTGCGCCCAGTCCACCAGAGCGTCGGATTCCTCGAAGCGATAGGTCGCTTCCTCATTCTCGATCTGGTTCCACGAAAAAGGCAAGCTCACGCTGTTGAAGCTGGCGATCAGCTCCGGCGTGAGGTTGGCCGGCGGAGGTGTTCTATCCAGACGGCAGGCGATCGTGGAATCGAGTCGAGCTTGTCGCTGGTGGCGGATTTGAAAGACCTGAGAAACGTAAGCCGACACCAACTGCTGGGCGGCCCGGTAAGCAAGATTGAGACCGATTTGGGCATGTTCGCCGGACTCTTCGGGAGGAACGCCCGCAACGGCATGGGCAAAGGTCAAGCTGGCGTCGCGGATCTGTTTCTCCAATTCCGGCGACAGGACCAGGCCGCCGGCCCGCCAGTCAAACGCCTGGCAACGAACTTGGTTGACTTTGCCGCGGGCCAATTCGACGAGGAGGTTATAAGGACGATCGCGTTCGATGAGTGTGGCGGACGTGCCCATCAGCAGCCCGCCGCCGTCGATCTGCCACGGCACGAGCAAATAGCCGCTTTCGTCAACGATCCGACTAACTTTCAGTTGCTCGGGTGTGAAGTGCAATTCGCTCGGCCAGGGCATGTTGTCGGGACCGCCGGCCATGCAAGTACGCTTCAACTCCCGAGCGGCATCCGCGGAAAGGCTGGCCGGGAGTTGAAACGTCATGGTACCCATATTGCGACTGCGTTCGGGTTCAATGTTCAGCGATTAGCGATCAGCGATCCTCATTGGTTTGTCCAACGAAAACCTCAAATACACTATATAGGAACTTTTTCGCGCTAGCTACTTTTCTGACCGCTAATTGCCGGCCTCCGGCGGCAGATCATTCAGTGCGACAATCGTGATGCCATAGCGATCGGCCAGGGCGAGCGTTTGTTCTTGATCGAGAACAATGGTTTTGCCGGCTTCGATCGCGAGGACCCGGCCTCCGGCGCGATGCAAGCTCTCGACCGTCGTGCAGCCGATGGTCGGCACATCAAAGCGCATGTCCTGTTGCGGCTTGGCCGTCTTGACCACGACGAAACCGCCGGCCCGACACAATTCGCCGGCGCGGAGGATCGCGCGATCGGTCCCCTCGATCGCTTCGACGGCGAGAACAGCTCGTTCCTTGACAGCCACGGATTGGCCAATGTCGAGCCGGCCCATTTCCTTGGCCAGTTCCCAACCAAAAGCGATGTCTCGCTCTTCGTGGACGGATGGGGGACGGCGCGTCAGAACTCCGGCTTTCACGAGCAGCTCCGGACAAAGCTTGAGGGCACTTTCAAAACGAAGTCCATCTCGGCCAAACTCGTCAATGATCGACAACAGCAGCGTATCATCGCGGTTATCGCAACGCTTGCGAAAATACCACCAGCACACGGTTCGCCAATCCGGCAGCAGCGTCAGTAGTTTCCACGGTCGATGCAACAAATTCGCTTTGTGGATCTTGCCGGCCATGACGATCTGCTCGACGCCCTCGCGTTTGAACGAGCGGATCATGCGCCCCAACTGCGTCGGCCGAGTCCAGTAGAAACGCTGCACCAACGGGACCAATTCCGGCGACGCCTCGCCGCGAATTCCCACACAGACGACCGGCAATCCCACGCTTCGTGCCTTGTGAGCGAAGGCGAGAGGAAACCGCCCCCAGCCGGCGAGCAAACCTACAGGATGACAAGGTGACAGGGTGACAGGGTGACAGGGTGAAAAATTCGCCGGATTACCGTCTCTCTCTCGGAATTTGCCTACATCCTTTGTTGATTTGCTTACATCGCCGCCCCGTTTTCTCATCACCTTGTCACCTTGTCACCTTGTCACCATCACGCCGCGCCTCGATCAAGTCCGAGTTGCTGCTTCATTTGTCGGACATCTCGGCACACCTCCGGCAGTTTTCCCAGGCTGAGCAGGATGCGCTTTTCTTCGCTCTCGGGACGGGCGGGCGCGCCCAACATGCGTTCGCCGGCCGGCACGTCGCGGACGACGCCGGAACGAGCACCGATGATGGCGCGATCCTCGATGTGGACGTGATCGGACACGCCGACCTGTCCGGCGATCACCACATAATCGCCGGTGCTGCATGAGCCGGCGATGCCCACCTGACTGACAAACAGGTTGTGCTTGCCGATCTGACAATTGTGGCCGATCTGCACCAGATTGTCGATTTTGGTTCCCGCGCCGATGCGGGTGGCCTGGAAGGTGCCGCGATCGATCGTCGTGCCGGCGCCGATTTCCACATCATCGCCGATTTCGACGGTGCCAAACTGCGGCATCTTGACGTGCTTGCCGCCCTGAAAACGGTAGCCGAAACCGTCCGCGCCGAGAACGGCGTTGGCATGGACAATGACGCGATCGCCCAGGATGGTGCCGTCGTAGAGGACGACATGAGGGTGCAAAACAACATCATCGCCGAGCCGGCAATTTCGGCCGACGACGACGCCGCTGTACAGCCGGCACCGCGCCCCCAAAATGCTGCCTTCGCCGATCACCACAAACGGATACAGCGCCGCATCGGTCCCGACCTGAGCAGACGAATGTATAACTGCGCGAGGATCGATGCTCGGCGGCGGCTCGACGCATTGGGCGTGCAGATGCCGGACAATGGCGACGAAAGCCGTCAGCGGATCGTTGACTTCGATCAGCGTCAGGGGAGTGCCGTCGGAACTGAGCAATTCCTGACGGCGAACGAGCAGCGCGGGAGGGACGACGGCGGTGTAGGCGCGGCATTTCTTCAGGTAACGGAGGTTGCGGTCACTTTCGATGAAGGTGATGTCGTTGGGACCGGCTTCGTTCATGGGGCGGGCGGCGACGATCATTCGCTCCTCGCCGTGAACGCGCCCCTGCACCAGTTCCGCCAATTGCGTGACGGTGATCTGCACGTTTTTGCGCCCCTTTCTTCCCTGAAAGGCGCTGCTCCGGCCCACGCTGGTCCGGAGAAAAGCGGCGTGATCTTACCGTCCATCGGAGAAGACGGCAATGCGAATCTTACAGGCCGTTGCCGCCGTTAAAGCCGCCGAGGCCCTTGCCGGCAAAGCCGCCGACAATGGGAAAACGCCCGAAGCCGCCCGCGCCAATCGCCGGAACCCCCGCGATGCCGATATTGATGGCGCCACCGGGAAAGCGGAGACCAAGAGCGAAAGCGGGCAAACCGGCGAAGCCAAACCCCGGCAAGCCAAACCGATTGAAACCAAAACCATTAAAACCGAAGCCGTTGAAGCCAAACCCGTTGAAACCGAAGCCGTTAAAACCCAAGCCGTTAAAACCCAAGCCGTTGAAACCGAAACCATTGAAGCCGAAACCATTGAAACCGAAACCATTGAAGCCGAACGCCGGCAAGCCGAAACCGTTGAGGCCGACACCGGGAAACATCCCAAACCCGTTAAAACCAAATCCATTAAAGCCAAGACCGCCGAACCCATTAAAGCCGGCGATACCAAAAGCGGGGACGGGAATAACGGGGATACCCACAACGGGGAAGCCCGCGAAGCCGAAGCCATTAAATCCGAAGCCGCCGAATCCCCCGAACGCAAACGCGGGGGCGGGGTTTACCGCGGGCGGCACCAGAGGTGCGCCGGGCATATTGTTGCGGAACTGCCCTTGCGAGTGTTGTGGGTTGAGAAGCAGCAAGAGGATGAGGGAGAGTGTCAGAACGTATCCCAGGCGGAGAGAACGCGCAAGAAGAGACATACCGCCTCCTGAAGAGAGAAGGTTGCGAGGAAGCCGCGCGGCGCGAGACCGTTCGCGGCGAGTCTTCACCAACTCTATGGATGCCCTCTCGCGCATGTCCCCTCCGGTGAAAACCGGCATGCGGCGAGCGCCCGTGGAGGCTGGGCGTGAATTCGGCCGAAGCCGAACTCAGCGTTGATTATCGTGACGGCCCCGGCGGTCGTCAAGTAACGGCGGTGCACCCTGCTTGGGAGCGCGAGCGTGCCGCCCGAACTGTGTGGGCAAGATGCCCGCACTCCCAAGGAGAACACCACGCAAACACGCTAACGCTTGGAGAACTGAAAGCTCTTCCGTGCGCCTTTGCGGCCGTATTTTTTGCGTTCCTTCATGCGGCTGTCGCGGGTCAGGAAGTGCGAATCGCGCAGCTTCTTGGCCATGCTGCTAACGACATCGGTGCCGTCGGCGGCTTCCTGTTGCGATGTCGTCAGACCGAACATCTCCTTGAGGGCGCGAGCGAGGCCCTGAGTGACGGCGCCAGCCTGGCCGGTGATGCCGCCGCCCTCCACCTTGACCGACACGTCCAGGCGGTTGCGCATCTCGGTGAGATTGAGCGGCCCGGTAACGGAACTTCGGTCCTTTTCTTCGGTGAAATACTCGTCGAGTCCACGGCCGTTGATGATGATCTGGCCGTTGCCTTCGCTCAGTCGGACGCGGGCCACGGATGTCTTCCGGCGCCCGGTGCCCAGGTAATAGGTTTTCTTGGTCTTGGGATCAGCCACGATCGCTCTCCAAAAGTAGGCCCCGCGAGCCGAGCGGGGCTTTCAATGTGCCGCTCGGCTCGCGGCACCTACGGAACCAGCTTAAATTCCACGGGTTGCTGCGCCTGGTGCGGGTGCGACGAGCCGGCATAAACCTTCAGCTTGGTCATCTGCTGCCGGCCCAGCTTGTTGCGCGGCACCATGCGCCGCACCGCCGCCTCCAGAATGCGCTCCGGGTGTTTTTG
>DASRBG010000035.1:0-21614 GCA_035653735.1 Gemmataceae bacterium
CGACGGCGGCTGCTCCGAGCAGGCTCGGCGGCGCTCGCTGGCGCGGCTGCGGGGCCGCTGCCGGCGCTGGCCGAACCGCCGGCGCATGTCAGGCGGTGGGACCACGAATTCGACATGATCGTGATCGGCTTCGGCGTGTCCGGCCGTGCAGCCGCGTACGAGGCGCTGAAAGCCGGCGCCAAGGTTCTGATCCTCGATCCTCCCAGCGCAGCCGCCAGCGAATCGCATGGCGGATATTTCTATCTTGGCGGCGGGACGGCGTTGCAGCGCGCGCTGAAGGTCGAGGACTCGCCCGAGGACATGTTCAAGTTCCTGATGGCGGCCTATGCTCCGGCGCCGGCCGAGGACAAGATTAGAGTCTTCTCGGAGCGTGGTCCCGAGCATTACGAATGGCTGGTCAAGCTGGGCATTCGCTTTGGCGATAGGCTCTTCGACGACTCCTTGCCAATTGAAGATGGCGGAGGGCTGTATTTTTCCGGCGAGGAGCAATCCTGGCCCTATCGCGAGATCGTCAAACCCGCGCAGCGCGGGCATGTGCCGGTCGAGGGGCACAGCGCCGACAAGACGCTGCTGAAGCTTTTACTTGAGGTGACCCGCCAAGCCGGAGCGACACAGCTTCCGACGGCGGACGTCAAGAACCTGGCGGTGGGCGCCGACGGACGCGTCGAAGGCGCACTGGCCGCGGTCGACGGCAAGGTCCTGTCCTTCCGCGCTCGACGCGGCGTAATCTTGGCCACTGGTGGCTTCGCCAACAATCGCGACATGGCGGCGGTCTATACGCCGCAGTTCCTGGACTGTGCGCCGATCGATGTCGGAGGAATTGGCGGGTGGGGACATCGCGCCGGCCAGGCGGTAGGTGCAGCGCTTGAGCGCATGGACGGCGCGGTCGCCTACTTCAACCTATACCCGCCGCTGTCACGCAAGGAGGGCCTGCTGGTCAACGCTCAGGGCCAGCGCTTCATCCATGAAGATGCCTATTACGGCAGAATCGGCAACGCCATCGTCCAAGCGCAGCAGGGCGTGGCGCACCTGATCCTCGACGCCCCGGCGCTCGGCGACATCGACGCGGCCGAGGGGCCGCGGACCCCGGGTCGCGGCCCCGTGGTCGCGGCACAGGCGCCCACGATCGCCGATGTCGAACGCGCCATTGGCCTGCCGGAACTGACCTTGCAGCGCACGGTCGAACTCTATAACCGCTTCGCTGCCAGGGGTGAGGACCCGCTGTTCCACAAAAACCCGAGACATCTCCGGCCGCTGACCCAACCGCCGTTCACGGCGCTTAAGGCGTCGGTGAAAGACGTCTATTTCCCTTTCTTCACGCTGGGCGGGCTCAGGGTCAATGTTCGGACCGAAGTGCTGAACGGCGACGGCAACCCCATCCCGGGCCTTTATGCCGCCGGTCGTGTTGCCGCCGGAATTCCGGCTCCGATTTACGTCACCAGCGGATTATCGATTGCCGAAGGCACGCTGTTTGGCCGAATTGCAGGCGTCAACGCCGCGGCCAACCACGGGACCTGATATTGGCCAGCGGAAGCGGGATCCAACAATGAAACCGCGGCTCGCGGAGCGACCCTACCCCCGGCCCCGTAGAGCAGCCGGGTCGACGGGCCGCGCGGCCAGTAAGACCGAATACCACGAGGTTTGTTTGTGTCTTAGCCTCTGATCGCTTTCTGCGAGCCGCTGCACTCTCTCGGTAAACTCAGCGATCATATCTTTGAGATGAACTAACGACGCCCCGGACAATTTGAGTGTTTCCAATCCGCTGAGAACCTTAGGATCAAGATAATTCAACGACGTGAATTCTTGCCTGATAAACGCGTCGAATAGTCTTTGCATCGGGCCACCGCGCTGCCATTCGGGGTCACGGACCGTGAGCAGACGGATACGGTTGTGCGGAAGCAGGCTGATCAGTCGCAGATGGTCCAGCCGGGTGAGATAGAGCACGGTTTCCGCCTCCGACAGCTGAAATTCTTCCTGAATCTCTCGAGGGGTCCAACCGCATCGCAATAGATAGAAGACAAAAGAGGTGAAGCAGTCACGGGTGAGTTCGAATTCCTGCTCGCTCGAAAGTCGCGTCGCCTTTCGGTTCTGCTTCTGAAGCATGATATCGGCCACATCAGCGAGACCGAGATCCAGTACTCGACAAAGACGCTCAAGTATCTGTGCAGATAGTCCCCGCCCAGCAAGATATCTCTTAACGGTCGACTCACTTACATTCAATTGCAGAGCGATATCGGCGTATATAATTCCTTGAGAACTGAATAACTGCTTCAGCGTACTCAGAAGATAAGGCAAGTCGCTGCTCGAATCTTCCTTCCGGGCCTCCACGGAATCTCCGCGTTTCCTCGATTGTCTATCCGATGGGTTGACTGCATCGAGATTCAGGTCAACGTCGTCGAGGCGACGAGTCCTGCTTGGGATGCTGACGGGTTGGGAGCCGCGATCGCTAATCTCGGTTGAAGCGGCCCTAAAGCTCAGCACTGAGGAACCTCGTCCAAAGGTCTCGTCCGTCGGGTTACCCGGCTTTTCCCCTCCCTCGATGCCCTTACCCGGCAGCGTACGTGATCGGGCGCGATGCGTCATGGGACCAAACTCCCTGCTCGGCCAAAATGAGGGCACAACCTTCCCTCAGCGTCGCAGCGCCACTGAAGTCGTCATTGGATATGCCGTCCGACGCGTGTCCCTCAGTAGCCTTGCCGGCATGCTATTGTACTCTTTGGATCAGCGTTCTCAATGTGGAAGATCCGGTTGCCGAGAGATTCGCTCACGCTGCCATCCATGCCGCCAATTGGGCCCAATCAAGTCTTTAGATTCTGCGCCGAACAGCGCACAAACTGACCCGTCGAGGCGGCAGAGCCTGCTACCTGCCATTTGGCGAGGCGCCCCTCCCGCTTCTTTGTTGTGTAGGCAAGAAGGGTAGATAATCCTCCCTCAGAGGGTGCCGAGCTATGATGCCCAAAGGAGAATAGGGGATTTCAATGCCGACCGGCGGCAAGACGGAGTTCCATCGACGTCAAGTCTTGCAGGCTGGCGTCGCCAGCATCGCTGGCGCCGCGGTCGCGCCGACGCTCGTGGCAGCCGCACAGCCGGTCCGGGTCCAGAAGTGGGATCAGGAATTCGACGTGATCATCGTCGGATTCGGTGTCTCAGGCGGCGCCGCCGCGCATGAGGCCGTCCGCGCTGGCGTCAGCGTCTTGGTGCTCGATCGCGCGAGCGCGGCGGCGAACGAATCCCATGGAGGCGTCTTCTACCTTGGCGGAGGAACCAAGCTGAAGCAACAGCTCGGGGTCAAGGACACGCCGGAGGACATGGCGAAGTTCCTGACGGCCCTCTATCAGCCGGCACCGGCTGAGGACAAGATCCGCGCATATTGCGAGAGAAGTCCGGAGCATTACGACTGGCTCGCCGAGGTCGGACTTCCGTTCGGCGGGCGGCTGTCCAACGATTCTTGGCCGAGCGACACACTCGTGCGGACCGAACCCGGGGGACTGTTTTTCTCCAGCGAGGAGCGATCCTACCCGTTCCGCGAGATCGTTAGGCCTGCCCAGCGCGGCCACATGGCGGCGACCGGCAGTTCCCTCAATGGCGGCAAAGTACTTCAGAAGCTATTGCTCGACGCAACTCGTAAATCGGGCGCGACCCAACTCCTCGCCGCCGACGCCCAGCGACTGGCGATCGGCGCCGACGGACGCGTCGACGGTGTGCTGGCACAGGTCGACGGCGTCGTAAAATCGTTCCGCGCCCGGCGGGGCGTCATTCTGGCCACGGGCGGCTTCGCGAACAACCGCGACATGGTGGCTCTCTATACGCCGCAATTCCTCGACAACACCCCGATCGACGTCGGTGCAAACGACGGCTGGGGCCACCGCGCCGCTCTGGCCGGTGGTGCAGTGCTCGAACGAATGGACGGTGCCGTCGCCTACTTCAACCTATACCCGCCGCTCTCGCGAAAGGACGGCATTCTCGTCAATGCGCAGGGCCAGCGTTTCGTCTATGAGGACGCCTATTATGGCCACATCGGCACCACGATCGTCCGCACGCAACGCGGAATCGCCCACTTGATTCTGGACGCGCCCGCATTGAACGGAATTCAGCCCGACCGAGGGAGGTTCAAAGGCGACTCAGTCGCCGCTCAGGCGAATACTATCGCCGAAATCGAGCGCGCCATCGGCATCCCGGAACCGGCCCTGCAACGGACTGTCGAGATCTACAACCACTACGCGGCCAAGGGCGAGGATCCCTTCTTCCATAAAGAAAAGCTGCACGTGCGGCCGCTTGACCAGCCGCCGTTCACGGCGCTCAAAGCGTCGGTCAAGGACGTCTATTTTCCCTTTTTCACCCTGGGCGGCTTATCGACAAACGCCAGGGCAGAGGTATTGAACGGCGACGGCAACCCTATTTCGGGACTGTACGCCGCGGGCCGAGTTGCGGCGGGGATTTCCACCCCGTTCTATCACTCGACAGGGCTCTCGCTAGGCGAAGGGACTTTCTTCGGGCGCGTGGCCGGCCTCGCCGCGGCCGCCAACAGCGGATAACCTATCGTGAACCGCCGGACGAGCCGTGGAATGGAATTGGTAGCATCGCACCCCGACAATCGGCTCGATGGAGAAAGCAACGGCGGCGAAATTCGTCCAGTCCGGTAAACCCCTTTTCCGCTACAGTAAGACGATATTGTCTCTTGCAATGATCGCTCTCGCTGGTGGGGTGGTGCTGGCAGTCCGCAACACCCAAACAAATGCGCCAGCGGATCCCGCTGCAAGTTTCCCGATCCCCGTCATAACGACCCACCCGGTTCGACGCGACGTTCCCATCTATCGCCGCGGACTTGGTGTCGTACGGGCATTTAACTCGGTCATGCTCAAGGCACGGGTCGATGGAACCCTCGATAAGGTACTCTTCGAGGAAGGCCAGGACGTCAAGGCTGGCGATCTCTTGGCTGAGATTGATCCTCGGCCCTACCAAGCGATGCTCGATCAGGCGGTAGCCAGAAAGGCACAGGATGAGGCGCTGCTTGGCAACGCGCGACGCGACCTCGCTCGAAATCAAGCGCTGGGAAAGAATCAATTTGTCAGCAAACAGACGCTGGATACGCAGCAAGCCAACGTGGCACAGCTCGAAGCGGCGGTGCAGGCGGATCAGGCGCAGATCGAGAACGCTGCCGTCCAACTCAGCTACACCAGGATTACCGCTCCGATCGATGGACGACTAGGCCTGCGTCAACTGGACGTTGGCAATATGGTCCACGCCGCCGACCAGATCGGCCTCGCAAACATTTCTCAGGTACAACCGATCTCCGTAGTCTTCACACTCCCTGCCGACAATTTTCCCGCGGTGATGAGGGCCATGAAACTGGGAGCTCTCCCGGTCACCGCGTTTAATCGCGATGAGAATGACCAGTTGGACAATGGTCGATTACTTACCATCGACAACATGGTCGATCAGGCCACGGGTACAATTCATCTCAAAGCAACCTTCCCGAACAAAGACGAGTCGTTATGGCCGGGGCTGTTCGTGAATACGCGGCTGCTGCTCGCCGTCGAACGGAACGCACTAACTCTGGACGCTGTGGCCGTCCAGCGGGGGCCGAACGGCCTATTCACATTCGTTGTACGACCCGACGCGACGGTTACGGTACAACCAGTTGAAACGATCGAAGTGGGCGGTGACCTAGTCATCGTATCGCAAGGACTGACCGTCGACGATGAAGTCGTAGTCGGTGGCCAATCGCGCCTCCAGCCCGGGTCCCGCATTGTGCGAACATCCGCGCCTATCAAAGGCACCAACGCGGGGATCGGGCCGTGAACATCTCGGTGTTCTCGATCCACCATCCGGTCGCCGCTTCATTACTGATGATGACGATCCTATTGGCCGGCATGGCCGCATATCCGTTCCTTCCGGTCGCGCCGATTCCGCATGTGGACTTTCCAACAATTCAGGTGACTGCAGCCCTACCCGGCGCCAGTCCAGAGACGACAGCGTCAACAATCGCTCAGCCACTGGAGCGGCAATTTTCGCAAATCGAGGGCGTCACGCAAATGACGTCGTCAAGCGTTCTGGGATCCACTTCTATAACGATCCAGTTTGAACTCGATCGAAATATCGACGCAGCAGCGCAGGACGTTCAGGCTGCGATCACCCGAGCTGGCGGTCAGCTACCGCGAAACTTACCGTCTCCGCCCAGCTATACAAAGGTGAATCCGGCCGATTCGCCGATCTTGATCTTCGCTTTGCAATCAGACGTACTTCCACTAACCGTGGTCGACGACTACACCGAGAACGTCATCGCGCAACGCCTTTCTCAGGTTTCAGGCGTGGCTCAGGTGATGATAGCCGGACAACAAAAGCCCGCTATTCGTGTGCAGGTAGACCCCGTGAGGCTGGCGGCCGCGGGCCTCGGCTTGGAAGACGTGCGAAGCGTCATTGCTGCGGCGACGACCAATTCGCCCAAGGGGCTCTTCGATGGGACCGACAGGTCCTTCACGATCTATGACAACGACCAAATCACGAAAGCGGAACAGTTCGAAGATCTCGTTCTCGCGTATCACGACGGAGCGCCGATCCGGGTTCGCGATATCGGCAGGGCGGTCGCCGGCGCGGAGAACACTAGGCTTGGCGCTTGGGAACAGAACGGAAAGCGCGGCATCGAACTCGTCATCTTCAAACAAGCGAATGCCAATGTTATTGATACGGTCCAACGGATCCGAACCGTGCTGCCGGATTTACTGGTTGCTATCCCACCCTCGATTCATCTATTCCCCATCGTAGATCGCACGCAGACGATCCGTACATCGGTGGCCGATGTTCAACTCTCACTTTTTGCTTCGATAACGCTAGTTGTCATTGTTATATGGCTCTTTCTTCAGAATTCGTCGGCCACACTTATCCCGACCCTTGCAATACCGCTGTCCCTCGTCGGCACGTTCGCCGCGATGTACGTGCTCGGCTACAGCATCGACAATCTTTCACTCTTGGCGCTGACCATCTCGGTTGGTTTTATCGTCGATGACGCGATAGTGATGCTCGAAAACATCTATCGGCATATTCAAAATGGGATGCAGCCAAAGGCCGCGGCATTGCAAGGCTCCAAGGAAATCGGCTTCACGATCGTTTCCATGAGTCTTTCATTGGTGGCGGTCTTCATCCCATTGTTGCTTATGAGCGGTGTGATCGGACGTCTATTCCGAGAATTCGCCATATGCGTAAGCACGACAATTCTCATTTCGGCCATCGTTTCGCTTACATTGACGCCGATGCTGTGCTCGCGATACCTGAGGCATGCTTCCTACGAGCAACAGCGAGGCTATACGGTCATCGACCGAACCTATAAAGCGATTCTCGCCTTCTACGAACGGACCCTGGTAATCGCTCTCGATCGCCGCCGAGTGACGTTCTCTATCTTTCTCTTGATGGTGGCGAGCTCCATCGGGTTGTATGTGTACATCCCGAAAGGCTTCTTTCCTCAGCAGGATACCGGCGCAATCAATGGTTCGTTCGATGCGGCACAGGACGTGTCTTTTGCCGAGCTCGTCAGGTTGCGTGGAGCGCTCGGCGATATTATCGCGCGTGACCCCGACGTCGCGACCTATGGATCTATCATTGGTTTCGGAAGTCGGGCGGGCAATTCGGGCGGCTTCTTCATCGGCCTGAAGCCTCGGAGCGAACGTACCGCAACGGCAATGGAGATCATCGATCGGTTACGGCCTGAGCTAGCTAACGTAGTAGGCGTAAGCCTTTATCTGCAAGCCAACCAGGACATCACCGTCGGCGGACGAGCGAGCCGAACCCAATTTCAATACACGCTCGAAGATGCCAGTCTCGAAGAACTGAATGAGTGGGCGCCGCGGGTACTGTCCAAACTGAAGACGATTCCAACCCTGCGGGATGTGGTCAGCGATCAGCAAACGCTGGCCACCACCGCGACTCTGACGATCAATCGGGACCAAGCCGCGCGTTTCGGAATCCAACCGCAACTGATCGACGACACGCTCTATGATGCGTTCGGGCAGAGACAAGTGGCCCAGTACTATACGCAACTCAATACGTACAATGTGGTTCTTGAGATTTCGCCGGTCATGCAGAAAGACGTCAGGTACTTGGACAGCATTTATGTCAAGTCGCCAATGAACGCGCAGTTGGTGCCGCTCTCCGCCTTCGTCAAAACGGACACAAGGCCAATTTCCTCCCTCTCGATCAATCACCAAGGACAATTTCCTGCCGTTACCCTATCCTTCAACCTCGCTAATGGAGCGGCGCTGGGCGATGCGGTGACGGCGATTGAACGTGAGCAAGCGCAAATAGGTGCTCCGCCGACATTACATGGAACCTTCCAAGGTACCGCTCAGGCATTTCAGGCCTCCCTAGCCAGTCAGCCATACCTCATCGCCGCGGCGATCGTTGCGGTCTATGTCATTTTGGGAGTGCTGTATGAGAGCTACATTTATCCCCTAACGATCCTATCGACGCTACCATCGGCGGGTGTTGGGGCGCTGCTTATGCTGATTATCGCGCACTACGATTTGTCGGTAATAGCATTGATCGGCGTTATCCTGCTTATCGGTATCGTCAAAAAGAACGGCATTATGATGGTCGATTTCGCCATCCGCGCGACGCGTGTCGATGGCGATTCACCGACCACCGCAATTCATAAGGCCTGTCTTCTGCGCTTTCGGCCGATCTTGATGACGAGCGTAGCCGCCCTGCTTGGCGGCGTACCCCTGATGCTCGGGCAAGGCGCGGGATCGGAGCTGCGCCGGCCGCTCGGGCTCGCCGTGGTCGGCGGGCTTCTCGTAAGCCAGTTGCTTACGCTTTATACTACGCCTGTCATCTTTATTTATCTCGAACGGCTGCGCGATTGGTTGGACAGGAGCAAAATCGTTCGCGCTTCGCACGAGCCAAAGCTGATATCCGCGGAATACCGTGCGGACGAAATCACACAACCAGCAGCAAAAGCCTAAAGTGATCTCCAGCTTTTGACGTCCTTCGACCACATCATCGTCGCGAGACTCAGCTCCCGGCCGCTAAGCGGCGCTTCGCGGCCATCGCCATGACCTCGGCCGGCGTCGGGATGAAGGCGGTTTCCATTACGCGCCGAACCGCTGGACGCTCGGCGATCAGGGCGAACCAGCGTGCAACATTGGGATAGTCCTCAAGATGCTGCCGATGGTAGTCACGGTAGAGCACCCACGGCCAGCACGCCATGTCGGCGATGGAGTATGCGCCGCAGATATGCTCGCGGCCCTCTAGGCGTCGGTCGAGTACGCCGTAGAGCCGCGCCGCCTCGGCGCGATAACGCTCAATCGCGTAGGGCACCGGTTCGGATGCCATCGAGAGAAAATGGTTGGCCTGTCCCAGCATCGGGCCGAAGCCCGCCATCTGCCACTGCAACCATTGCAGCACCTCGTAGCGTTCGCGGACGGCTTTCGGCAAAAAGCGGCCGCTTTTTTCGGCGAGGTAAAGCAATATGACGCCGGACTCGAAAATCGGCATGGGCTCGCCGCCGCCCAAGGGCTCATCGTCGATGATGGCGGGCACCCGGCCGTTGGGATTGACCTCGAGGAACGCCGCCGATTTTTGTTGTCGGGCCGGCAGGTCAATCGGCGTGATCCGGTAAGGGATCGCCGTCTCCTCGAGTGCGATCACCACCTTGTAGACGTTGGGCGTGTGCGCGTGAAAGAGCTCGATCATTGCCCTCTCCCTTCGTTACTAGCTGCAAGCGACCACAGATGACTCCTGGCGCGAAGCCCCGCGCATGACTACTGATTAGCGCAAGTCCGGCGCTTCGTCTTCGAGCGGCGATGCGCCGGCAAGGCCGGACCCGCCACCCTGTCGAGGAACCACGCCGATGGATGAAGCCGAACGTCGCGAACTGGGCATGCGGATGCGGCGAGCCGTTCTGGGCGACGCCCATGTCGACCGCGCGATCAGCGAAGCCACGCCTCTCACCCGGGAATTCCAGGATCTCATTACGCGCGTGGCGTGGGGCGAGATCTGGACGCGGCCTGGACTGGACCGCGACACGCGCCGGCTGATTACCATAGCGATGCTGGTCGCACTCAATCGACCGGAAGAATTCAGGCTCCATGTTGCGGCCGCTCTCGACCACGGAACGCCGCCGGATCTGATCAAGGAGACTGTCCTTCAAAGCGCAATCTACTGTGGCGTGCCCGCGGCGAATAGCGCGTTCCGCCAAGTGGCCGAGCTGTTGGCCGACCGAGGGTGAGCTTCGCCCGGCGCTCGCCACTCGTCCGTAGCTGTCGGTTAACCCCTGAATGGCCGGGCATCCCCTTCAGTCGACCCTATCCGACACTTCGAGCAGATCGTTCCACTTGCCGCCCGGAGGCTGGTTGTAGCCGTAGCAGCGCATCTTCCTTCCCCCGTCGGAAAAACTGCAGGTGTCGCCGCCATTGACCCCGTTGGGCGAGACCCAGTGATCGCGGATCAGGTTGTGCTCGAGGTGCTGGTAAGTCATTACGTAGCCGTTAGGCCAGTTGCCGGGCACCTCCCAACTGCTCGACCAGGTGTGCTTGGAGGCTTTGCCGTCGGTCCGGACGATCACATCGGAAAAGGTCAGCGTCTTGCCGTCGTCCATCGTCACTTCCTGGGCATGGTATTTGAACGGCGTGCCCCGCGCGCCGAAGTTGGACTCTTCGAAATTCTCCACCCACAGGCCCTGCATCGACGTGTATTCCTTTCCGTCGGCGGCAGTGACGGTGAGGCGCGATGGAATCCGGTCCAGTACCTCCACATAGGAGGCTCGCGTTCCTCCCTTGGGCGTCGTCGATCCCCGGCACGTAAGCTTCATCCCGCGCTCGGAGAAGCTACAGGTGTCCTCGCCGGTGTCGCCCTTGGCGTTTGACCACCGATCCTTGAAGCGGGTGGCATCGACTCGCTGGAACGCCATCGCCGAACCGTCCGACGACTTATGCTCCTTGCCGTCCCACGCGCCGTCCCAGATAGAGATGGCCGTATCGTCCTCGCTGTGCTTTAGGACGTCCGTGATTGCGAGTGCGGTCCCATCATCACGGACATGCATCGAGTGCTCGAAGGGCGCGCCGCCGGGGCCGGTGCCCTTCATGATGGCGGGCCACATCGATTCCTTGGCATTCATGACCCACAGCCCCTGCATCGCGGGTCCTTTGCTGTCGGCGAGAGCCGACCCGCCGCCCAACGCGGCGCAGAGGGTGATAATGCTCGCCAGCGAAACTGATCCTGTCATCACGCTGCTCCTCCCTATCCGCTAAAGTCCGGAATCGGCGCCGACGGGATTACTTGGCTTGCGGCGCCGCAGTCCCGGCTGCCGTGGCGATGCGCTCCCACTTGGACGTATCGTCTGCCGTGCCGTTGCGGGTCATGAAGATGCCTTCGTATTCCGTGATCAGCCCGTGATCGATTTTGAATCGTCCGAAGGCGTGCACGGTCGCCGGCGCGCCCGGATCGCCCAGCCGCGTCACCGGCAGCAGGGTCAGCACGAGAACTGTATGATCGTGCAGGTCGACCCAGAAGCGGGTGTCGCGATGAGGCAGCATTGGCGGTTCCCCATCGAGCAGCTTGCGGACCTCGGCCTCGCCGCGGACCTTGCCCGCCTGCAAAGTATGGCGCAGGCGCGGCGACAGCAGTGCCCGCGATCCGTCGTGATTGGTGATGGCGTCATAATATGACACGGCTGCCCGGATCATGCAGTCTCGCGTCGCGACCCCGCACTCGGGCCTAGCGGTGGCGGGCGCTTCTGCCCGCTCTTGCGGGGCGCTGACGGTCTCCCATTTCGAGGTCCCGTCCGCCGTGCCCTGCTCTGTAGAGAACAGCCCCTCATATTCGGTGATCAGCCCCTTCTCGACGCGGAAGCGACCGACCGCATGCACGGTAGCGGGCTGGCCCTCTTTCCCCTTGATCACCGGCAGGAGCGTCAGCACGAAGACCGTGTGCGCCGGCTCGTCGACCCAGACCCGCGCATCGCGGTAGGGCCGCATGGCAGGCTCGGAGTCCAGCAGTTTGCGGACCTCGGCCTCGCTGCGGACCTTTCCTGCCTGCAATGTGTGGCGCAGGTCTGGCGATAGCCACACCCGCGCCCCGTCGTGATTGACGATTCCATCGTAATAGGAGAGCGCGGCTCGGCTCATGCAATCCCGCGTCTCCGCGGTGCAGCGCGGCGCCCCCGATGCGGTGCCGATCATCATCGCGAAGGCGGTCGTCGCCACGGCCATGGAGATGTTGCACGCGCCCACCATCCGCCTCCCTCGATCCTTCGGTTTGCGCCCACGATTTGCATCCGCCGACGGGCTTTGCGTGAAGATATCGACCACCATACTGGAGGATGCGTAGACACCCGTCTTGGCGAGGGTGAGACAGGGCAGGCCATGACCCGACCAGGGGTCAGAATCTGCGACGATTGGAACAGATGGACGAGCGAATATCGGCGGAAGCGCCGAGTGGCGAAGCCTGAACCCGGCACGGCCTACTTCGTGCCACCTGGGAATTAGCTCAGCGGTCGACCCTATCAAGATGGCCGCCGCTCCACTTAAGCTCGACGGACGCGCACCGGGGGAAGGCTATGGCGAATAAGGGAGAAATGAATGGCGCGCGCCGGCGGTTGCTGGGCGCGGGTGTTGCCGCGCTGGCAGGGGTGATCGCGGCGCCGCGGCCGGCGCGGGCTGGGCACCCGGCACATGCCCGCCGCTGGGACGGCGAGTTCGACGTCATCGTCGTCGGCTTCGGCGTCTCTGGAGCGGCCGCGGCCTACGAGGCGCTCAAGGCCGGCGCCACGGTGCTCGTACTCGATCGCGGCAGCGCCGCCGCCAACGAGTCCCACGGCGGCTATTTCTATCTCGGCGGCGGAACCGCGTTGCAGCGCGCGCTCAAGGTCGAGGACACGCCCGAGAACATGTACAAGTTCCTGATCGCGGCCTATCAGCCGGCGCCGGCCGAGGACAAGATCAGGGTCTACTCCGAGCGCAGCCCCGAGCACTACGAGTGGCTCGTCAAGCTGGGGATCCCGTTCGGCGAAAGGCTATTCGACGACGCCTGGCCCACGGCCGCCGGCGTCGGGCTCTATTTTTCGGGCGAGGAACAGTCCTGGCCCTATCGCGAGATCGCCGTGCCGGCACAACGTGGGCATATGCCGTCCCTCACGGGCCTGGTCGCCGGCAAGCGGCTGCAGCAACTCCTGCTGGACGCGGCTCGCGAGGCCGGAGCGACGCCGCTTCTGGCGGCGGATGCGCAGACGCTGGCGATGAGCACCGACGGCCGGGTCGAAGGCGTGCTGGCGCTGGTCGACGGCAAGACCCGCGCGTTCAGGGCTCACCGCGGGCTGATCCTCGCTACCGGAGGATTCGCCAACAACCGGGACATGGTGGCGATTCACACGCCCCAATTCCTAGACAATACCCCGATCGACGTAGGATCGAACGACGGTTGGGGACACCGCGCCGGCGAGGCGGTGGGCGCGGCGCTCGAGCGGATGGACGGCGCGGTTGCCTATTTCAACCTCTACCCCCCGCTGTCGCGCAAGCAGGGCCTACTGGTCAACGCCCAAGGTCAGCGCTTCATCCATGAGGATGCCTATTACGGCAAGCTCGGCTATGCCATCGTCCGCACCCAAGGAGGTGTCGCACATCTTGTCCTGGACGCGCCGGCACTCGGCGACCTCAACGAAATGGCCGGGCCACGTCGCGCCAATCGCGGCCCGGTCATCGCTGCGCAGGCTCCCACCATTGCCGAGATCGAGCGCGGCATCGGCGTGCCGGAGCAGACCTTGCAGCGCACAGTCGAGTTCTACAACCACTTCGCCGCCAAAGGGGAAGACCCGCTGTTTCACAAGAACCCCAAGCATGTGCGGCCACTCACGCAACCGCCTTTCACCGCTCTCAAGGCGTCGGTCAAAGACGTGTATTTCCCATTCTTCACCATGGGCGGGCTCAGGACCAACGCGCGCACGGAAGTGCTCGACAGCGAAGACAAGCCGATTGCAGGCCTCTTTGCCGTTGGGCGTGTCGCTGCCGGAATTTCGACCCCGTACTACGTCACCAGTGGATCGTCTATGGGCGAGGGAACGCTGTTCGGCCGCATCGCGGGGGTGAACGCCGCCGCGAACGGCAGGGTTTGAAGCGTTCGGTGGCATTCGGATTACGGCTGGGCAATGCCATGCTAGCGACAATCTCACGGCTCATGATATCGCCAGCGAGGCGACATAGGCTGACCGCTATCGGGGCTCCGACAGGAACACCACGAAGGAACCTACTGAATATGGCGCCGTAACCTGCATACGTTCTGGGATACGAAGATAGTCGAGGAACTGGGCGACGATCCGAAAGCGATCGCCGCTGCTCTGATCGGCGGCATCGACCAGAACCGTTCCATTGGGAGCGTGTCGCAGGGCAAGCCTTCGGATTGGGCGTTGCAGGCGTTCCAGGTGGCCGAGGAACATACCTACGGTCGGCTGTCATCCAACTCGGATGGTAGCCATACATTGCAAGCGGCTTGCGTCACCGACGCAAACCAAACGGCGCGCATCGCGGGCACCCAGCTTTGAGACTCAACCTGTTCGACTTCACCGTATGCCGCGCTCAAGACCCGTTACCGAGAGCGACCGAGCTGCCCGTCGAAACGAGGCTCCTAGGGGTAATGACAGTGCACCTTCGACGGCCGAAGCGAGCGATGTAAAAAGCCTTCTCCGAGGGCTGTCCCTCCGTGCCGACGAAAAACATGTCCCGACGTCAAGATTTTGTAACTCACCGCCTTCGGCGAAGTAATCAGGACCGATGCCGGACTCCGCCACGGTCCCTTGATCGAGAAGCCATACCGCGCGAACGCCTTGCGGGCCGCAGATCGGTGGATCGCTCTTCCGCGCAGAACCGTTGGCGCCGCCGACCTCAACACGCCCCCGAATCAACAAGGCGACTTGCTCTAGGTCGCCTGGTTCTTTCCGCTCGTATTAGAACCCTCTGGCGTCAGGCGCGCTTGCGGCGGAAGAGACCTAACCCTGAAAGGCCGCAGCCGAGCAGAGCAAGGGTGCTTGGTTCGGGAACGCGTATCAGGAAACCCTCGATCTCCCCTCCGGGGAATTCGGTCGTATGAATGTTCAAATACGCCTCTTCCCCCAACAGCCCAGCGAAGAGCGCTGCCTCCGCACCCGCGACCGCGCCGCCATGAGCGGTCACGAATGCGGGATTATAGGTCGAAGGAAGGGCGAGATCGAATGTTTGGTCGTAGACGCCAGCAGTCACGCCGAGTGGAAAACCGGGGAAAGTTGGGACCGTCGTCGCGACGCCAACTGCGCCGGCGAGGGGAGAAGGTGTGCAGCAATGGATGTGGGATGCTGTCGTGCCAGCTTCCAAGCCACTGAACGTGACATGGACGTGCATCGTGTCGGCGACCGGATCGAAGTCTACTTCAGCGAAGCCTGTGCCTGGCGACGCGTTAGGCGGAACCTCCGTCGCTCCGTTGAGCGTCGCTTCGAAGACGATCGGAACGGCCCGGGCGGCCGGTGCAATACTCGTTGCAACCGCATAGAAAGCGGCGACCCAAATGAGACGTGTCATGACCTGCACCTCCTCGATTTGCTTTCGTCTGCTGAGGGCCAACCTTCTCTTACAAAGTGCGGTGCAAGAATTGAGCCAAGGCTTGATGATCAAGTGGTTACGATGCCGACGGTAGGCGCTTGTAAATTTTCCGGACGAATTCCATTGGCGGTACGTTTAGAATCCAAGCCTGCAGGCCGCTATTTTTGACCCAATCAGCGATTATATTCGTCAGGAAACTTTGCAAGAGCCGACAGGTCCTAATACTCGAGCGGTATGAAACCCCGCAATTCCGCCTACTCGGCAGAAGTGGCTCGCTTCTTGCTTGGTACACGGGCAGGAGTTGAGGAGGTGAAAATGCGGAGTATTCCAGTCAGACCGTGTCCGTTCGGAAATCGGGCGGCCGCGGCAATCGTTGGCCTCGCAATTCTGGTTGCGTCAGGTTTGACGAACGCCTCGATCATTCAGATTTCGAACCGAACTGCACTCGGCGCTAACGACTTCGTTGATTGGGGCGGCTTTGGTCCGCCGGGCACTGGCCTCTCGACACCCGTTTTTATTTCATCGAATGACGGGCTCACGGTGGGCGCTGCATCGTCCGGCGGTCTGATGCTGCGCGAGGACGAAGGCGCTGGATGGACCGGTAACTTTGCGCCGGGCGATCATTTACTGACCCAGTCGAATGTCAGCGACAGCTTCATTGTCAGCTTCGCCAACCCGGTGGAGGGATTCGGCATCCAGATCGAGCCCGCACTAGGAGGATTCTTCACCGGCGGCGCCTTCACCGTGCGCGCTGACATTTTCGCACCCGATGACACGCTTCTGGGGAGCATCGCGACAGCGGGCAATGCGACGATGGCCGAGGATAATTCAGCTGCCTTTATCGGAGCGCTGAGCGGCACGCCAGATATCGGCTACGTCAAATTCTATGTCTCGGTTGGCCGGCCTTTGTTCGATATCGAAGGCGATCTCGCTATCAACCGTCTAGACCTTCTGGAAGTGCCCGAACCAGCCTCCCTCTTGCTCGTCGGCGGCGGGTTGATCGCTTTGGCTGTCGCTCGACAAAATCGAGCAGAATATCAATCGCGAAGCATAGCACTCCGATGCCGAGCTGGCGTGCGCGGCGCGGAAGGAACCCTGCGTCGCGAAGAGAGATAGTTTGTAGCCGGAATGGAGGCCGGCGAGCGCGCGTCTGCGTCAACCACCGCGAACGCGGCATTGTCGATACGACAATCAAAAAATGGCGGGCCGAGGCGAACCGCCCTCGGTCGTAGAATGCGTACGTGAGATCAGCGCTTGCGACGCGATGCGGCCAATCCCATGAGTCCGAACCCCAGAAGCCCGAGACTACCTGGCTCGGGAACGAATAGAGCTGCGAACAGCCCGTCCGCTTCAGCGTCAAGCCCGGTAGAGAAATACAGCGTGTCGGGATTGCCGCCCATGCCGCCATTCCCGAACGTCAACGCCCACAATCCCTGGAAGGCCGGATCGCTGTCGAGCGTGCCGAGAAACGCGCCTGTTGTCGGATCGAACGCGTTGATCTCGCCCGCCGCATAGCTGAAGTTGCCGACCAAGAGGTCGTCGCTGAACTCGCCGAAGTTCGCCGGCGCCAGCGCTAGCCCCCACGGGGACGCAACCTTGCTGCCGCTGATCAGCGTTTGGAGCAGAACCCCATTCGTATCGTAGATCGCGACCGCGCCTTCTCCTTCGGTTGCCGCAACCTGAGCGGTGCGCCCCGGTAGGGCATAGGTCACATAGATCTTTCCGCCGATATTTTGGACATTGAAGGGAACGAGCCCAGCCGGAAGCGAGGGATCGGTGAAGGCTCCAGCAGGCAAAGTCACTGGAGCAAATGAACCATCGAAGACGTCGATGCGGCCTGCGGCGTCATTCGCGGCATAGAGGCGCGGCGCCGCGGGATTGCTCTTGTCGATCGCCAGTCCTGTGTAAGTCGCGCCAGGAGTCGTGGCCTCGATGGTCGCCGCCGCCCCTCCCGCCCAGGCGGAAATCGTGCCGTTCAGATTGGCGAAGATGAAAAAGGCCGGTGCGCTGCCGACAACAAACGATGATGTGCCGTTGAACACCTGGCCCGTGGGCCCTTGCGGTCCCGATGCCGTCTTGGGAATGCCGACCGTTAGCCCCAGCTTCGCCACACTGGCGCCCGTGACCGAGTAGAGCGTAGCGACGCCGGTGTTTTGATCGGAGACCCAGAAGGGACCGGTCGCCCCGAACGAAATGCCCCAAGGATTCTTTAGATTAGCGTCGGTGACATCGGCGAGCCCCGGCACGTCGGAAACGAGGTCCGATTGCACATAGTGGTCGATCGTCGTGGCCGAAGCTAAAGGGGGCGCCGTCACCGAAGCGAAGAAACCGAACAGAGCGATTGTTGAAACGCCGTACGTGCGCGTCATCTCCAACCTCCCGATCAAGCAGGTCGCTCTAGGAAAATTGTCCCGGATTTACCGTCACTTGATTAGAAGCAAGAATCGGGCCAGTTATATAGAGTTGTTCCAGATCAATTACTTAGACGATCTCGATCGGTTAGGCGCAACAAGGCTGTAAATTTTGATTTTACACCATTTGTCGTTTACGGCGTCGGCTAGTCGACTTTCAAAGTTCTAGTTCCTCGAACCTAAGGCTGTGGCGGAACCTTTAAGGCCAAAAGTTGGTCTGTCGGTAACCGACCCGTGCCGTGGCCGGCAGCCTCTACCAGCCCCAAAAGCTCGGGTTTCTTGCTGACAAGAACTTGGAACAGATATTCGGGCTGAATCCCAGGCGCGTGGAACAACCGCCTTGATGTCCTGATTAAATGCAATTGGGGCCTTGGCGCGAACAATTCTGATCTCATTGTGCAAAGACATCCCGCGCACGGACAACGTGCTTATATTCCGCAGCATCCATATTGGAGCGCAGCTTATCGGCCATAGCCCATAGCCGGGCTTCGAAGCCGAGGGCTGTTGATTTATCGGGACCATCCGACTTCGCGTTATTTTTCACTTTAACCCTAGCCATATCTCGCCCCAATCACTTCGTTCGTCATGCTCCCCTGCCGCCCCCTCGTTGCTCTTCTACCTTGCGCTTGATCCAGTTTGCGATTTCCTGGCGCTGGAACGCCACGAACCGCCGACCTTGAAGCCCGGAATCTCGCGCGCGAGAGCGAGCTTGTAGGCGGTCTTCTCATTGATCTTGAGAAGTTCCGCCACCTCCCGGATCGTTAGGATTTCGTCGGCCATGCGTCCATCACGAGTCGTGCCTAACGAAGCATACGGAGAATGAGAGAAAATTCGAGAAGATTGCGTTGGTCGGGGGCCTCCATAGCAGGAATGCGGTGGTGGGAGCCAGGACCCTCACAGCATCATATTGGAAAATCCGCCTTGAAAGCGGATTTTTAAGGACAATCGGTTATTGCATCATATTGAAAATTCCGCACTAAGAGCGGATAATGAGATATGATCCGAGTCGAACGATCAACCTTATCCACCTACGCTTCCGGCCTGCTTGCTGCGGGCCGGGGAGTCTTTTCTGCGGATGAAGCGCAGAAGGAGATCGGCATCAGTCGGGGCGCATTTCTCGACGCCGCCGAGCGATTGCAGCGGCACGGCCAGCTCATCCGACCTCGGCGCGGCTTCTACGTGGTCGTACCGCCACAGCACGCCACGGCGGGAGCGCCGCCGCCCGAAGGGTACATCGACGCCCTGATGCGCCATGAGAAGCGGCCCTACTATGTTGGGCTGCTGACGGCGGCGGCGGCCCACGGCGCTTCCCATCAGGCCGTCATGGAGTTTCAGGTCGTCACGGACAAGCTCTTACCCGACATCGAGGCCGGACGGACGCGGATCGCCTTTTCCTACCGCAAGGACATGGCGGCGGTGGCGGCGGGGATCGAGGATCGCAAGACGCAATCGGGCTATATGAAGCTGTCCTCGCCGGAACTCACGGCGCTCGATCTGGTGCGCTATCCGCAATCCGGCGCGGGCCTGGACAACATTGCGACGGTGCTTTCCGAGCTTGCCGAACGGCTGCAACCGGAAAAGCTCGCCTCCCTGTCGGGCGCCTTCGAGAAAGCGGTGGTGCGACGCCTTGGGCATCTGCTCGGAAGGCTGGGGCATCCGCAGATTGCGGAGCCGATGTTCGTGGCGCTGTCGGCGCGCGGGCCGCTGCCCTGGGTCGAACTCGATCCCAAACAGGCGGGCGATCCCGATTTGTCGCCGCCGCCATCCGAGCGCGATGACCGCTGGCGCGTGATCGTCCGTCGGCCGCCGGAGATCGACGAATGATCCCGCAGGACTACATCACCGCCTGGAGCCGCGTCGCGCCGTGGGCAAGCCAGCGGCAGGTCGAGCAAGACCTCATCATCAGCCGCGCGCTCGTCGCCATCTTCTCCGATCCGTTCCTGCGCGGCGAACTGCGCTTCCGTGGCGGCACGGCGCTCAACAAGCTGCATTTCCCCGCACCACTGCGTTATTCGGAAGACATCGACCTCGTGCGAACGAGCGCTGGCCCGATTGGGCCGGTCCTCGACGGTGTACGCGCCGTGCTGGAACCGTGGCTTGGCAAGGCAAAGTCCGATCCAAGCCCCGTCGCTCCCAAACTCCGCTTTCGCGTCGACGCGGAAGGCGAGCCCGCCGATGTGCGCATCAACCTCAAGGTCGAAATCAACACACGCGAACGGGAAGCCTACGATCCGCCCATCGAGATACCGTTCGGCGTCGAAAATCCGTGGTTCGCCGGCGAGGCCGCGATCCCGACTTTCTCGCGGGAGGAAATGCTGGCGACCAAGTTGCGGGCTTTGCTTCAACGCAACAAGGGCCGTGATCTGTTCGATCTCGATCACGCGCTCACTGTTTTCGAGGGGTTGAACACGGCCCGGATCGTCGAATGTTTCCGGCTCTACCTCGAAAAGGCAGAGCAAGCGATTTCGAGGGCTGAGGCGCAGCAGCGCATGTTCCAGAAACTCGTCAACCCGACCTTCTTCACCGATATGCGCCCGCTGCTTCAGACAGATCGCGCCAAGGCGCTGACCGACGAAGCGCTCAAAGCCATTTTCGTCAGGGTGATGAACGAACTGATTGACCTGATACCCGGTGACGAATGGGCGAAGGCCGGAGAAATGCGGGAGCGGTTTGGGGTCTAGCCATCGTCGAATGCCTGCTTCCCTTTCGCGGTCCAGAGCGCCCGTGCGTGTTCACCCTGCTCGTTTTTGAGGTTGTCGGCCATCCAGAGCAGCGCGCCGTAGATCATGGCGCGGTCGTCGCCGGTGAGGTCCACGATCCCAGCCTTGACGACGAGGCCGCCGAGTTCGATCAGGTGGCGGGTGCGCTTGCGACGCTCGACCTGCCAGGTGCTCATGTCATGACGCGCCCGCGCCGCCTGATGCCGATGGCGCGTCGCCCGGTTGCGTCGCAGCGCCGCCCGTGTCGCGGTCAGGCGCCGATGCAGCTCGCCGCGACCGGCCCTGAAAGAACGCGGCCCCGCGCTTCGCCCATGCCTCCCTCTTCCCGGCGTCTTTGGTCTCGGCCAGTACGATCAGCGCGCCAGCCAGTTCGTCGGCACTGAGAGCGTCGGCGCCGGTCGAGATGACCAGCTCGCCAAGCTGCTGCACCTTGCGGGCTTTCAAGTCCCGCGCCTTGTCTTCCAGCGACTTAAGTTCCGCATCGAAGTCTCGTGGCTTGCGCATCACGTCCTCCATAAGCTGTCGATGGAGCAGGGGAATCGGGTGAACGCGGCTAGCGCGAGATGAGGCTTGCGAGAAAGTGATCGTCCCACCCGGCGGCCTTGCGTTTTTGCCGGAGGGAGGCCTTGCCCGGTGCCAGGCGGACGAGGTTGTGAGCCATGTGCTTGATAGTACAGAAGTTGGCTGGGGCGTGATCGGTCCGCAGCCGGCACTCGTCATCGCGGAAGACCATGTCCAGCACCCAGTGCAAGCTGTTCTCGATCGCCCAGTGGCTGCGCACGATCGGTGCCAGCAGGCCGGCGAGCAGGGCCAGGGAGGTGATATAGAAGCGGGTCTCCCGCTCGGTCTTGCCGCCGGTTTCGCGCGCGCTCTCGACCATCACCACGGCGTTCAGTCCGGGCCAGTTGTGCTGCTGCTTCAGCCAGTCC
>DASRBG010000036.1:0-13569 GCA_035653735.1 Gemmataceae bacterium
GGCTGGGCCGATGAATGCGGCCGGGAAACAAATTGACAAATCCGCAATCGTGGCTCTGTACAATCACCGGCTCCCCGGGCGGTCCAGCCTGTTTGACATCCGGCAAGTGCAGAAAGCCTCCCCGTGCCGCTACGGTCGTATGATCGAGCAAGCACTGCACATTGGCCTTGCCGCCGACCGGCGAGACGCCGGTCCCACCAGGACCATCGCCGGTCCCACCAGGACCATCGCCGGTCCCACCGAGGCTGCTTGCTTTCCGAGTGAAGTCGGGATCGAGCGCTAGATGGATGGCATCGCCGCCGACAATCAGCAGTGTTTGCGTCAAGAGCACGCGGGCGCCGATTCCCTCGATGGCAAGTGCATCGCGGGCCGAGACGAGAACGCATTCATTGGCAAGGCACGAATACACGTGCTCCGGGGCGGAATCGCTGGAGCCTTCGAGAGCGATTAGGCCGCGGAAGGCGGAGCCGCTGTCCTTGGGCGGCACTTCCAGATGCGTGCGGAACAAGCGCAGATCGCCGCGGCGCATTTTGATGAGCCACGGCAACACGCGCCCCTCCGTCGCCTCGGAGAAACGCAAGTTACCGTTGATAATACTCAGATTGCCCTGCTCCACGTCGAAGAGCGCCTCGGCGGGTCCGCGTCCGGCCGGTGCGAGGACGAGCGGTTCCTTCTTCTCTTGCGGCGGCTCGAAATAGAGCACCACGTTGCTGCCCTTTATGCGCAAGGGCGTCGTCAAGTGCTCGCCGTTGCCGCTCAAACGCAATACCACTTCGGGAGCCAATCGAAAGTTCTTCTGTACCGTTTGCAGGTAGGCGCCCAGGTCGGTGCGCGTCAAATCCACCGCGGCGCCGTGAAATAATCCGTCCCCGGCGACAGGGATTGCCGGCGGATCGGGTTCTTCCGGGACGGCGGGGGCCAAAATGCCGTAACGATCGAACGTGAGCGAGAGCCAATTATCGCGCGCGGGCGCCAGGCGTGAGAGATCGCAGCCGAGCAGTTCATTGGCGTCCGTGCTGGCGGCAAAGGCGACGGGGCTGTCGTCCGTGCGATACATGCGGGCCGGCGCCTCGCCGGGTTCGGGAATCACCGCGGTCGGCCAAGGATCGGACTGGATCCCATCGCCCTCGGGGCCACCCCAGAGACGCCGCCACTCCGCAAGATCGTTCGCCGGGATCGTTGTCGTCCCCGTTATGAAGTTGCTCCAACCGGCGTAGAGACAATTGATCGCGCGCCAGCTCAGGTGCCGCGTGCTGATATCCCCGCTCAGCCGCAGCAACTCGCCGCTCGCTTCCCGGCTATTGCGGCTCAGCAGCACATCCCAGCCCATCCAGTCGAAGGCGGGATCGTGATCCGTTGGCTTCGCGGGCCGCAGCTCCAAGAGGTTCTTGCCGCAGATCATCGTCGAGCGTACCGCTCGAACCCGCGAAGGCCGATCTTCCGCAACCTGGACACGCACCAGGGGAGCGTCATCGCCCACGAGCAAGCAACTGTCGAACAGCACTTGCCCTCCGGGGGCGTTCATGTCGAGCACGGAGATTTTGGCCCCACGCGCGTAGCAGCGCTCGAAGCGACACCGGCCGGTTTCCGGCTTCGTGGCCGTGAGACGGGCCAGCGTCAGGCCGTCGCGCGGCTTGCCGGCGACGGAGAAGGTGCAGCCGCGGAGCGTCAAATCCCCGTCCTCAATGTGCAGCAGCGCCGCATTTTCCGAGGGCGCGTCGGGCCACTTCAACGCCACATGGATGTCTTGCAGCGTCAAGTTGCCGTGCTTAACCTCCATGAAAACCAAGCGGCCAGGAGGACCAGCATCGCGGCGGTCGGCCGAACGGCGACGCTCCTCGAGCGTGCGTTGCACGTCCCAAACCAACAGAGGATGATAGCCCGCGGCCGCTCGAAGGATGATGCTACGATCCGCGAGGAAGGTGGAGATGTCGAAGAAGGGACCGTTATCGCGCAGCTCGATGATTCCCGTCCCGCCTACCGGAATGGCCTGGCAGGCGGCGGTAAGAGAGCGGAACGTCTTGCCGGATGGATCGGGCGGTAATCGACCGACGATCAACTCAACCGTTGGACCCGATGGAGGGACAGAGGCCCAGGGCGCTTCGATCGCCGCTCGAAGGGCCGCGGCTTGGACCGGCTGGGACGATCGATTGAGAGTGGGCCACTTCGGTTTCTTCGGCGGCACCGTATTCGGAGCACTATCGCTGGGGGGCTTGATCGTATTGGGGTTTAGCAGTGGAGATCCAGAGGGAAGAGGCCGTAGGTCAGGCTTTCCAGTCTGACTCACTTGGTTATCCGTCCTCCCATCTTGGTTGTCAGGCTGGAAAGCCTGACTTACGGCGTCCGGCATTTGTTCGATTGGAAGATCCTCGCGGTGGCGGCGGCGCAGCGACAAGGCGACGGCAAGCACGATGATAAGGATAATCGCGGTGGCGCCGGCAATCAGGTACCACAGGTGCGAGGGAGTTGTCTCCGCAGTACGGGCGTTTGGCACCTCCGCCGTTGACTTGCTGCTCTTGGTGTCCGGACGAGGTTGTGCTGGCGATGACCGTGGGGTGCGCCGGGTCTTGGCCTTGGGGTGCTGACTGGCCTTCTTTTTTTTGCGCGAAGGCGCCGCCGATTCCCCGGATTCTTCCGCCAAGCACTTTAGCGCTTCCTCTCGCGTCATCGGCTTCTCGCCGCGCTTGAGCGCCTCCAGTGCGTGCATCAGGTCCGCCGGCGTCTGGTAGCGCTGCGATGGTTCCTTGGCCATCAAACGATGCACGATGGACGCCATCGTTGAAGACACGCGCGGATTGAACTTGCGCACATCCGGCGGTTCCTCGTGCATGATGCGGTGCAGCCGTTCGCCCAGTCCTCCCTTGGGGAACGGTGCATGCCCGGCCAGCAGGTGATACCAGGTAGCGCCCAGCGAATAGAGATCGCTGCGCACGTCCGCCAAGCCGCTGTCGCGCGCCTGCTCCGGCGACATGTAATCGAGCGTGCCGATCGTCGTGCCGGCGCGGGTGACGCGAAATTCCTCGTTGCTGGCTTCGCGAGCCAGGCCGAAATCGGTCAGCTTGACGATCGCCCGCTCGCCCTGCTGCGTGACCAGGAAATTCGATGGTTTGATGTCGCGGTGGATGACGCCTTGTTGATAAGCGTGATCGAGGGCTTTGCAGCTTTGTAGAATGAATTCCAGCGCCTCATCGGGATCGAGCGGTCCCTTGCGCTTACTGTAATCGTGCAGGTCGATGCCGTCAACGAACTCCATGACGAGGAAATAGGTGCTCTGCGCTTCGCAGAATTCATGGAGCGTGACGATGTTTTCGTGGTGGAGTTTGAGAGAGTGCTTGGCCTCGCGGCGGAAGCGTTCGACCATCGCCGGCTTGGTAGCCAATTCCGGCGACAGCACCTTTAAGGCGACTTCCTCGCCGCTCTCCGTGTTCCGTGCCTTGTAGACCGCTCCCATCCCGCCGGTGGCGATATGCGACACTACCTCATACTTGCCGATCCGAATGCTGCGGCGCGGCCCCTTGGTAGTGGGTTCCGAGGACATGGCGCTTTCCGTGAGAATGTCGTTGAGGCGAGTGTAGAGCCGCGACCGTAAGGGAGCGATGTTGTCTCCCACTCCCTTACGGTCGCGGCTCTACACTCGCCTCTATCCTCAATTTTCCGGCAGCTTGTCATCGCCGGAAAACATCTTCGCAATGGGATGGATGAGCAGGTTGCTCACTTTGTTGCCGGTGTGGTAGCCCCACATGCCCTGCATTAACTCGAAGCTCATCAGCATGACGAGGAAGAGAATGATCGTGCTAACCAGGGACACGACTGGAACCATGACGCCCCAATCCGCAGGCGGCGCGGGTGCTGTCGCCACGACGGGGCTAACCTCTTCTTCCTCTCCTGGCGCCTCATCCAGATCTTCGTGCAGCTCTTCGCCGAGATCGTCCAGGCTTTCCTCGCCCGGGGTACGCGCACCGCGGGTCTTGGCCTTGCGCTGTACAGTGGCCGCGCCCTCGTCGTAGTCTTCCTCGTCCTCCAGCGGCACGACCTGGCTGCCGCTCTCCCCGTCTTCTACGGAAATATCAAACTCCGAACTCCCCAGGTCGGTGTCGGATTCTTCCAAAGCCACCGCCTCGGAGCTGGAGCCGGCGCCGGACTCTTCTCCCAGCGACGGGACTTCAAAATCTGTCTCGAAAACGTTCGAGCCGCTGGAAGACGCCGCTCCTTGTTCGACAGACAGACCGCCGCTGTCATCGAGCGTCAACTCGAACTCGCTATCGCTATCGGAACCGGGCGTCTCCATAACCAGATCGGAGGAGCCTTCCTCAACCGCCAGATCCGATCCTTCCGCGTCGAGGCTGAGTTCAAACTCGCTGCTGCCTTCGCTCGACGAGGCGTCGTCATCTTGCAAGCTTAGCTCAAAATCGCTGCTGCTGTCCGTCGAGGAAGAGCCGCCCTCTTCCACATTCAACTCGAAATCGCTGCTCGAATCCAGCTCCGGTTTGCTGGCAGGCGTCGGTTGGGGCGTGCGGCTGGATGCGGTAGTCGCCTCCAGCTCGCCGCTGGGTTCGGGTTCGAGTGAGATGCCGCTGTCGGCGGGGTCTTGCAAGCTGATGCCGCTGGCGCCCTTGCCGCCGGTCATCTCGCCGAGGTTGACTTCGTCATCGCCCATCCTCACGGGGATTTCATCGCTGCCTAGCTCCAAAGGCGAGGACGAGTCGGTCATCGGCTTCAGCTCGAAATCACTGCTGCTATCGGTATCGGAGTCGGCTTGCTCGCCGGCGGGGGCGGCCGAGGCGGCCGGACGCGTTATGTCCAGGTCGCTCTCAGACAACTCGAACGGCGACGTGGTGGGCAGCACGGGCGAGCTGCCGGGCTTGGGCCGATGGCGCGTGGCCTTGGCCTGGGCCGCCTCCGCCTTGCGCTGCTCGGCGTCCAGGTCGATCTCCTCGGTCACCATTTGGTCAGCCTTGCCGCCGCGATGAAGTTCCTCAATGCGGATGTCGCTGTCCGACTTCTTCTTGGCCGGGTGCTTACTGGCCGCGGGAACATCGCTATCGTGGGGCGGCGAAGCCGGCACGATCTTGACATCGCTATCGCTGGGCTGATCGAGCGGCACAATGCGGACGCCGCTGTCGTCTTGGATCGGAGGGCCTTTCCGCGTCTTGCTGCTCGAGCCTACTTTCGGCGGCGGCGAAACGGGGGCCTTCGAGCCAGGCCCCTTGCTGGTGCCCGAATCGACCGCGAAATTCACATCGCCGCCTTCCAGGACCAGCCGGACATCGCTGTCGCTGGATGCCTTGGGAGGCGGGGATTTGGAGCTGCTTGTTTTCCGCATTCCCGAACGTGTCGGCTCCTTGCCCAGTCCCACGTCATCGCTGTCATCGGCTCCGAGACTGAAGTTGAAAACCTCGTTGCCGGAGTCGCCGGCTTTGCCCTTGGCCGCCTCGCCCAACGGCAGCTCCGGATCGCTGCCGTAACCTTTGGAGCGGGCCAATTCATCGATTTCCTGCGCACGGAAACGCCACCCACTGCGATCTTGAAAGGCGCGTATTTCTTTTTTCCGCGCCATTTCCTTCAGCTGGTCCGGATTGATGCGAAGGATCTGCGCGGCCTGTTCCAATGTGTAGTATTGCTGCATGATCTAAACCCCAAACGACCCGAGGCGGAGATAGGCTTCTCGTAAGCGTGCGGTTAATGCTCCCACCACGTCTCTTCATCGATTGTAAACGGTCTGGGCTTGAATGCAAGGTCCAGGCGAACCGGGGAACGTGGCGGAAGACGCGCGAATGTCCCGACGGCGCCCATTGTCCCGAAGATGCAGCCCGCCGTGCCGTGTTGCCCGATGGCGACGCGGCTGCTACCATCATTTCCAATCGCTCGAAAAACCCTTCTCCTAGCGAGTGGAAATAATGAACTCGGTTATCGTTTCGCGCCGAACCGGAAAACTCCTCGCGCTGGTATGCGATGGCATCTTGCTGTTGAGTCTGGGTTGCGGCGGTTCCGCGGCCGAGTTGGAGAGAGCACGACAGGCGGAAGACGAGACGGCGAAGAAATTGCGGGAATGTCAGGAACAGCTGGAGGAAACGCGCAAAGCTCTCGAAGCCGCGCGGAAAGCCGCTTCCACCGCTCGCGGTCCCGAAGTCGAGGCAACAGAGTCATGGAAGGCGGCGCGAATGACCGCCGAGGTTTTTCTGGCGGCCGTCAATAGCCGCGATGCCGACGCCGCCAACGCCGCCGGAACGAAACAATTTCAGGAAAAGCAAGGCGGCAAAAACGCGATCGACGTGTTCGCCAACGGTCGCTTCCGTGGCGATCCCAAGGGCTATCGTTGCGAGTTGTTGACCCGATTGGAAGCGGTGCCCGGCAAAGACGAGTTCGTCGGACGCGGAGGATTGCAATACCGGGGCGTGTCCAAGCACGATAGCACTTACACGATTCACATAATCAAGGAAGGCGAGAAGTGGCGCGTGTCCAGTTTCACGGCGGTCGAACGGTGAGAATGGATGTGCCGGAGATTACTGCTTTTCCAGCTCCGAATCCCGCAAATCCGTTACGAACATATGCCCGGGCTTATGAGTCAATAGCAGCGATGGCCGCGCCTGCATGGCGACGGCTTGGGGCGTGACGCCGCAGGCCCAGAAGACCGGCTCTTCGCCGCGGCGGATCTCGACGGCGTCGCCGAAATCGGGACGGTTGATGTCCGCGATACCGATGGCGGCCGGATTGCCGATATGCACCGGCGCTCCGTGGGCTAGCGGAAAACGCCGGCAGATGCGCGTCGCGCTCTCCGCCTGAGCCGGAGTCAACGGCCGCATCGATACCACCATCGGCCCGGCGAAGACACCTGCCGGCCGGCAGGCGATGTTCGTGCGATACATCGGCACGTTGCGCGCCTGTTCGATGTGCCGCACCGGGATGCCCGCCGTGATCAGGGCGTTCTCGAACGTGAACGAACATCCGAGCAAAAAGCCCACGAGATCGTCGCGCCAGTAGCCGAACAGGTTGGTCGGCTCCTCGATTAGTTCGCCGTAACGATAGACACAATAGCGGGGCACATCGGTGCGAATGTCGGCGCCGGGGGCGGCGTGGCGCGGTTCGGGGCAGCCGGGATCGGTGACATCGAGCAGCGGGCACGGCTGCGGATTGCGCTGGCAGAAGAGCAGAAAATCAAACGCGAGATCGCGCGGCACGACCACGAGATTGGCCTGGACGTATCCCAGTGCCAGGCCCGGCGTCGGCCCCGTCAACTCGCCGTTGCGGGCCAATCGTCGCACCTCGGCCCCGGTCGCGGTTTTCAGGTCAACCATCGCTCTTTCTCCAGCAATTCGCCAATCCGCCGAAGCGGTTCAGCGTAATCGTCAAAGGCCAAACCGTCCACGCTTACGGTCTGCTTCGCCGTGACGCCGTCCACGAGCGGACCTTGCTCCACCATAATCTGCAACAGTTCGCGTTCGCGCTCGACATCGAACAGCGACGCAGGCAAACGCTGGCCGCGCAGCACGGCCACACCCGCAGCCAAGGCGTAGGCGCCCCAATTGCTGACACCGGCGACAATCAGGTGATCCGTCGGCACTCGGCAGGCGATGCGTTCGCCGTTGGGGATATTACAAGCAATCACATCCGCCGGGATTTTGCCCATGCCGATCTCGTTGCCACCGTCGCCGATGCCGATGGTGCAAAAAGGCGGTGATTGGCGAGCGATATCGTCAAAGAGTAGATGCGCAGGGCACATTTCATCGCTGACATCCCGGCCGTGCATGTTGTGGCAGCGGCCATCGGAGCCAGGTCCTACTCGCTCCAGCGCGAGAAGATGCGTGGTGCCCATTTCCCTCTCGTTCCCACGCTCTTCGTGGGAACGCACGTTGGCGACGCTCTGCGTCGCGTCTTGTCCTCTTGCGGGACGGGCCGCAGAGCGGCCGGGCTTGCGTTCCCACGCGGAGCGTGGGAACGAGGATGCTTCCGCTGGCAGCACGAGAATAGAAACGGTAGTTTCCAGATCACACGCTTGCAGACCAGTTTCGAGCGCCTGTCGGCAAAACGAATCAGTCACCAAAGCGACATTCATTTCTATAGATGTCAGCGCTCGCGCCAGAAAAATTCCTCCCAGAGGACCATCGGTTTCGCCGCACGGCGGTTGCGCATGCGGGATGAAAAATCCAGTAACAACGGCGACCGAGGGCTGTGGCGTCTCGGCGATGCTGCGGCAGGCGTTGGCGAAGTCATCGCGGCAACGGGTGAAAAGATTATCCTTCGGATCGCGGGCCAGGCCGCGGTTGTTGACATCGCGTTGAATGATTTCGCGGATTTGGTCGAGAATCGCATCGCTCATGGCTGGCCCTCTCGCAGCAGGTAGGCGAAGCGTCCGCGCCAGGCTCGCGGCACATCGACGGTCAACGTGATCGGCTCATTGCGGATCGGATGCAGGAAGGTCAAGGCGCGGGCGTGCAGGCCGATGCCCCGGCCAAACGTGTGGATGGCCCCGTACCTGGCGTCGCCGTAGATGGGATGGCCGTGATGAGCGAGCTGCACGCGGAGCTGATGCGTTCGCCCCGTCTGTGGCCGCACCTCCAGCCAGGTCAGGCCGCCATGCACGGCGCGGCGATGATAGTGAAGCAGCGCTTGCCGCGCTCCCTTGTCGCCGGGTTCCACGATCTCGACGCGGCCGCGGTTTTTGTCCTTGTGCAGCCAATCTTCCAGAGTGCCGGCGGCTTGACGCACTTCGCCCTCGACGACGGCCCAGTAGATTTTCTCGACGGTGCCCTCGCGGAACTGCTGTGCGAGTCGCGCCGCCGCCTTGCTGGTGCGCGCGAATAGCAACACCCCGGAGACCGGACGATCGAGACGATGGACGACGCCCAGGAACACGTTGCCGGGCTTGTGATATTTCTCCTTGAGATACGCCTTCACTTGGCGATCCAACGTTTCCTCGCGGCCTTCGTAGTGGGTACTCAAGGCGCCGCTCGGCTTGTAAACGGCGAGACAATGATTGTCTTCATAGAGAATCTCGAAAGTTGGTTCGCTCATGGACGCAACCTCCGAGAGTCATTGTAATCAAAACCGGCAATCTCACTTGAGCGGCACGGGGCGGAGAATGTCGGCGGCGGGCGACTCGGTGGGAGCTTCGGTCTTTTGCGGGCCTGGCTTTACGCGGGAGACGCCGAGGAAGGGGCCGGGAACATCGTCGGAGGGGGGCGGCGCTGTTTCCGGCTTGGTGGGATCGATGAGGCGCGGGGCCGGCAGCAGGGGGGGAACGCCTTCGCTCGATGGCTTCGGAGCGGGAGGAGGCTCCGGCACCGAATCGGGATTGGTCTTCGGCACGACGGTTGGCCGCTGATTCACGGGCGTCAGGCGAACGGTGACATCGCGGTCGGCCTCGAAGAATCGGCCGTCGGCTAGTTGGAACTGAGCACGGACGCGCAGTTTCTCGGTGGTCGGCCACACCTTCCACGGAAGATTCAGCAAATAGCCGGTGGTCAGCAGTCCATTTTTCCACGACCGCCGCAATTCGTCCGGCGGAATCAGCCAGGACGATAACGGCCGCTTGATCCCTTCCGCAGTGATTTCCTGGGCCTCAATGAGAACCTGCCCCGGCGCCTTGATGGCGTGTCCGTCCGGATCGCGCGGTTCAACCTGAACCTGCAAGGCGTCATCGCCGGGGCAAATATCGTTGCTGCGGCCGCCGGTCTGCCGTCCAAGCACAAGCGTCTGCACGGGATAGGCAGCCGGGGGCGGGCCGTCAGGCGGCATGCCCAATTGGCCGCGGAGGGCGTGTACCTCTTGTTGTAACGTCTGATTGTAGACGCCGCAGCGATCGAGTTCTTCGCGCAGCTCGCGGACGTCGTTCTCGCGGGCACGCAATTCGCTTTCCACGCGATCACAGCTGCGGCATCCGCCGGCCACGGTAATCAGCAACAGACCGAAGCAGCAAGCCACGAGGCAGCGCATAGTGCCGAATCCTTGGAAGCTGTCCTTGTCGCCTGAGTCCGAGCCACGCCCCTTAGGGGGTGGCGAGCGGGGTTGCGTAAGCGCCCCGAGAGAAGAAACACTCGGGGCGCTTACGCAACCCCGCTCGCCTCGGACTACGGTTTATGTCGGCTTGGGGACGGCCTGTCCAGGCGGCAAACGCTCAAGGACTTGATCGATCAGGCCATATTCCTGCGCTTCACGGGCCGACATGAAGTTGTCGCGGTCCGTGTCGCGTTCGATCCGTTCCAACGGTTGTCCCGTGAGCTTTTGCAGCAGCTCGTTCATGAGCTTCTTGGTGCGGAGCAAATGGCGGGTGCGGATTTCGATATCGGTGGCAGCGCCGCGAGCGCCGCCCAGCACCTGATGAATCATTACCTCGGCGTGCGGCAGGGCGTTGCGTTTGCCCTTGGTGCCGGCGGCCAACAGCGTGGCGCCCATGCTGGCGGCCATGCCGACGCAGTAGGTAGCCACGTCGCAAGTGATGTAGTGCATGGTATCGTAGATGGCCATGCCGTCCGTCACCGAACCGCCCGGCGAGTTAATGTACAGGTGAATGTCCGCTTTGGGATCGTCAAACTGCAAGAACAACATCTGCGCCACGATCGAGCTGGCGGTATGATCGTCGATTTCGCCTTGCAGGAAGATGATCCGGTCCTTAAGGAGCCGGCTGTAAATATCGAAAACCCGTTCTTCACGGCCGCTCCGCTCCACAACATACGGTACGGGTGGCATGGTTTAAATCTCCAGACCAACCCGGCTCGCCCATCTTCATCGGCAGTCGGGTTGAGGTAAGATGAGTAATTTCCGCAACAAGTTTGCCAGCCCGCAGCGCAAGCAAGGGAGCGATTGCCCCTTGCTTGCGCTGCGGGCTGGCAAGATCATGACTTTTTCTCGCTAACCATCTTGGTCAACACGTCATCGACGAGGCCGAATTCCTTGGCTTCCTGGGCGGTGAAATAGCGATTGCGCTCGGTTTCAGCTTCGATGTCACTGAGGTTCCGGCCGGCGTGGTGGGCTAGGATTTCGTTGAGACGCCTTTTTTCCTTCAGGATCTCTTTCATTTCGATTTCCACGTCGGAGGCCTGTCCGCCGATGCCCTGGCTCCAAGGCTGATGGATCATGACCTTGGCGTGCGGTAGGGCGAAGCGTTTGCCTTTGGTGCCGGCAGCCAACAAGACAGCCGCCCCGCTGGCGCAAATGCCCATGCAGTAGGTGTTGACGGGGCACTCCAGAAACTGCATGGTGTCGTAGATTGCTAAGGTAGCCGTCACCGAGCCGCCCGGCGAGTTGATGTAAAAATGAATGTCCTGATTGCGGTTCTCGTATTGCAGATAAAGCAACTGCTGAATAACGAGATTGGCCGTCATATCCGTAATGACCGGCTCATAGACATTTCCGCTGGAGCAACCGAAGAAGATAACGCGGTTATCCAGCAGAATATCCGTGGTCCCATATTGCCGCTGCCGCGTGTATTCGCGATAGCGCTGGCCGAGCGGGCCGGAGGGAAGGGGGTAGTCGAAATTAAACATCGCAAGCTCCTCAAATCTTGGCGAGCGGGGTCGCGTTAGCGCCCCGAGTTCGCACTCTCGGGGCGCTAACGCGACCCCGCTCGCCGAAGTTCTTCTACTCATTCGCCGGCGCCGGGCTGCTCTCTTCCGCAGCCGGCGGTTCGGCCGTGGGATCGTGAATCTCACCGGGAACGGCCTGGGCCTCGACCGTCGAGACCGCCGGTTGATCTTCCTGCCCCAGCGGGACGTCCTCATATTCAGCGCTGTCGAGAATGAGATCGAGCGCCTTGCGTTCGATCATCTCCGCAGCCAGGGCATCGAGAAGATCCTCGCGTTCCAGCCGGGCGCGGACGCGGCGCGGCGATTCGCGGTCTTGCTCGGCGATGCGCTCGATTTCCTCGTTCAGATCGTCTTCGGTCACGTCGATCTTCTCGACCTCGGCGAGCTTCTGGAGGACGAAATGCTCCTTGAGCGCCTGGGCCGTGCTTTGCAGGATATCTTGTTCCAGCAGGCGGCGCCGACCCTGGATTTCCTCGTCGGAGATACCATCGGCCCGCATTTCCATGATTTTGCGCGCCATGGCCCGATGAGCCTGGCGGCGCAGCAGATCGGGCGGTAACTCCCAGGAAGTGGCAGCCGTGATGTGCTCCATCACCTGCTTGCGGGCCGCCTGTCGTTGCTGATGTTCCAGACGGCGGTCGAGGAGAACCTTGATCAGCTCGTGCAGCTGCTCCGGCGTGTGGACGCCGAACGTATGCAGGAACTCATGCGTCAGTTCCGGCAAGACCACGGTTTTGACATCCTTGATGGTGAGGGTGGCCTTGACCGTTTGGCCGCGCAGGGCGGGATCGGCGACGGCGCTGGATAGCTTAATGTCCACATCGCGCGTGTCCCCGGCTTTAGCGCCCTGGACCTGTTCGGCGAAGTTATCGGCGATGCCGTCCTTGAAGGCAAGCTGCTTGTTGATGCGAAAAGTCGCTTCATTCAGCTTGCCGATCTCGCGGTCGCCGGCCTTGATGACGGCATCGACGACGAGCAGATCGCCGACTTGCGCGTCTCCTTCCGGTTTGGGCACAATCTGTCCATAGGGCGTCAGCACCCGGCGCTCTTCCTGAGCCACTTCCTCGTCGGTGAAGGTGTGGATGGGCCGGCGGATCTTGAGTCCCTTGTAATTGGGCAGATCAAACTGCGGCCGGACCTCAACCTCGAACTCGTAAACGAGCGGTCCCTGGCGCGGCAGCTCGATATTGCCAGGGTCGATGTCGGGAGCGCTCAGGGGCGCGATGTCGTAGTCTTCGGCGAGCTGCTGCAAACTGGCCAGCAGCACTTCGCTTTTGACCTGGTCGGCAACTTCATTGTGAAAGCGACGTTCGACGATGCGACGCGGCGCCTTGCCGGGCCGGAAACCGGCGACGTTGGCGTCCGTGACCAACTCGCTGATTTTCTCGCCGAAGCGATCGTCGATGTCCTTGCGCTCGACCGTGACCTTAATGTGCTTCTTGCACGGGCCGACATCGCGGATCTCGACCTGTTGCTGAAGCTTGACCGGCTCCGTGGCGGTGGCCGTGGCCTCGCCCTGTTCCTGCTCGGCCGTGTCTTGGGGAGTTTTTTCTTCTGTCATGATGTCCTACCTTCTAGGGCCGCTGTGCGGGGCGCCAAGTGCCACGTTCGGAGCGGCGCGGTTAATGTATTCTAGGCAGCAGGGGACGAGAAAGAAGTCCTCCGCGTTCGTGCTCGCCGCGATACAATAATCCCGACCCCGCTCGCCGGCGCCGGTAATGAAGGGGGAGACTTGCCATGCCACGCTTCGCTGTCATTCTGCCGGCCGCCGGCCAATCGTCGCGCTTCCGCGATCGGGAAAAGAAACCGTTCGTCAACCTCGACGGGCGGGCGGTCTGGCTTCGCTGCGCCGAGCTGTTCATCACGCGCGACGATGTTTGCCAGTGTCTCATCGTGGTTGCCCCGGAGGACCAGGAGACGTTTCGCCGCCGCTACCAAGCCAACCTTGCCTTCATGAACGTGCAAATCGCCGACGGCGGCAAGGAGCGCTTCGACTCCGTGGCCAACGCCTTGGCAAAGATTAAGGAAGAGGCGGAATTTATCGCCA
>DASRBG010000037.1:0-43661 GCA_035653735.1 Gemmataceae bacterium
GCGTCTCCTACAACAAGTTTCTGGCAAAGCTCGCCTCGGATTATCGCAAGCCCGACGGATTGTTCGTTATCACGCCGAAGATGGGACCTTCCTTCGTCGAGGCGCTGCCCGTCGGGAAATTTCACGGCGTCGGCCCGGCAACGGCAGCCAAGATGCGGAGCCTCGGCATTGATAGCGGCGCCGATCTCAAGGCATGCTCATGGACGTTCCTGCGCGAGCATTTCGGAAAAGCCGGCGCCTTCTATTATTGGATCGCGCGCGGCGTCGACGACCGCCCGGTGCGCGCCGATCGCGTCCGCAAATCGATCGGAGCAGAGAATACCTTTTTCGAAGATTTGACCGAGTTCGAGCGAATGCGGGAAGCGCTGCAACCGATCCTCGACAAGCTGTGGCGTCATTGCGAAAATTCCGGCATTCGTGGCCGCACAGTGACATTGAAGGTGAAATTTGCGGATTTTCAGACGATTACAAGGAGCCGCTCCAACCCGAGCCCGGTCGATGGACGCAGCGCTCTTGAAACCGTCAGCCTGGACTTGCTTCGGCCCTTGCTGCCGCCGGTCAAGGGTATACGTCTGCTCGGCGTTTCCCTCTCCAATCTCTCAGATCACAACCTGGACGATGATCAAATGACGCTTCTCTGAGGCGCCAGCGGGTGACAGGGCGTGCAAAATGCGCGATGCCGTAATGCACAAATGCACATCTCTCCGCTGGATGTGCTAAGAGGCCGTGTATCGATTCGTTCTGAGAAAGAGGAAAGTCAATGGCTATAGCAAAAAAGAAGACGCCGGCTCGCACCACGGTCGTGCGCGCCAAAGCGAGCCCGAGAACTGTCACGCGAAGGTCTTCTACGTCAAGGACGACTATTCAGACCGTCACCTTGAAACAGATCGGCCATGAGCTCGCCGAAGCATACGAGCTGCCGAAGCGCACGGTCGAGTCCTTGCTCAATGATATGACGGACGCGATCGTCAAGACCATCAAGAAAGGCGCGAAGGTTCGCATCAGCGGCATCGGCATTCTGCAGGTCAAGAAACGCGCGGCCCGCATGGGGCGAAATCCGGCGACGGGCGAAAGCATCCGCATTAAGGCGAGCAAGAAGGTCGCGCTGCGCGTCGCGCGCGATTTGAAAGAATCGCTCTGATCTTCTGACAAGCGCAATCGCGCTCAGGCCGATGAAGGGCATGATGATCGGGAGATCTTCTTCATGCCTTTCCGGCGGAGAATTTTTCGGCGGCGAGTGCGGCTGGCCGCACAGCCGTTCGACCACCCGCGACGCGAGATCGGCCGACTGGCGATCGAGATGGAGTCGTAGCTACAGCTCCTGGGACTTCGAGTCCTCAGCATCGCTCGCAACGGTGATCACGATGCCTTGCCCTTCCAAGATCTGAGCAAGGACCGCCTCTACGACCTCTTCAAATGCGGCGCGCTTGGTTTCCAGGCTCGTCTCGGCGCTGCCATTCCGAAAAATCGTCCAGCCCTCCTGTGTGCGGGCGATATCGTAACGCGCGATTGAACCGGTCGGTGGATAGTTTGGTGTCGCGGGCACGTCGCGTCCTCCTCTCCTCTCGAGAAAAGATCGAGAAGCCTTGAGGTTGCACGCCAGCGCGAGCGCATCGAAAGAAATCGAAAGATCGTCACGCCGAATTCCAGTCCAGCGTGGACTTGACCAGCTTATTCTCACCATTGCGCACCTGGGGCTCGGACCGCACCTTGCAAGGTGCTTGGACGAGTAAAGTGCTCGGGCGAGTAAAGTGCTCAAGGTCCAGTCGAGTGCGGAATTCGACGGATGCAGCTCAGGTGCCGCTGACGGATGAGCCTCGTTGCCGATGTTCAGCCTAACTCGAGCATCGGAACCGTGAGCACGAAAGTACGTTTATCTGCCGTCTTTCCATGAGGTGCCGGGGCCAGCGTCGGGTGGCCATTTTCGGTCCGCAAGCGAACTTGCTGATGAATGCAGCCTTACTCAGCGCCGCAGGCGCCGGCTGCTTTTTCATTTTGGCCGTCTGGGTGGTTCCGGTGACGGGTTTCAATACCCAACAGAGATTTGCGCCGCAGCAGCCTGTTCCATTCAGCCATAAGCATCACGTCAGCGGATTGGGTATCGATTGCCGCTATTGCCATACCGAGGTCGAGAAATCCTCAGACGCCGGAATGCCATCGACGGCGATCTGCATGACATGCCATTCGCAAATCTGGACCAATGCCGGCATGCTGGCCCCCGATCGGGAAAGCCTCGCCAAGAATGAGCCGATCCGCTGGACGCGAGTCTATACGCTGCCCGACTACGTCTACTTCGATCACAGCATCCACATCGCGAAAGGCGTTGGCTGCACGCAGTGTCACCGACCGATCGGCGATATGCCGCTCACATGGAAGGCCGAGCCACTCTACATGAGCTGGTGTCTTTCATGTCATCGCGATCCCGCGCCGCATCTGCGTCCGAAAGAGGACGTCTTCGATCCGCACTGGCGACGCACACCGTCCACTCCTTCGGGCAATACCCTCATGGCCGAATATCACATCCACACCGCCAACCTCTCAGATTGCGGCCTATGTCATCGATGAGGGCGACCGGGCGCACATATTGGCGCGTGATCGAGGAACTCGCGCAGAGCCGCGAGTTCACTGAGATCATCGAGCGCGAAATTCCCCGGTTCCGCGATACCGTCGCTTTATTCGACCGGCGGCGATTTCTCGAATTGATGGCCGCATCGCTCGCTCTCGGGGGATTGTCGGCATGCGGACCGGAGCCGGAGTCGCGCCAACTTTTGCCCTATGTGCAAGAGCCCGAAGGAATGGTTCCGGGCAGGAACCGCTATTATGCGACAGCCTTCACGCAGGAGGGCTACGCGACCGGCGTTCTCGTCGCCCATCAAATGGGACGACCCATCAAAGTCGAAGGAAACCCGGATCACCCGGCGAGCCTCGGTTCGGCGAGCGCCATCGTTCAGGCAAGCATCCTCAGCCTCTACGATCCGCGGCGTTCACAAACAATTCTAAAGGATGGCCAGATCGAGACATGGGAGGGGTTTGTTGCTTCTCTCTATGCGCGCCGTGAGATTTTGATCCCGCGTCATGGAGAGGGATTGCGAATTCTAACCGGCACGGTGACGTCCCCCTCGCTTGCAGCGCAGATCGCCGCTTTGCAGCAGCAATTCCCGGCGGCGCGTTGGCATCAATGGGAGTCGCTTCACCGCGACAATGAGCTCGCCGCCGTCGAGCAGACATTCGGCCGGCCTCTCGAACGCCTTTTCGATCTCGGCGCGGCGGACCTCATCTTTGCTGTCGAAAGCGATCTCGTTTCGACGGCGCCTGGCGCGCTTGCCTATGCGCGCGCCTTCGCCGCGCACCGGCGCCCGGCCGAGACGGGCGGCAAGATGAGCCGCATCTATGCGATCGAGAGCACGCCAACCTTGATCGGTGCCAAGGCTGATCATCGTCTGCCGATGAAACCAGACGAAATCACCGCGAGCTTGCGCTATCTCGCCGGTTCTATCGGCGCAGGACCCTCGGAATGGGCCAAGGCGGAAATCGGCCATTCCGCATGGCTCAGCGCTGTCGCGGAAGATCTTAAACTGAACATGGGGCGCGCGCTCGTTCACTGCGGACGCGAGCAATCGGTCGAAAATCATCTGCTCGCCGATGCAATCAACACTGCGCTTGGCGCATTCGGCAAGACGATCCGCCTGATCGACCCTGTCGCAACATCTGCCGCCCCCAAGCTTCAGTCGCTCGCCGACCTCGTTTCGGACGCGAAGCAGGGCAGGGTCGATACGCTTTTGATGTTCGACACGAATCCCGTCTATTCGGCGCCGGCCGATCTCGAGTTCGCCGCGGCGCTGCGCCGGATACCCGCTTCCGTCAGTCTTGCGCTTTATGCCGATGAGACGGCGCTCGCGTCCACCTGGCACGTGCCTGCAACCCACGATTACGAAGCCTGGAGCGACGCGCGGGCCTTCGAGGGAACGATCACGCTCCAGCAGCCGCAGGTGCGCCCGCTTTACGGCGGTCATTCTGCGCAACAGGTCTTGGCCGTGCTCCTCGGCAACACCGAGCCAGACGATTACGCGCTGCTACGCGACTATTGGCAGGGCCGCGCGGAACAGGAGAAGCGGGGGGATTTCGAAACATTCTGGCGCGAATCTTTGCGTGACGGCGTTGTCGCGAATACGGCCTCAGCCACGGCAAATGTCGCGCCTCGCGCGAATGTCGTCGGCGGCGTTTCGGTTCCAAAACCGCAGGGTGACGGGCTGAAGCTCCTCTTTCGCGCCGATGAAGGGACCGCAGACGGGCGCTACGCGGATAATCCCTGGCTTCTGGAAATGCCGAGGGCGTTCACGCGTCTGACATGGGACAATGCGGCGCTCATCGCGCCCGCGACAGCGAAGCGGCTCGGGTTCAATACGGAAGATATCATCGAGATCGTGTCGAAAGAGGGCAGGATCCGCGCGCCGGTTTTCGTTCTGCCGGGTCAAGCGCCGGATTGCATCACGCTTCCCCTCGGCTGGGGCCGCAGCGCCGGAGGGCTTGGCGTCGATGCCGGCTTTAACGCCTATCGGCTGCGAGCCGCGTCCGAGCCTTGGGATACGCAAGCCGTTGCCGTGAACAAAACCGGTGAGACACATCGGCTCGCGACGACACAAGCCAGCGACCGCGTGATGGGGCGCGATCTTGTGCGGGAGGCGAGGCTCGAAGAATTCAATGCCGACCCAGGCTCGCTTAAACGAGATGAGAAACCGCAGTCGCTCTATCCCGGATTCGCTTATCCAGGGCGTGCCTGGGCCATGGCGGTCGATCTCAATTCGTGCATCGGCTGTCAGGCCTGCGTGATCGCCTGTCAGGCGGAAAACAATGTGCCGATCGTCGGTAGAGACCAGGTCCTCGCCGGCAGAGTCATGCATTGGCTACGCGTCGACCGGTATTACGCCGGGGCGGCCGAAGCGCCGGATATCGCGTTCGAGCCGATGCCTTGCATGCATTGCGAAAATGCGCCTTGTGAAGTGGTCTGCCCGGTTCATGCGACTGTCCACGACCATGAAGGGCTCAATCTGATGGTCTATAACCGGTGCGTCGGCACGCGGTTCTGTTCCAATAATTGCCCCTACAAAGTCCGCCGCTTCAACTTCTTTGCTTATGCAAACGAAAACGAGCGGCGTCCTGAATCGTGGAATCCGAATGTCACAGTCCGCGACCGCGGCGTCATGGAGAAATGCACCTATTGCATCCAGAGAATACGGGAAGCGGAAATCGAGGCTGACAAATCCGACCGCGGACTGCGCGATGGCGAAGTCGTGACCGCGTGCCAGCAGAGCTGTCCGACGCAAGCCATCGTATTCGGCGACCGCAATGATCCGAACAGCACCGTCGCGCGCCGCAAATCGACGCCTCTCGATTACGTCCTCCTGGACGAGCTGAATACGCGTCCTCGCACGAGCTACAGCATGCTCATTCGCAACCCAAACCCGGCAATCAAGGATATTCCGTCGTGAGCATCCGGCCATGAGCATGAGCTTCGAACTTCCCGCCGATGCGCCGATTATCGGGCCGGACGTGACTTTGACGTCGCTGAGCGACGAGGTCAGCGGCCGGGTGCTGCCGCCGCGGGCGCCACGCTGGTGGTGGATCGGATTTGCAATCTCGCTTCTCCTGCTCGTCACCCTGCTGATCCAGATGGGCTGGCTCTTTATCAACGGGATCGGCTCTTGGGGAGTCGAGATTCCGGTCGCCTGGGGGCTGGCGCTCTCCGAATATGTCTGGTGGATCGCGCTGGCGAGCGGCGGTACGATCGTCTCGGCCTTGTTTTTCCTGACCCGCTCGCCCTGGCGTTCATCAACCAACCGGATCGCCGAGACGATGTTGCTGTCGGCCGTGCCGTGCGCCGGCCTGATGCCGATCATGCACCTCGGACGGCCGGGCCTCTTCTACTGGCTCTTTCCTTATTCAAACGTGATGGGCGTGTGGCCGCAGATGCGCAGTCCGCTCTGGTGGGATTTCATCTGCCTCATCTGCTACATCTTGATGTCGGTCATGTATTACTACACGGGCCTGCTGCCGGACTTCGCGACGGTGCGCGACCTTGGCAGCACGCGCTTCAAGCAGGTGCTGTACGGGATTCTGGCGCTCGGCTGGCGCGGCTCGACCCGCCAATGGCGCAATCACCGAAGTGTCTATGCGATCATGTCGGCAATCATGGCGCCGATGGTGGTCTCGGTGCACAGCGTCGTCGGTCTCGACTTCGCCGGAGGCCTCACGCCCGGTTGGCATGACACGCAATTCCCGCCCTATTTCTTCTTCGGCGCCGTCATTTCGGGTACGGCGCTCATCATCATTCTGACCATTCTGATCCGCTGGGGCTATGGGCTTCAGGATGTGCTGACCGAATATCATCTGAATGCATTGGCCAAGGTGATGCTTGTCGGGAGCCTGCTCCTCGCTTACGCCTATGTTTGGGAAGCATTCGGGCCGGCCTATTCGAGTGAAATTGCCGATAAGACGGAATTCTATCACCGGGCGTTCGGCTTCACTGCCGGACCGTTCTGGGCCGAGAAGATCCTGACGGTCGCCATTGCGCAGGCTCTCTGGTTTCCGATCGTTCGTCGCAATCAATTGCTTCTGCTGCTCATCTCGGGCGGAATCATCGTCGGCATGTGGCTCGAGCGTTATGTCTTCGTGATTGCGAGCCTCGAGCACAATTATATGCCGTCCTACTGGGGACATTACTTTCCGACAGTTTGGGATTGGGCAGCGCTCGCCGGAACGATCGGCCTCTTCCTGACGCTCTTCTTTTTGCTGTTGCGCTTCGTCCCCATTATCTCGATGGCCGAAGTGCGCGAAATCGTCGAAGAGAAATCGGCATGAGCGAGCTCTTCGGCATTATCGCGACGTTCGAAGACCCGGAATCCATCAAGCGCGCGGCAGTGGACCTGCGCCGATCGGGATTCGAGGCTGTGGAAGCCTATACGCCTTATCCGATCGAAGAATTGGGGCAGATCATCCGTACCTCGCACCGCTCCATCCTGCCGCTCACGATATTTCTCGGTGCCTTTGTCGGTGGCGCCTTCGGTTACTGGATTCAATATTGGGCCGAGGCCTTGAACTATCCGATCAATGTCGGCGGGCGCCCCTATAATTCTTGGCCTGCCTTTATCGTGAGCACATTCGAATTCATGCTGCTCTTTGCGATAACAGCCGGCTTCTTCGGCCTTCTCGCCGCGTCGCGGCTGCCGCTGCTCTACCATCCGATCTTCAACGCCGGTGCCTTCCAGCGCGTCTCTCGCGATCGTTTCGCGCTGTGTGTCGAGCGGAAGGATCCGCGCTTCGACGCCGACAGCTTGCGGCAAATCTTCGAGCGGCTTGGTGCCACGGCGATCGAGGAGGTGCGCGCGTGAGGTCTGGACTGGCACTCGCGATTTTCGGCCTACTGCCTGGCCTGGCGGCTTGCGACAATATGGCCAATCAGCCGAAGCGCTTGCCCTACGAACTTCCCTACGGTGCGGAAGCGCAGCAATGGCCGGTCCAGCCGCCGTCGAACGTTGTCGCGCGCGACGAGTCTTTGAAGCCGCCAGGGCCGCCGCCGGTCACTCTGGCGCTCCTCGAACGCGGGCAGCAGCGCTTCGATATTTATTGTTCTCCGTGCCACGGCCGTTTCGGAGATGGAAACGGGATGATCGTGCAGCGCGGCTTTCCCCATCCGCCATCCTATTACAGCGCCGCGCTGCGCAATGCGCCGAACCAGCACTTCTACGACGTGATCACGAACGGATACGGCGTCATGTATTCCTATGCGGCGCGCGTAGAGCCGGCCGATCGCTGGGCGATCGTCGCCTATATCCGGGCCTTGCAGGCAAGCGCCAGCGCGAATCTCTCCGACGTGCCGGCCAATGAGAGACAGGCGTTGCGATGATGAACAATCGCGTCTGGCTCGGGCTCAACGTCGGCGCCCTCGTGCTTCTCGCGGGAGGCGTCCTCGGCTGCGCGATCGGCGCCTCTACGGGACGATCCGGTTTCTTCCAGGCCTGGCTCTGCAGCTATCTTTTCTGGCTCGGCGTCCCGCTCGCCGGGGTCACGCTGGTGCTGGTGCATGACCTGAGCGGAGGCGGTTGGATGGCGTCCGCGCGGCCGGTGATCGAAGCAGCGGTCTCGACGATGCCTCTTGCGAGCCTTGCGGGAATTCCCGCGTTTCTCGGACTTAGGTACCTCTACACCTGGACCCATTCACCCGCGCATCTCGCCAACGCGTTCTATCTCAATTCAAGCGACTTCTTGATTCGCTATGCGGCTTATCTCGTCATCTGGAATTTGGCTGCGGCCTTTGCGTTATGGGGTCCGCGCGCGCAGGGAGGGCCCATTTCGCCCTCGCTCTCCTGGCTCAGCGGCATCGGGCTCGTTGCGCTCGCGTTTTCCACGGGATTCGCCTCAATCGACTGGATCTTGTCGCTCGAGCCGACATTCTGGTCATCGGCCTTTCCTTACGCACAGGCGGCGAGCTGGTTCAACACGGGCCTCGCACTCATCCTCCTGGCGATCGCGATCTCGCCACCTGTCGCGCCCGAACATTTGGCCGATCTCGTCAAGATCTTGCTCGCGACCACGATCTTCTGGGCCTATGTCGAATTCGTCCAGTTCCTCATCATTTGGGAAGAAAATCTCAAGACCGAAATCCCCTGGTACGTGAAGCGCCTGAGTTCCGTCTGGCATCCGGCGATCGATGTTTCGGTCGTCTTCGGCTTCGTCGTCCCGTTCTTTCTCCTGTTGTGGAGTCCGGCCAAGCGCAACCGAGGGATCGTCGCGCTGGCATGCGCACTCATTTTGATCAGCCGCGTTGCCGATAAGTTTTGGCTCGTTCTTCCCGAGTTTTCCGAAGGCGGACCGTTCTGGCTCGATATCGCAGCATTCGTCGCGCTTGGTGCAGCGATCATGCTGATCTTCGGGTGGGGATGGCGCTACGCGCATTTGCGCCCTCGTGCGCGCGTGCCGATCTGGACAACGGATCATGGCTGATCTCGCTGAATACCGGCAGGAGAATCCGAAGACGGAAGTCGAGAAGACGGATTGGCCGCTTGTGCCGATCGGGCTCATCGCCTTGGCGGTCTTGCTTCTGCTGGCGATCACGCCCTTCGTGCTGATCGCCGCCTTCCCGAGAGCGCTTCCCGACGTCGATAAGAGCCTGCGGATCTCCCCGCCTGGGCCGCGGTTGCAAACGGATACCTCGGCCGACCTCAAGCGGTTTCGCGCCGAGGAGGAGAGGCGGCTCAATTCCTATTACTGGGTCGATAAAGAGAAGGGAATCGTCCACATCCCGATCGAGCAGGCGATGAAGAATTTGGCGAAGGCTGGGATTGCAGGATTCCCGAAGGCATCGCCATGAGCCGGGCAAGCTTGGTCCTCACTCTCATCCTTTGTGCGATCTCCGGCACAGGCGCATACAGCGCTGCAACGGATCTCGCATTCGAACCTCATCCGGGGGCACAATTGCCGCTTTCGACCGGGCTCGCGGACGAGCACGGCCGGAGCGTTGTGCTCGGCAGTGTCTTCGGCAAGCGTCCGGTCATCCTCGTGCTCGAATATCTGCACTGCAGATCGCTTTGCGGGATAACGCTGCGCGATCTCACGGTGACGCTCCGAGCCCTGCCGCTCAAGCCCGGCCGTGATTTTGACCTTGTCGCCATCAGCATCGATCCGCGCGATGGGCCTGCGGACGCTGCCGCAGCAGCAGCGAAATATGCGGCTCTCTATGGCCGCGCCGACGCGGCCGGCTTGCATTTCCTCACTGGGAGAGAAGCAGAAGTTCGCAAGATCGCCGACCGGATCGGCTTTCCTTATCGCTACGAGGCAAGGCTCGGCACTTACATCCATCCCGCAGGTTTCGCGATTGCGACGCCCGGCGGCGTTGTCAGCAGCTATATCGAAGGCCTGGAGGCGACGCCTGCGAGACTTATTGGCGCGCTCGCCGCTGCCGAGCAGGAGAAGCGGATCGGCCCGCTGACACGCATCCTGCTCCTCTGCCATGTCGAAGGCGCGCCGCTCGGCCATTTGACGGTCCCTGTCCTTGCGGCGTTCACCATCGCGAATATCGCGGCTGGTTGTTCGCTCATTGCTCTCTTCGTTGCCATCGGACGGCGGCGCCACGGGTAAAGCCATGTATCATTGGATCCCGTTCTGGCCTCGCACAGCCGCCGTCAATGGCGTCGTCGTCAACAATCTCTACATCGCCGAACTCGGCATCGGCGGACTCATCATGGCGACCGTCCTCGGCATGATGCTGAGCTTTTGCATTCGCTACCGCGCCGGAAGCACCGCCTCGCGCACGGGCCTCATCGAAAAGACCTGGCATTTCGAGATCGGCTGGACCACGGCAACTCTCTTGGGATTCCTGGCGCTCTTTTTCTGGGGGGCGTCGATCTACATATGGCTCTTCCAGGCGCCCCGCGGCGATCTCGAGATCTATGTCGTCGCCAAGCAATGGATGTGGAAGGTAGAGCACCCGGGCGGCCAGCGCGAGATCGACGCCCTGCATGTGCCCGTCGGAAAGACCGTGCGGCTGGTGCTCGCCTCGGAAGATGTGATCCATAGTTTCTTCGTTCCTGCGTTCCGCATCAAACATGACGTCGTCCCCGGCGCGCTCGAGACGATCTGGTTCAGGGCCAGTAAGACCGGCGTCTATCGGCTCGAATGTACACAATATTGCGGGCTTCAGCATGCGACAATGCAGGGTGAAGTCGTCGTGATGACGCCGGCCGATTATGCGAACTGGTTGGCCGGCGAAGGCGTGCATCGATCGCTGGCCGAACAGGGCATGGCGATCTTCCAGGCGCATGGATGCAGCGGTTGTCACGATCCGGGTAGCACCGTCCATGCCCCCTCGCTCTCCGGGCTCTACGGAACCTTGGTGCACCTCGACGATGGTTCCGTGCGCCGCGCCGACGAAGCCTATATCCGAGACTGCATTTTCAACCCGCGCAGCTTCACGGTGGCCGGCTATCCGCCGATCATGCCGGATTTTTCCGGCCAGCTCAGCGAAGGCGATGTGCTGAAGCTCATCGCCTATATCCAATCTCTCGGCTATCGAGGGGAGACTTCGCGATGAGCATCGCAGCCTTCGAACCCGGCGCCGAGCCGGCCGCCGACGTCGAGAGCTCGAACTATCTGACCGCCAGGAACACGATCGCCTCTTGGCTGCTCACCCGCGACCACAAGCGCATCGCGCTCCTCTTCATGGCTTCGATCACCTTCTTCTTCTTCGTCGGAGGATTTGCCGCCACGCTGATGCGCATGAATCTCGCAACGCCTGGAGGCTTGCTCCAGCCGTCGGTGTACAACCGGATGTTCACCATGCACGGCATCATCATGGTCTGGTTTTTTCTTATTCCTTCGATTCCCGCGACGCTCGGAAATTTCTTCATTCCGCTGATGATCGGCGCGCGCGATCTCGCTTTCCCTCGGGTGAACCTCGCAAGTTGGTACGTGTTCAACTTGTCCGGTCTTGTCGTGCTCTTTGCGCTTGTGATGGGCGGCGCCGATACCGGCTGGACCTTCTATACGCCGCTCTCGACCGAATATGCCAATGGCTATGTGTTCGCCGCGGCCATGGCCGTGTTCATCAATGGCTTCTCGTCCATCATGACGGCGCTTAACTTCATCGTGACGATCCACCGCCTGCGCGCCCCGGGAATGACCTGGATGCGGCTGCCTCTTTTCGTCTGGGGCGTTTATGCGGTGAGCGTCGTGATGCTGACCGCGACGCCGGTCTTGGCCATGGATACGTTCCTTTTGGCAGTCGAGCGGTTTCTCGGCGTCGGTCTCTTCGATCCGTCACGGGGCGGCGATCCGCTGCTTTGGCAGCACATGTTTTGGTTCTATTCGCATCCGGCGGTCTACATCATGATCTTGCCGGGGATGGGAGTCGTGAGCGAGATCATTCCCTGCTTCGCGCGCAGGCCCGTCTTCGGCTATGCGGGAATGGTCGTTGCGCTGATGGCGATCGCGGTGCTGAGCTTCTTCGTCTGGGCCCACCATATGTTCGTAGCCGGGATCTCGATTTATGCAGGCGTCGTTTTTTCTCTCATGACATTTTTCGTCGCGGTCCCCTCCGCGATCAAAGTGTTCAACTGGACCGTGAGCCTGCACAAAGGCGCCATTCTCTTCGATGCGCCGATGCTCTACGCCCTAGGGTTCGTGCTTCTCTTCACGCTCGGCGGAATCACCGGCTTAATGCTCGCAACTCTTGCCGTCGACGTGCACGTGCACGGGACGTACTTCGTCGTCGCGCATTTCCATTACATCATGGTCGGCGCGACGGTAAGCGCCTTCTTCGGTGGATTGCACTATTGGTGGCCCAAGATCACCGGCCGGCTCTATCCCGAGATCTGGGCGCGGTTTGCGGCGATCCTCATGTACTTCGGCTTCAATCTCACGTTCTTTCCGCAATTCGTCCTCGGCTATCTCGGCATGCCGCGGCGCTCCTATACTTATCCGCCGGAATGGCAATCATGGAATCTGCTGTCGTCCGCCGGCGCATCGATCCTCGCGGTCGCCTATCTTATGCCGCTCCTTTATCTCGGATGGTCGCTCATTTGGGGGCGGCGGGCCGGCCCCAATCCTTGGCGCGCCACCGGGCTCGAATGGACCATTCCATCGCCCCCGCCCAGCGGAAATTTCGAACACACGCCTCATGTCGCGCTCGGTCCCTATTCTTACGATCCCGAACGCGGTCGCTATATCAGCCAGGACGGAACTTCGCATGCCGTCTAGCCGAACCATTGCGCCGGAAATTCAATATGCAAGCCTCGCGCAGCAAGGAGAGACCGCCCAGATCGGCATGTGGGTATTCCTGGTGAACGAGACGCTTTTCTTCGGCGCCTTGATCTTCACCTATTTTCTTTATCGCCTGTCCTATCCGAGCGAATTCGCGGTGGCGGCCAAAGACGCCGTCCTCTGGTGCGGCAGCACCAATCTCGTGCTCCTCTTGACGAGCAGCCTCACCATGGTGCTTGCGATCAATGCCGCCGCGCAAGGCCGGCGGAGCGAGATGGTCGCTTGGCTCATTGCAACATTGGCGCTCGGCTTCCTGTTTCTAGGTTTCAAAGGCTATGAATATTTCGAAGATGTCAGAGACAAGGTCGTGCCTGGGTTGAACTTCGAGATGAAGCCGGGCGAGGCGCCCGCCGGCGAATTGTTCTGGGTCTTCTACTGGGTCGCGACGGGACTCCATGCCGTCCATCTTTCGATCGGAATAGGCCTTATTCTCTACATGCTCCTTTGGCGCATCCGCCGCGGCGAGATCACACCGACCTATTACGCGCCGCTCGAAGTCGTCGCGATCTATTGGAGCTTTGTCGATGCGGTGTGGCTCTTCCTTTATCCCTGCATCTATCTCGTGGGGCGCTCGTGAGCCTTGAAGTCGATCCACGCCGAGCGGGAAGGCTGCCATTCATCGCGGCCTGGGGTATTATGCTTCTAATGGCAGGCATGAGTCTTCTGACAGCCTTCCTGCGAATGGGGGTATGGGCGCCGGTCCTCGAGTTCACGATCGCCGCTTTACAGGTCGCGATCCTGTTCATTCTGTTCATGCGGCTCAAGGGGCCGCCGTCGCTGAGATGGGTCTTCGCCGCGAGCGGGTTCTTTTGGCTGCTGTTTCTCTACGGGCTCAGCATGACCGATTACGCAACTCGCCACAGCTGGCCGACACAACGAGTCGAGATCGAAAATCCGCGAGACTGAAGCAGGGGGCCGGATCGAGATATTCACGGCGGAGGCCGCGCACCCTTCTTCGCCAATGTCACAACACTAGCCGCAAGAAGGCCAATGGCGGCGCCCGCCCGCAGCCATTCCGGGTTGAAGACGAAGGCGTGCTGACTGGCACGGGCGTCGAAACGCCCGTGCGCGCCGGGGTCGCCTTGTCCCGCCGAGAAAAGATTGTCGGGTCTACCCGTCTTTTTAGGCTGAGACGTCGTTTCGCTCGCCTTCCCTTCCTTAGCCAAATAACGGTCGAGAAGCGCCGGCATGAGCATCTGGGCAATGATCGCCTTCGCCGCGGAGATACCGATCCAATATTCGCGCGGCGCCTCTGCGACGGCTCTCAACACCGCGTTGGCAATCGTCTCGGGTTGAAAGATCGGTGGAACCGGCGCGACCTCGCAGTCGAATTTGTTTCGCGCCCAGTCGAATTGCGGCGTGTTGACAGCGGGCAGCTGGAGCATCGTCAGACGGATTTTGCTGCCCTCGTTCATGAGCTCGCTGCGCAGAGAATCAACGAAGCCGCGTATCGCCGCCTTTGCAGCGCAATAGGGGGCCTGGAACGGGATGGAACGATAGGCGAGCGCCGATCCGATAAAGATGATGTGCCCCCGATTGCGGGCTCGCATGAATTTCAACGCCGCTAAGGTTCCGTAGACCTGGCCGAGATAGGTAACCCTCGTCACCTGCTCGAACTCTTGCGGCGTGATTTCGACAACCGGCGCGTAGACGGTCACCATCGCATTATTGACCCAGACATCGATGGGACCGAATTCGCTTTCGACCCGCTCGGCGGCGCGCATGACGTCGGAAGCATTGCTGACATCGGCTTCGATTGCGAGCGCGCGGCCTCCGGCCCGCTCGATTTCTCGTTGCGTGCCGGCGAGCCCCTCGTCGCCGCGCGCTAACGCAGCGACTTGCCAGCCCCGTTCTGCGAATGCAGCGGCGATCGCACGGCCGACGCCGGCGCTCGCTCCCGTAATTGCGACAATAGGCTGCGAACTCATTGGCTCCCTTCGATTCTTCTGCCTGGCGCCGCTGGTCCTTGGCTTGCGCCCATCGGCTCAACATAAATGTGCGCGTCGCGGTTGCCCGGTAAAACCGGGCCGAAGGCGAAAGACTCCGCCCTCGTGCGGCGCGCCCGGTTTTCGGTGACTCGCCGTCGTCACACAGAGCTCGCGCAAGCCTGGACCGCAGAAAGCCATCATGGTCGGATTGCGCACGGGGAGTTCGATGATCGCATCCAGTCGTCCATCCGGCGCATAGCGGTGCAAACATCCCCCGCCATGAATGGCGCTCCAGTAGAAGCCTTTGCAATCGATCGCGCCGCCATCGGGAACGCCGGTCTCTTTGTCGACCTCGGCCAACAGGCGCCGCTCGCCCAGTGCGCCGCACTTCAGATCGAAGGCATAAGCATAGATCCTGCCTTCCCTGGTATGCGCGATATAGAATTCGTCGGACGCCGCGTTCCAGGCAAAGCCATTGTGCAAAAGCGCTTCAGCGCCATGGCGCTCGAGACCTCCGCTGAGCGTAAACGAATAAAGCTCTTGCTTCTCAGGCGGGCAGTCGATTTGCGGATCGAACATCGTGCCGAGCCACAATCGCCCGGATCGATCGCAATCGCCCTCGTTGAAACGGTGCTTGTTCGGATCGAAAGGCGGCTTGCACAAAGGAGCGACCGTGCCCGTCGTGAAATCGAGCGCAAAGATGCCGATCCTTAAGCCGACGACGGCACCGCTCCCGTTCGGGTTCAGTGCATAGCCTCCGATGTCTGCCGGCAAAGGCCAAGATCTGGTGCTGCCTGTATCGATTTTCGTCCGATAGAGTGCCGGCGCCTTCACGTCGATCCAGTAGAGCGCGGCCTCTTCTTCACACCAAAGTGGCGCCTCGCCGATCGCGGCATGGGCATCGACAAGTAGTTCGACCTCCGAATGCACTGAATTCGTTCCGGCTCCATCAGATCGCAAACGCGTGTGCATGTGCAACGATTGTCGGCGATCAACGTTCAAAAGACATTGGTTACATTTCGTTTATTCCGCTTTGCAACGATCGGAACACGAAGATGAACGTCAGTGAATTCGTCTGGCGCCGCTTATCGGAATGGGGCTTGCGCCGGGTTTATGGCTATCCGGGTGATGGAGTGGGAGGGCTCGATGTCGCCTTGGAGAAAGCCAAGGATTTTATGGAATATGTGCAGGTGCGCCATGAAGAAATGGCGGCTTTCATGGCCACGGCGCATGCCAAGTTCACCGGCCAGGTTGGTCTTTGCTATGCGACCTCGGGGCCCGGGGCTATTCACCTGTTGAACGGGCTTTACGACGCCAAGCTCGATCATGTTCCTGTCGTCGCGCTGCTTGGCCAGAGTCCGCGAACCGCGCTCGGCGCCAGCTATCAGCAGGAGGTCGATCTCGAAAATCTGTTCAAGGACGTAGCGGGCGACTTCGTCGGGTTTGCCAGCGTTCCCGAGCAGGTCGGCCACTTGATCGACCGGGCGGTTCGGATCGCGCAGGCGCGCCGTTCCGTCACCTGTGTCATTCTGCCGAATGATCTTCAAATTCTGGCCTACAAGGATCCGCCGATCGCGCATGGAACGACCCATACAGGCGTCGGCTATTCGGCAAAAGCAAAGATGCCGGATGAGTCCGCTCTGCGCGCCGCAGCCGAAGTCTTGAACAGCGGCAAAAAGGTCGCGATGCTTGTTGGCGCCGGCGCCCTCGATGCAACAGATGAAGTCATCGCCGTTGCCGAGCGCCTCCAGGCGGGAATCGCCAAGGCGCTGCTCGGCAAGGCTGCCGTTCCGGATGATTTGCCTTTCGTGACCGGCTCGATCGGCCTGCTCGGGACCAAACCGAGCTGGGACCTGATGAAACACTGCGACACCTTGCTGATGGTCGGCTCAGCCTTCCCCTATAGCGAATTCCTTCCCGATCCTGGCGCAGCACGCGGCGTGCAGATCGATATCGACGGCACGCGGCTGAGCCTGCGCTATCCGATGGAAGTCAATATTGTCGGGGACAGCGCAGCCGTGCTGCGTGCGCTCCTGCCGATGCTCGACCAGAAAGCCGACAAGTCCTGGCGGCGTGGCATCGAAGCGGGAGTCAAGTCCTGGTGGGAGGTTCTCGAGCGGCGTGCGATGCATTCGGCAGATCCGCTCAACCCGCAGCGCTTGTTCTGGGAGCTTTCGCCGCGCCTGCCGGATAATGCGATCATTACAGCAGATTCCGGCACAGTCGCCAATTGGTATGCGCGCGATCTGAAGATGCGGCGTGGCATGAAGGCGTCACTGTCCGGTGGCCTCGCCTCTCTGGGTGCGGGCACGCCTTACGCGGTCGCCGGAAAAATGGCCTATCCGGAGAGAACCGTCATTGCCTGCATGGGCGACGGCGCCATGCAGATGAACGGGCTCAATGTGATGATCACGATCGCCAAATATTGGCAGCAATGGTCGAACCCGCACCTCATCGTGCTTGTGCTAAACAACCGCGATCTCAATCAGGTCACGTGGGAGGAGCGCATTTTGCTCGGCGAAGGCAAAACGGAATCGACGCAGAGCATCCCGGATTTTCCCTACCACAAATATGCGGAGCTCTTGGGTCTCAAGGGCATATTCGTCGACGATCCGGAGAAGGTCGGGGCTGCGTGGGACGAGGCGCTCGCGGCCGACCGTCCCGTCATTCTTGAAGCCTATACCGACCCGAACGTGCCGCCGCTCCCGCCGCATATTACATTGAAGGACGCGAAGAACTTCATGTGGATGATGTACGACGAGCCGGAGCTCGGAAGCGTGCTGAAGAACACGGCAAAGGAGCTCACAGCGAGCATGTTGCCGGGGAAGGACTGATGAAATCGGCCGTGCCGATCGGTCGCATCCGCGCCCAATCGTTCACAATTCCGACCGATGCCAAGGAAGCGGACGGAACGTTCGCCTGGACCTCCACGACGCTCGTCATCGTCGAAATCGAAGGCGGAGGAAAAACAGGACTTGGCTATACTTACGCGGCTCCTTCGGTCGTTTCTTTAATCGAGGGGGAGCTCGCGGCGGCGCTCGAACATTGCGACGCGCTCAATCCGCAGGCGGCCTGGCGCAGCATGCAAAGACGCGTGCGCAATCTCGGCCGCGAGGGATCGGCGGCATGCGCGATCTCCGCGGTCGACTGCGCGCTTTACGATCTGAAAGCAAAATTGCTCGATGTTCCTCTGGCGGCGCTGCTCGGCTCTTTCCGCAGCGCCGTTCCTATCTATGGCAGCGGCGGTTTCACCAATTATACGGACGAAAGACTCGAAGAGCAGCTTTCGAATTGGGTCACACGCGATGGCTGCGCCTTCGTAAAGATGAAAGTCGGCAGTCATCCGCAAGACGATCCAAGGCGCGTGGCGCTCGCACGGCGCGCCATCGGACATGCGGCGCTTTTCGTCGACGCAAACGGCGCCTATTCTGCCAAACAAGCCTTGAAGCTTGCGGATCAATTCGCCGAACAGGGCGTCACTTGGTTCGAGGAACCGGTATCGTCCGACGATCTGCCGGGGCTCAACGAGGTCCGCTCGCGCGCTCCGGCGGGCATGGACATCGCCGCGGGCGAATACACTTATACGATCGATTACGCGCGCGCGATGCTTCAGGCGAAAGCGGTCGATGTGCTCCAGGCCGATATAACAAGGTGCGGCGGCGTGACGGCCTTCCTCGCGATCGCCGCACTCTGTGAGGCCTTCCACACCGATCTCTCGTGCCATTGCGCGCCGGCGCTGCATCTTCATGCGGCCTGTGCGGCGTTGCGCTTGCGGCACCTCGAATGGTTTCACGATCATGTTCGGATCGAACATCTCGTCTTCGACGGTGCACCGATTGCGAAGAATGGACTCATCAAGCCGGATCTTTCACGACCGGGCATTGGTCTCGAATTCAAACGACAGGATGCGCTGCGTTACGCAGCATAGGATCGCATGGCGGAAGGGAAAGCCATTCTGATCGGCGTTGCAGTTGGGCTTGCGGGCATGGCGGTGCGCTCGAACCTCAAGCCTCGCGTCGTTTCCTGCGATCTGAAAGGGAAGACTCCCGTCGCAAGCGACAGAGATGAAGCGATCCTGCGTGCTGCGCGTCGGCTGAATAGGGCGGCGGGCGTCCTCGCGTTCTCGGTTCTCGCGGATAGTGCGGTCGAACATTATCGCGGTTCTTTCAAGAACAAGGCCATGTATCTGCCGCTCGCAGTCTCGGCGGCGAGCCTCGCAGTCAGCGCACATGGGACGGCCGATAAACGGCCGGCCGCGCATCGCTTGCGAGACTCGACCTACACTCTGGCTGCCGCAACCGGGCTCATCGGAACGGCATTTCACCTCTATAACGTCGGCAAGAGGGTAGGCGGCTTTCGTTGGCAGAACTTGTTTTATGGGGCGCCGCTCGGTGCTCCGATGGCCATCCTTTTGTCCGGCCTTCTCGGATTTTGCTCGGAACGCGCGCGCCGGAACGCTCCGCAGGCGACGATCTTCAAGATCCCGGCCGGGCGCGCGATCGCCTCGGTTACGAGCGCCGGCCTGCTCGGCACGACCGCCGAAGCGGGGCTGCTTCATTTCCGCGGCGCGTTTCAAGATCCCTTCATGTTTCTGCCGGTGACTCTTCCGCCGATCGGCGCCGTGCTGATGGCGGGGGCGGCTGTGGCGCGGCGCGGCAGCGATCTTTGGCTCACGCGGATGTGGATGCGGCTCTTGGCACTTATGGGCTTTGCCGGGACGGGCTTCCACGCCTTCGGCGTCGCCCGCAACATGGGCGGCTGGCGCAATTGGAGCCAGAACGTGCTGAATGGGCCGCCATTGCCGGCGCCGCCGAGCTTTTCCGGGTTGGCATTGGCGGGGCTCGCCGCGCTCGGATTAATGGACGACCATCCCGATGCATGACACCACACGGAAGGACGAAGAGAAATACCCGGACTACGATGTTCTCTCGAAGCGCGAGGGACCGTCCTGGAACGAAAAGACAAGGGAGGTCATTGCGCGGCGGCTTTCGCTCGGCGGGGGACCGAAATTCTTCACGCCGGAGGAATTCGAAACGCTCGAGCAGGTCGCGGCGCGAATCGTCCCGCAACCGCAAGGCCGGCCGCCCATTCCCGTGGCGGCGCTTGTCGACGACAAATTGCATCTCGGCAAATCGGACGGGTATCGCAACGCCGGCTTGCCGCGCGAAAGAGACGCCTGGAGGATCGGTCTTAAGGCGCTCGATGCGGAATCGGAGAAGATCTATGCCGCGCGTTTCAGCCAGCTGCCGGCTGAGCGACAGGACGAATTGCTCACGCGGATGGCGAATGGCGAGCTGAATGACCCGGCCTGGGAGGGTATGGCGTCGAATCTGTTCTTCCATAAGCGCATGGCGATCGACGTCATATATGCCTACTACGCTCATCCGATCGCCTGGAGCGAGATCGGTTGGGGCGGCCCCGCGAGCCCGCGCGGCTATGTGCGGATGGGGTATGACGAGCGCGACCCTTGGGAGGCGGCGGAAGTCAAGAACGGCGACGTCGCGGCGGCGCAAAGGAAGAACCGTCATGTGCGTTGAGCTGCGTGCCTGCAACGGCCGCGCGCCCGATGTCTTTCGTCCGGGCGGCTGGATTCCGATGCGCGAATATCGCGAAGACGATCTGGTGGATTTCGTTATCGTCGGAACAGGTGCGGGTGGCGGCACCCTGGCTTGCCGGCTCGCCGAACATGGGTTTTCGGTCGTGGCCCTGGATGCGGGACCATATTTTCGCCCGCTCGAGGATTTCGCCTCGGACGAAACGGAGCAGCAAAAGCTCTATTGGACCGACGATCGGATCATCGATGGCGAAAATCCCTTGCAACTGGGAAGCAACAACAGCGGCAAGGCCGTCGGCGGCTCGACCGTGCATTTCGCCATGGTCTCTCTGCGATTCAGGCCCGAGTGGTTCAAGTCTCGTTCCTTGCTCGGATATGGCGCCGATTGGCCGCTCGATTGGCGCGAGATGTGGAGCTATTATTCCGAAGTCGAACAGGCGCTGAAGATCTCGGGGCCCATCTCCTACCCTTGGGGACCGCCGCGGCCGCGCTATCCCTATCGCGCGCATGAGCTCAATGCAGCGGCCATCGCTTTGGCGGAAGGCTGCGAGGCGCTGGGAATCAAATGGACGGAGACGCCGATCGCTACGATCTCGGCTCCCCGCGGCCTTGCCCATCCTTGTGTCTATCGCGGCTTTTGCGTCATCGGTTGCTCGACCAATGCCAAGCAGAGCGCGCTCGTGACCTGGATCCCGCGCGCCATTGCGGCCGGCGCGGAAATACGCGATCTTGCGATGGTCGGCAGGATCGAAGTCGATGCGGGGGACCGTGCGACCGGCGTTCACTATCACCGCGCGGGCCATTGGCGGTTTCAGCGGGCGCGCAATGTGGTCGTGGCGGGCTATGCGATCGAGACGCCGCGGCTCTTGCTCAATTCGGCGACTGATCGATTTCCGCACGGACTCGCCAATAGTTCCGGGCTCGTCGGCAAGAATCTCATGGTTCAAGCGAACCAAGCCGTCTGGGGCAACCTCGATCGCGAGGTGCGTTCCTACAAAGCACCGCCGTCGCTCGCGCTCACCGAACACTGGAACTACCAAGACGAGGGCAAGGACTTCCACGGCGGCTATTGCTACATGAGTCAAGGACCATTGCCGCAGCAATGGGCGCGCACGCTCTTCGGTCGCGGGCTGTGGGGCGAACGGCTCGTCACCGAAATGAAGAATTACAATCACGTCGTTGGTCTCAAAATGGTCGGCGAAATGATGCCGCAAGAGACGAATTGCGTGACGCTTGCCGACGAGGTCGATCAATATGGCCTCCCCATTCCGCGCGTCACTTATTCCTGGTGCGACAACGACAAGCGCCTGATCGCCCACGCGCTCAATTTTATGAGCGGGGCGCTGCGCGCCATCGATGCCAAAGACATTTGGATGCAGGAGGATGACACGTGCCATCTCAACGGCACGGCGCGGATGGGAGACGATCGCGAGACGAGCGTCGTCAATGCCGATTGCCGGAGCTGGGACATACCCAATCTGTGGATCTGCGACGGCTCGGTGTTTCCGACCGTGGGCGGAGTTAATCCCTCTTTGACCATCCAGGCGATTGCCTGCCGAACGGCAGACCGGATCAAAACAATGGCAGCGCGCGGGGAGCTTTAGGAGGCTTCGTGTCGAGCCCCATCGAGAATTACGCAATTATCGGCAATTGCGCCACCCTCGCGCTCGTAGGGAAAGATGGGTCGATCGATTGGTTGGGGTTGCCGCGGTTCGACAGCGCGGCCTGCTTTGCAGCTTTGCTGGGCGGCCCACAATTCGGGCGTTGGCTGATCGCGCCCACGAGCGCCGAGCCTCGCGTGGCACGCAGGTACCGCGGTGACACACTCATCCTCGAAACCTTTTTCGAAACGAAACGCGGAAGCGCGCGCCTCATCGATTTCATGTCGACGCACGGCACTGGCATGTCGGTCGTGCGGATCGTGCGAGGGGAGCGAGGCACGCTCGCCATGCATACGGAGCTGATCGTCCGCTATGGTTACGGCTCGATCGTCCCCTGGGTTTCGCGCCGCGACGATGGCCGTCTTCAACTCGTTGCCGGGCCGGATCGCCTCCTGCTGGATACCGGCGTGCCCGTGCGCGGCGAAAACATGCGCACGGTGGGCGAGTTTGAAATTGGCGCCGGCGATGAGGTGAGCTTCACGCTGACCTGGACGCCGTCATTCCATGACGTTCCCGCGCTGCAGCCCGCCGGCGCGCTTCTTGATGAAGTCCACGCGTTCTGGTCCGGCTGGGCAGAACAGGCGCAGGTCCGTGGTGAATGGTCGGATGTGATCCTTCGTTCCCTGATCACGCTCAAGGCGCTCTCTCATTCGGAGACGGGCGGCATAATCGCGGCCGGTACGACTTCGCTGCCGGAGCTGCTCGGTGGCTCGCGCAATTGGGATTATCGCTATTGTTGGCTGCGCGATGCGACCTTCACGCTTTATGCGCTCGTCGAGAGCGGCTTCCTCGGCGAGGCGCAGGCTTGGCGCGACTGGCTTTTGCGTGCGGTTGCCGGAAACCCGCAGAAGATCCAGCCGCTTTATGGGGTTGCCGGAGAACGCTGGCTGCATGAATTCGAGCTCGCCTGGTTGCCGGGCTATGAGGGTGCGGTTCCCGTGCGCATCGGAAATGCTGCAAGCAACCAGTTGCAGCTCGACGTCTATGGCGAGGTCATGGATTCGCTCTATGCCGGCCGGCGCGCCGGCTTGCCGCCAGATCCATCGAGCTGGGGGCTCGAACGCGCCATCGTTCAGCATCTCGAAGAAATCTGGAACAAGCCCGATAACGGCATTTGGGAAATCCGCGGCCCACCCCAACATTTCACGCATTCGAAAGTGATGGTCTGGGTCGCATTCGACCGCGCCATTCGTTCGGTCGAGGAGTTCGGGCATGAGGGGCCGGTCGCGCGCTGGCGCGCTCTGAGGGACGAGATCCATGCCGAAATATGTCGCCGCGGATTCGATCCTGAGCAGAACTCGTTCGTGCATTCTTATGGCGCGAAGGCGCCCGATGCCAGTCTTCTTCGAATCCCGCTCGTCGGCTTCCTGCCGCCCTCCGATCCGCGCGTGATCGGGACGATCGCAGCTGTCGAGCGCCACCTCATGCGCGACGGGCTGATCAGACGATATCAGACCCATATTGTCGATGACGGATTACCGCCCGGCGACGGGGCCTTTCTCGCGTGCAGCTTCTGGCTCGTCGACAATTATGTTCTTCAGGGGCGACATGCCGAGGCAAAGGCTCTCTTTGTGAAGCTCTTGGGCCTGGCGAACGACGTCGGATTATTGTCTGAAGAATATGATACGCGCGCAAAACGGCTGATCGGCAATTTTCCTCAGGCCTTTTCGCATCTCGCGCTGATCAATGCAGCCCATAATCTCAGCGTGGAGCAGGGGCCGGCGCACAAAAGATCCGGCGCAGATTCGCCTTGGAAGGCCGGCGCCAAAGCCCACCATCACGCGAGAACTTGAACACCCACGGGTCTGCGAGCCTCGGTATGATCGGCCGCGGTATCGGAGGCGTCGATCGAAGCGGCAAGCTGTTCAGGCTTTTTAGACGAGAACCCGTCGACTTGCACGCGGACCTGATCGAGAGAGCGAAGCGCACTTTCCCGCGCAGGATGTTCCGAAAGTTCACAGGCGGCGAGATATGTCTCGCGAATCCATTCGTTCACTTTTGGATCGATTTGAAAACCGCCGGACGGGACCTGGTGGTGCCGCAGATGCGGCGAGAGAAAATTACTCACTTGGCGAAAGCCGTTATCGGACCAGTTAGGAAAGCGAATGCCCGTTTGATCCTGGACCCGTTCAAGTTCAGCGTGCCAGTTGTCCAAGAAAGAATTCCAGACGATCAGCGCCCGCGGCAGATTGCGACTGTTCGCCTCAGCATCGAGCACATGCCGAAGCCAGAGGAGACAGCCGTCCGACAAAGAAATTGGTTTTGTCGCCCCCATTCTGCAATCTCGCGCGTGAAGTGATGCTGCGACTTCAACAGGCGAGCGCAGGACAAGGAGAATGGTTGGCCGCCAAGCCAGTTCCTTTAGAACGGTCGACCAAAGAGGCACAAGGCGGCATATACGCGGATCTTTGATCACTGGAAGAATTGCGCCGGGGAACTCTGCGGAGAGTGCGCGCCTCATCCGCCTTCGGAAAGCAACGGCAGCGGAAGTGGCGTACCAATCACGATCAAATTCACGCCAGTCATTCCAGGCTCTTCCTGCAGAGGCGAGAATCTCATCGTTCAGCGCTCTGATGACATCGGATTCCCAGAAACCTCGTACGTTATCGAATGCCGATGGTATGAGTGTTTTCGGTGCGCACGCACCGAGACAAACGAGCGCGCCGGAGACCGCCGAGGTCCCACTGCGGTGCATGCCGAGCACGAGGAGCGGGGACGGCCCCGCAGATCGAAATAATTTTCGCGACCACATGGCAATAACTCATAAAAAAACCTAAAAAAGCAATCCAACTTCAAATAAATGCAAAGGTCAAGCTGCTTCTGTGGTTACATGATTCAACTCAACAATTCCGCGATTGTGGTCGCCCATCCCGACGACGAGGTGCTTTGGTTTGGTTCGGTGGTCGACAAAGTCAGCCGAGTGATCGTTTGCTACGGGCCCAACCCGGCTAAGCCGGAACGGGCCTTCCAGCGGCTCAGCGTAGCGAATGCTTATCCACTTAGTTCTCTAGTCTTCCTCAACTTGACCGAGCCAAAACATTCAGGCTGGTTTCGTCACGAAAGCGGACAGCGTGACGAGCTGGCTTCGAGGCTTTCGCCAGCACTTGACGGCATTACAACTGTCTTCACTCATAATGCGTGGGGTGAATACGGACATCCCGACCATTTGCTTTTGCATGCAGTTGTCAACGATCTGCAATCGAGCATCGGGTTTGAGGTGTTCCACTCGTGCTATGTTGAACTGCGGAAACTTGACGTCTTAAGGTCGGTGGTGGACAAGGCGATGCTGGATTTCCTTTCGGCTTCCGTCGACCCTACGGCGATCGATCCCATTGTGAGACTCTATAAACAGCACAAGTGCTGGACTTGGTACGACGACTGGGTTTGGCCGAGCACGGAGCATTTCATCCGATCAAGCAAAGCAGGGATCGCATGCCCCAAGGCGATACCTTTTATCGTTTTTAAAATGATAGGTCGATGAATTCGCCCTAAGCCGTATTTTGATAGAGGTATTGGCAATGCAGCTTCGGGGCCATCCTACTTGTTCCTTGTGCTGCATCGTGGATGAACATCCGCGCTTTTGGGTAGAATTCATCCTATGGGTAATGTGTTCGAGCCGATACTTGCCGGCCGATCGGTTTCGTCGCGTCGCTTATACGATAGGTTCCGTTCCAGACGATGTGACCAACTGGGCCGCAAAGCAAGGCGTGCAAATAACGCCAACATCGGCCGTCATCGAAGGATCGCCACATTGCAACAAGATCGCGCCGTTTTTCGACGAGCAGGATACCGATCTCACAATAGTTTGTGACACCGATCTTTTCTTTGTCGACGATCCGAGTTTGCTTTTGCAGACGGATCGCTTTCGAGCCGCTCCAAACAATCACTGCAACCCGCCGGCCGATATTTTTCGCGCTGTTCTCGGGGCGGCCGGTCTTGGCCGGCCATACCGGCCCGGCCTCGCCCTGTTCAGGGGGGCAGGAGGACAGCGCGAAACGCATATCAACAATATCTCGGCAGGTATCGTCGTGGCGCCGCGGTCTCGCTGCGGCTGCTTGGCTGTGAAATGGAAGAAGTGGGCGCAATGGCTGGTAAGCAATCGCCACCTCCTTGGCGATTGTGGAGTGCACGTGGATCAGGTCGCTTTTGCGCTGGCGCTTGAAGAACTGGGAGAAGATGTCGAATTTCTTCCGCCTCAGACCAATGCCGTTCTGCACCTCATCGAGGAAATTTCCGAATGCTTCGCTGTCCATCTGACAACTGGACATGTCCCTTCTTTCGCCCACCGATTCAATGATGATCGCACCTTGAAGACCGATGGACTTACCGAAAGGATGGCCGAACGGTTGCGTCGCCTAAATCTATGCATCGAAGAAGCGAGGCGTGTGATCCACGACCTCCCATCAACGCGGGCGCATTGGGATAAATTTCTTAATCCTTCATGGCAACGCCCCGGGCTATTTGGAAAGCCCAAACATCGGCTCTGGAACAGGTACGTGAAGTATTCGCGATGAACGGGCGTCTCGACAGGGGCTGTTACTGGCGTCGCGAAGTAAGCTTGGACTCGGTAGCCGAACTCGCCTAGGCCGACATCAGTCCTTTGTGGCGACGATTGAGCGGACAACGGCGCATCGACGTGGTTCAGCCAACCCCGCGATCGGACGCTCTGGTACTATCGCAGGCTCGCCGACAAGTTTCGCAAGAGATGGCCCGGGCAGTTGGCCGATGAATTGCACGAAATCGTCGAGGTCTTGGAGCAGAGCCGTTGATTCTGATGGACGAGCGCTCAATCAGCGGACGCGACATTTGCACCAAGTTTATTACGCCGCCCTGCGCGAGCCGGGTGGCCGCACCGGAGTGGTGTTAAAGAGATCCAGGATGGCATCTGGCTCAGGCACGAAAAGGGGCTTCAATGCCCCTTTTTTGTTGCCCATCATTGATGGCTTGGCCGTCATGCGTTGCCATATAAGGCGGCGCGCCATCTATTTAATTTAAGTGGTGGGCGCACAAGGGCTCGAACCTTGGACCCGCTGATTAAGAGTTGCGTGTTTCAGGTTTCGTCCTGCTTCCGTTCGCTTCCGCACAATTACTGGCCAATCCATAAGTCACCGTCGTATAGATATTTTTCGCTTCCTCTTGCTTCCGGCTGTTTCCGGGGCCATTCTCAAGGCGTGGTGACCCGGTGGTGACCCGAGCCGAAACCAGAGGGTCTTGGTGACCCGATTTTTAGGACCAGGAAATGGCCGCTGGGGGCGTTCCCGAGGTGCAGAGCTAAAAACCCGCCAGTGGCCTTCTTAATCGGCTGGCAATAGGGAGGGATCGTGCGCGCCAAATTGACTCCGGCCTTCGTCACCAAGGCCAGCGCCGCGCCCGGCGCCGATCGAACTGTCTATTGGGATGAGGCTCAACCCGGCTTTGGGCTCATGGTCACGGCAAACGGCCATAGGAGCTACGTGGTCGATTATCGGGCCGACGGCCGCAAGCGGCGCATGCACCTAAAGGCCGGTCTCACCCTCACCGCCGCCCGCAAGGAAGCCAGGATCATCATCGGTGCCGTCGCTAAGGGCGGCGATCCGCTCGGCAGGCGCCGCAAGGCCAAGCGTGCCGAGAGTGAGACGCTGAGAGCCGTCGTCAACGAATATCTCGTCCAGGAAGGCAGCCGGCTGCGCACCATCAAGGAACGCAAAGCCGTACTCGAGCGCCTGGTTCTGCCGAAACTCGGCACCCGCCCGATCGGCGACATCACCCGCAGGGATATCGTCCGCTTGCTCGACAAAATCGCCGGCGAGAGCGGCGCGCCGATGGCCGATCACACGCTCGCCTATCTGCGCCGCGTCATGACTTGGCATGCCTCGCGCAGCGATGATTTCCGCAGTCCGATCGTGCGCGGCATGGCTCGCACCCGAGGCAGCCAGCGCCGCCGGCAGCGCATCCTGTCCGACGCCGAACTGAAGACCGTCTGGCGGGCCGCAGAGGCCTCGCAGAGCGCTTTTGGCTATTTGGTGATGTTCCTGCTGTTGACTGCGACAAGGCGCATGGAAGGTGCCGGCATGCGCCACAACGAGGTTGTCGGCGGCGACTGGATCATCCCGCAAGAGCGCTACAAGACGGGCCTCGAATTGGTCATCCCATTGTCGTCTGCGGCGAAAGCCGTGCTCGACAAGGTACCGAAGATTGGCAAAAGCGGGTTCGTCTTCACCACCGACGGTAAACACCCGATTGCAGGATTTTCCAAGTTCAAGCGCGCCTTCGATGCCAAGGTGCTCGCCGAGCTGCGCAAGGACAATCCCGAGGCGATGCTGCCGCGCTGGACGCTGCATGATCTGCGGCGCACCGCGCGATCCCTGATGTCGCGGGCCGGGGTGCTCAGCGACCATGCCGAGCGCTGCCTCGGGCACGTGCTGCCCGGCATCCGCGGCACCTATGATCGCTACGAATATCTTGCCGAGAAGCGCCACGCGTTCGAGTCGCTGGCCGCATTGATCGAGCGTATTATCAATGCGCCAGCCGATAACGTCGTGACGCTACGTGCCGGCAAAGAGACTGAGGCCGGCATGCGAAAGGAAAGCACCGCGCCCAGATAGGCATAAGGCCAGCAAGGGGGTTTAGCCATGAAACCTCGCATCATCGCCGCAGCCGTAATTTCGCTGGCTATTTTCCTCGCTACGTATTCACGGAATGCCGACTGGCGAGGGGTCGAGCAACAACTCGCACGGCAAGCGTGCCCTCTCGGCGCCGAGAAATGCCTAAGGGAAGCAGAAGATGTGTGCAGCAGTGGTGCCAAAGCGGATAATCCGAGGGAGTGCATCGCCAACTACCTGGGCGCCAAGGTGCTCGACGAGTCGCGGCTGCCGTCGCAGACGACAAATCTCAGCGAAGACATCGATGGATACGGCAACCATTACCTAGTTCTAAATGGACCAATTGTTCCGGGTGACGCGAAGCAATTAGCCGTTGCGATTCTCCACGCCAACGCTCGCAGTTATCGCCTTGATGCACTGCGCTTGAACTCTCCTGGCGGCGACGTCTGGGAAACCCTGGCTATGGCGGTCATGATACGATGGGTGGAGAACATGGCCACCGTCGTCGCAAAGGACGCGAAGTGCGAATCGGCCTGCTTCGGACTATTTGCGGCAGGCTATCGGAAGTACATCGATCCGGCCTCTGATCCAACGCAGATCGGCGTGCACTCGGTCTACGAATTAATCGAGCACCAAGCAGGAACTCCCGCTCTTTTCTGGAAAGAAAGTGCCGATACAACTGTTTGGGCGGTACGTCGCCTTAAGGCAATCGGCGTTCCCGACTCCATTATTAGCAAGATAGTGACGACCCCACCCGATCGCATGACCTATTTGAGCATCGAAGACTTGCAGCAGATGGGAGTCGAAGTGACTGGTCGACCCAAGCCGGCAACAAATGGAGACTCTGGTATAGATTCGATCTGGCTCTCTCCCGCGATGGTGAGCGCCGATATTACGCTGGATAACGGCGCGATCGTTCCTGCTGGAACAATCGTGGTGACCATCGATGACGTGCCCCCTTTTGACGCACCGGACGCCAAATGGGGCGAAATCTGCTTCACAGATGAGTTTGCCCGGGGCGACCATCCGACAGACCAAACCACTCGCACATGCAATATTAGCTATCGTACACCTGTCGGAACGGTCGCTACCGCGCGGGTGCACGAAACTTCGTTGATTCTCATTCAGCAGGGCTGGCTGGAACTCTGTGCCGCCCCCAAAGCAGCAAATCGCCGCTACAGCGCCGCAGTCGGCCGGCCAGCAGCCACAGCCGCAACAAGAGTTGCAGCAAAAAGTAATGCAGCTGCAAGTGGCGCAGAATCTGATTCTGCGCGCCGGGCCTGACATGCACACTGAAGCAGTCTTGGGAGCGCCGCCGGACAACTTCATCCCAGCAGGTAGTACGGTAGAACTTCGCTATGACTACCTGAGCACCGCTTGTCGCCGGTATGATATTTCTAGTGCTGCGCATTCCATCTGGTGCCCGGTCGCTTATGGAGATCATACGGGGTGGGCTAACGCCTTCTATCTCGATACCGGAAACGGGCGGCTCTCATGCTTGGTGGATCCGTCGTCGATCGGTTGTGCATCTGCCGAGCCTGCCTCGCCACCAGCTCCGCAGGCATATGCGGCAACGTCTCCGACAGCGATCCCGAAGTGCAATGATCGCATGCGATTTGGATGCTTCTTATATGCTTTGGGGGGCGGTGACGTATTCTACTGCATGCGGCAGAAGGCGCTTCTATTTGGCTGCCAATGGTAATTCATGTGGTGAATCTGGGCTGCGCAAGCTGAGATCCGTTTGCGACTGGCTGCCCCCCGCAGCTTCTGCACGGCGTTGCCGCCGCTCCTCCGTGCAGGCCCTCGCAGAGGCGCACAATGGTGACGCGCAATCCTCATGGGTCTACTGCTCCCGATGTCGATGCCAAACGGAGGCAGCTTCAGGCAAGGGGTCTTCGCCGGTATAAAAACGCACCCGAAGTTCGCGCTCGACGGCAGGCGGTCTGGGCTGTTCGTGAGCACGCAACCGAATGGGCGCGTGTCATCGATCTACTGGAAGAAGGCGAGAGCTTCGAGAAATTCAAAGAAGACCTGACCGAAGCGCTGCACGCCTGCCTGCGCGCGTGTCTTAGACCGCCGGGCCAACGGGCCAGCAACATTCAAAAGATGCTAAAACGTGTTGCCAACCTCGCAACCGCCACTGCGCCGAAGCTGCTTGAGTTGCAAGAGCTGCTTGATGAATTGAAGCCGTTCTTTGATCAAGATCCGTCGTTCCGGCTGCCGCCGCTCGGCCCGATCGCGTTCTCTTTGAGCGAGGTGGCTCGCACCAGGTTGGATCAGCGGTTCGCGCCTCGATCACGGCGAGACCAAAACCGGAAACTGCCACCGCGGTCCCCGCCTTTGGCCGAGGCGGCGAGACACTACGCCGAAGCCGAAGCGCTTAAGGACAAAGGTGGCGCCCCGAAGCGGTTTATTGCGTTCGACGCGTTAATAAAGGGCGAAGAAGGCTCGGCCAATGGCCTCGCAGACGCCTATGCGCGCGCCACAGGAAGCGCGGCCAAAGTAACGTGGAGCGAGCATCGCGAACAGTACGAAGGCCGCTTCCTTGCGCTGGTGGAAGCGGTGCTGCCAGTCGCGCGCGACATTGCTGAAAAAGCCGCCAGACATGAAATCCCTTTTCCGAAGACCGCGCGAGCTCGCGGCAAGTACGTCTATGAAGCCACGCGGAGGGGCGCAGGGCGTCCAACGAAGCGCAAGTGGGCAAAACGTACCCGCGAACCCTAATCCCGCGACGCTAGGTTTCACACATTATACACTTTCGCGCCGCAAGAAATAGATTGCCGTATCCGCGCGCTTCCGCGCGCTAACTTACGGCTAGTCCCATGAATGATATCGATTCCGCTCTTGCAGGGCCAGCTTCGCCATACGAAGGCCCCCAAATTGCAAGCCCGATCACCTCACCGCCGGCCCCGCAGTCGGCAGAGTATCTCACTCGCCGACAGGCTGCCGATTACATCCGCGCTCAGCTCGGTCGCCCTATGTCGTTTTCGACGGCACAAAAGCTTGCCGCGTTGGGAGAATTCGCGGAGCCTGCATTGTATTGGGGAAGGCGCCCATTGTACCGGCGCGAGGATCTGGAGCGTTGGGCTGAGGGCCGTAGTGCTTACAGATGCCCGTCGTCTCCGTCGAAAGTAGGGCTACAAGCCGCAAGTGATGAGGACGAGAAATGACGTCGGCCCCGACTCGGGATCGGGACCGACAGCAGCAAGTAGATTATCAAGATCGCCACTTATCTACCGCGTCCGTCCCATCCCGTCCAGTGCTCAATCTGCGCGCAGTTGCGCGCACTCTAGGCGGTGAAATCTGCGGCCGGCAAGTTCTTGCTCCTGGCCCCGGCCACAGCTGCGAAGACCGCTCAATGTTGGTGCGGCCGTCGCCGGGCGCGCCGGAAGGCTTCCTCGTCGGTTCGTTCGCCGGAGATGATTGGCGAGAGTGCCGCGACTATGTGCGCGCACGCCTCGGCTTACCTGCGTGTACGGCGTGTCGCGCGATACTGCCCGTAAGGCCCGAAAAGTCGTGGTGTCGGAATTTGTCGGGAATTCAATTCGACAAACGACAATTAGCGACACAGCGCGCCAAGGGACAGCTTGGTTCCATTAGGAGGAACCGAGATGCAGCCTAATTCGAATGACCACGGCACCCACGGTACCCGCACAAGGCCGCCCAAGTTGCCGGGCGCCTACATGACGCGCCACGAAGCGGCAGACTACTTGCAATCGCGTGGTTACCCTGAGAGCTTCAGCACGCTGACGAAGCGTTGCGCGCTCGGAGAAGGGCCGGAACCTACCTCGTGGTGGGGATCACGTCCGCTCTATACTCAGCAGGTGCTTGATGGCTGGGCCGAGAGGCGATGCCGCCGCGTCCAGCCGCGGAAGCGCGATCTGCATCCGGAGATCATGACGTGAAAAAAGGTCCGCTCAATGATGAGGGCGGGCCGGAGTGCAGAAAAATTGGATCAAAAAATTCCTGCACCAAAGCTCCGCCAATCGCAAGCACAAAAAGCGTTCTGGCCGAATTGCTGCCCGCGACCACGCTGTCCAAGCAGGACATTGATGATTATGCGCGTACACACGGCCTCGATGCGACACGAAGTATGTTCGATGCCGAAGCGAGTAAGCCCGCCGAACCGCCGCGCGACGAACTCAAGCATCTCAACAAGTCTGGTACGTGGCGGGATAATCTCATCGATCCGCAAGCGCTTTGTGACAAGCAATTTTCCGAAGTGCGGTATATTGTGCCGAGGATTATTCCTGAAGGCGTGACCTTATTTGCCTCGCGGCCGAAAATGGGCAAGTCGTGGCTGACGTTGCAGATTTCGACAGCGGTAGCCACCGGCATCATCACGCTCGTGGGGGCAGACGGTCAGCCTGCGCAGGGCGATGTTCTGTATCTCGCACTTGAAGATAGTGAGCGACGCCTGCAACGCCGGCTAACCAAATATTTTGGCACGGATCGTGAGAGTTGGCCAAAGCGCCTCGTGCTTTCCACCAAATGGCGACGTCTCGATCAGGGCGGGATCGAAGATCTCCGCGAGTGGTGCAAGTCCGTCGCCAAGCCAAGGTTGATCGCGATCGACACGCTGAAAAGAGTTCGCAAGCCAAAGGGCAGAAGTCAATCGGATTACGACGCGGATTACGAAGCATGCGAAGGGTTGATCGAGCTTGCGAAAGAGTTCCCCGGCCTCTCGATTATGGTCGTGCATCACGATCGCAAGCTGGATGCGGACGACGTGTTCGACACCGTGAGTGGCACGCTCGGTTTAACGGGCGGCGTCGACACGGTCGCCGTTCTTAAGCGCAGTGGAAAGGGCATTACGCTTCATGCCGAAGGCCGCGATCTTCTCGACACGGTCGAAAAGGCGGTTAGCTTCGATCGCGAGACATGTCGTTGGTCGATCCTTGGCGATGCTGCCGAAGTTCAGCGATCGGCCGAACGAGCGCGCGTAGCCAATGCCTTGAAGACTGCCCCGGAAGGCCTGTCGACCTCCCAAATCATCGCTGCGGCAGGTTTGAATAACCGAAGCGCCGCTGATGTTTTGCTCCACAGGATGGCCGAAAGCGGTGAGATCGAGCGACTCAAGCGGGGGCTTTACGGGTTGCCGAGAACCCGTGGCAATCTCACTGTTGGGAAAGATCGTAAGGTTGTAAGAAATGAACGCAAAGCATTGAACTCACAAGCAGATGACTATCTTTCTTACGATCTTACAGACCTTATTGGCATGAATGAAAACGGGCCGGCGGCAGGTAAATGACCGAGCTCGATCTTGCCGAAATCGATCGCCTGACTAATGGCCGGCATGGCACGCACGACGTGCCGTGTCCGCTATGCGGTCCGTCCAAATCGCGGCATGGCCAGGGTCGCAAGGTTATGCGGATTTGGCGGATCGAACTCGCCTTTGCGACCTATCATTGTGAACGCTGCGGCGAAAGCGGCTACGTCCGCGACCGACGGGCCCGCAAGCCCGATCCGGTGCGCCTCGCCCAAGTCCGCGCAGAAGCCGCCGAGCGCGATCGTGCTCATAAGGCCGAGCGGCTCGCCAAGGCGGCATGGTTATGGTCCCAACACAAGCCGATCGCGGGAACCGTTGCTGAACGCTATTTGCGCAATCGTGGTTACCACGGCCCATTGCCCGCGACGCTCGGCTTTCTGCCGGCCACGTCCAAATACCCGCCTGCCATGATCGTGGCGTTTGGTTTTGCCCATGAAAAAGAGGCCGGCATTGTCGCTATCTCCGATGATGCAGTGCGCGGCGTTCACGTCACACGACTGCTCCCCGATGGTTCTGGCCGCGAGCGCGGCGACCAAGCGAAAATCATGATCGGGCAATCGATCGGCGCGCCCATGATCCTGGCGCCGCCAAACGATCTGCTTGGCCTTGCGATCGGCGAAGGAATCGAGAAGACTTTGGCCGCGCATGAAGTGACCGGCCTCGGCGCATGGGCTGCCGGCTCTGCGTCACGCATGCCGGCGCTCGCGGATATGATCCCGTCCTACATCGACAGCGTCAACATCTTCGCTGACGATGATCCCGACGGCCGCCGTCATGCCGCAATACTCGCTGAGCGACTAAAAATTCGCGGCACGGAAGTGCGCCTCATCGTCCCCAATCGATGGCGAGGCGCGGCATAACGATACAGGGCTGGGCCTAGCACGATCACAGCTTTATAGCCGCCCGATAGCTCGTTGTTTCTTCGCTTTCTAGCGAAGAGTCGTTATTCGAAAATTCCTCTGTGCGGGGCATCATTTCCCTTATCCCGTCGCAACCCCCAAACTTGATCCTGGCCTTCAGCGCCTTGCGCGTCAACATCCTGCCCGTAGGTCATCGAAGCCGAGGCCCCGTAGGCCAACGCGTACACCCCCATCCTAATAGGTAAAGTTGCCTTGGGCCAGATGCCTGTCTCTCGTCGAGGTTTTAGGGGGCAAAAATGGGTAGGGGAAACGCATTTTTGAGTGACGTAATCGACTTCGAGCCAGGGCTTCGTCGGACGCAACGCGCGGCTCGTCTGCAGCGGAAGGCTGGGCCTACGCGGAGCATCGCGAACGATATGCCAGCCTTTTGCTATATCGGACGGCTCGGGGTTCATGGCTTGACCAAACGAAGTCCGCGGCCGCGCGCCGGCAAATCGGGCGGTCGCGACGGGCCCGCGAGATCGCGGAAATACGCGCCGCAGCCCGGAATGCCGGGATGGCGCGGTGACCAATCGGGTCGCCGGCGAGGTAAGCGAGCAAGTCCGGCATCGGGACCTCAGCACCGTATTTGTCTGCCAGCCGAGCCAACCGGTAGCTCCCTTGGCGCGAGCACATCCTACACGCCAACCGAACGACAACGTAAGGATAAGAGCTCAGCGAGTCCGCCAACTTTCCTTCTACCGTCTCGGCAAGACGATCAGGTTCATCAAGGTAACGGCGGTAGGGCACCCGTACACGTTCATCAGGATAGGTCGAGCTTATGTCGCGCGCCCGGAAGAGCTCCTTGCCGACTTTCACGATACGCGAGACGCCGATTCGGAGCGGCACCTTGCAGATTGCGCCGTTCGATCCGCAGGTGTGCCAAGCGAGGCGGGTAATGATGTGGGTGGCCAAACAAGGTAGCTAAGCGGTCAGACGCTCCTATAATGACGTGGCGAAATCGGCTGCGATGAAAAACAAGCCAAAAACGGCGGGAACTAGTCGGTGCGCTGCTGAGCTTTCATGTGGGATTGCCGCTCAACTTGATTGGCCAATTCGAGATACCTTTTCTGCAAGCCCAACAACGCCGCCCGCGCGCTAGGGTCGCCCGCTATTGCGCAGCATCGCAAAGGCGAGACGCTTCCCTGAGAAGTCCTTCACGCCTGTCCATCCAAGCCCTGGCGACTAGCACCCTAGCTCTCGGGTGGCTGGAACGCCAGAAATTATTCCAAAACGCTTTGTTGGTTGTGGCCGCGCTGCTGACCACGCGGAATTAAAAAATCCCCCGGTTCGTGGCGTCTGCCCGGCTTTTCTAGTCGGTCAAGCTCTTCAGCCAATTCTCGCAATTGGTGGGAATTCTCTCGTAGAGCTCCTTAATCCTGGATCAGGCGTCAGCCGCCGGCGCATGGAGCCGGCACATGGGCGGCAGCACGCCTCGCGATTTTAGGCCATGTGGAGACGTGCTCGACTGCGGCCGACCGCTGGTCCGGGGTTGCTACGGTCACGATTCATATCAAAGCAGCGAGATGAGTTTAGTTGCCACTTGCGAGATAGTCGTTTGTAATAGGCGGGTTTCCGTAGTAACCATTGCATTTTCAGACTAAGGGACGAGCACTGGGCGGGCAGCTGGGGCCAACGTGGTGCTCGTCTTTAGCGTGGATTGCCCGCCTCAAATATTGGCGCCGGTTGTTTATGCGAATGCTCGCCAGCTAACGCATATATGTGGGCTGCAGCGGTGGTGCTCGTGGGCTGAAACCGCATGTTCCTTCGCCTCGGCATGGCAACGCTGGTCGGCGATGCTGTGTCGCTTGCGCCAGCTCGTCGATGCGAAGGAGAGGTAGCTCCGAAGGCGGCAACGGAAAGCCCACAGACCCGTGTTGAAAGCCGCTACTGTCGAGATGCATCAGGTGGGAGCAGTGCCAGCTGCGTCCACTTATTTTGTTCAAGATGCGAGAAGACGATATTCAAAACCCTGCCAACGTAAGGCCCGATGAGGATAGTTTCCAACGAGCCGTTTCTCAACTTCAGCTTCACTGCAACGGCCGGAATAGTACCCTCTGCGTTAAAAATCGGGTGAACGTTGAAAGCTTCCACCGTCCTGTTCGACATGGCAGCTTGATGCGCATCTTTCTCTGATATCGTAGGGCATTGTTCCTCGAACGATGCTGCAGGGTCTAACATTTTTCATCGCCCAGTTCTGAAAAAGTCAATTTGGTAATGTGCCCGCTCTTAGCTCGCTAAAGTGTTTCGTAGGGCGGCCTGAGACTGCGAAGGCGCATTTCTGCCGCGAGGTCATCCATTTTTTTTAGGCTTTCGGCGTCTTGGACGCTCTTCCATTGCCGAAGGACCGAAGCCCATTGTTCCGCTAGTTGATAGTCCGAATAGTTGGCAAACGCACGCCCCCGACGAAGGTAGTCATGCGTCTGACCCGTCAATTTGCTTCGCTGAGAGGCTATAGCCTCTTGCCGTGGGGTTAATTCCTGAGGCGCCATGCGGATCAGATAACGCGAAGGTAGGATGGGTGGTTCCGGTAGCGCTAGCGGCACGCCTACAGCCAAGCTTTAGCGAACGGCACGAGCGTCATCCATATTCGTTGCACGATCGAGAGTGGCAACACCGGAAGTGCATGATCAAGCGCAAAAACCTGCGGTTAGAACATGGAACTGTTCTGTCCGGTCGAGATTGAATGGCGCAATAGAAAGGGAGGACGGGAATGAAATATGTGATCCTTGCCGCTGCGTTTGCGCTCGGAGCTTCGAGCGTGAGTCTCGCTCAAACCAGCACGCCAAATCCCCAGACCAAAGAACAGCCCTCGGCATCCCCAAACGGGCCTGGTGGTCCGGACGTGGATAGCCAACAAGGTATGAAGAAGCCTTGCAACACGCAGGCGAGTGGAACCAGTGATCGCGAGGGCGGTAACGCGAAAGCTTCCACTCAAGCAAACGGAAATCCCAATGGCACGGTCCAGGGCGGTTGCTAATCGCCTCCCGGACTGCTGCTGCTTTTGATAACATCATTAAAGAGCGGCATGCGGAGACATGCATCGGAAGCGGATTCTAATTGCTGAAGATGATATATTTATCGCGATGGAGCTAGAGGAGATTGTCGCGGCTTCCGTTCCATCGTCGATCATCATCACCGAATGTTCGCTCGCCCATATCGCAGCAACGATGCAGGAGCGGTGGGATTTCGCAATCCTCGATGTCAATTTAACAAATGGTCAAACGTTCGATATTGCGCGAATTCTTCGAGCAGATGGCGTCCCTTTCGTTTTTCTTTCAGGTAGCCTGCCGGAGGAATTGCCCGAAGATGTGAGAGTGGTGCCCTTCATTGCAAAGCCGTTCGAAAAATCTCAGATTGCGCACGCGCTGCGCGAGGCGTTCGGAGGGCTTGATTCACCTGAGACGTCGAGGGCAGATCGTGGACTGCAGTAGCCTCCCTCCTGTAACTCAGCTTGGGAAAGCTCAGGCATTCTCGGGCGAGTCGCCGCGATGTGGAGGCAGCAACCGAACAATGTTGCTGGCTGACGGCAGTTGCTTTTCCGCCCTGACCCTCATTATAGCCCTGCTGAGATCCGCGATCGTGTAGGGCTTTCTCAAAAGAGTGAACTCGCGAATGGCGTTCTCTGAGCGGTCGTTGTAGCCCGTTACGAGAATGACCGGCAGATCTGGGTTCCGCTCTCGGATGGCCCGGGCCAGCTCCAATCCGTCCATCGTCCCTGCCATAACAATATCACTAAGTACAATCGAAATGTCACCCCTCGCGACTGCGTTAAGGGCTGCTGCTGCATTCTGGGCTATCTTAACCTGGAACCCGAGCTGCTCAACGAGGGCCACGGTAGCATCCAATACGTCAGGATTGTCCTCGACGACGAGCGCAGTTCCGCCCTCCGGCACCAAAGCCGTAGAATCGGCTCTGTCGCGTTCTGGCGTTGTCGTTGCGCGCGGCAAGTAAAGCGTAATGGAAGTCCCTTGGCCCAATTTGCTTGTAACCCCTACGCTGCCTCCAGACTGCAGGGCAAACCCATGTACCTGAGCCAGACCCAGCCCCGTTCCTCTACCCGCCTGTTTCGTTGTGAAGAAAGGATCGAAGATCTTAGGCAAGACGTCCTCAGGAATACCGCAGCCAGTGTCTGAAACTGTCAACGCGACGAAGTCCCCGCTAAGGCCATCGGGCGCGTCTTCAGCGTCCAGGTGCGCGTTAGTAGCAGAGAGGGTGATCACGCCGCCGCTGGGCATAGCGTCCTTCGCATTGAGGGCGAGATTCATCATCGCCAACTCAAGCTCGTCGACATCAATCTTCACCGGCCAAGTTTCCGGAGGCACAACGCTGAGCAGTTTATGAGACACTCCAATCGAGCTTTCGAGCATCTTTAGCAATGTCTCGAGCTGGGGCGCGATATCGACCACGATGGGATTAAAGACTTGCCGCCTCGAAAACGTGAGAAGCTGCCGAGTCAGGGACTGGCCCCGTCTTGACGCCGAGTCGATAGCCTCGGCGGCCCGGACTCCCTTTGGGTCATTAGATGCCAACCTTTTCAAGGTTTGGAGGTGGCCGGTAACGATCATGAGGAGATTGTTGAAATCGTGCGCCACGCCGCTGGTGAGGCGTCCCAAAACCTCGATTTTCTGCGCACGCGCGCGTTCCGCCTGAACTCTCTGAAGCGCTCGTTGAGTGGTCAGCCGCTCTGTTATGTCGCGAGTGATCTTGGCAAAGCCGAGCAAAACTCCACGTTCATCGTGAATTGGATCGATGACGACATTCGCCCAAAAGCGAGTACCGTCCTTGCGAACACGCCAGCCTTCCGCTTCGAAATGTCCTTCAGTAGCAGACTTGTAAAGCGCGCGAGCCGGATTCCCGGCCGAGCGATCCTGCTCGGTGTAGAATTTCGAGAAATGCTGCCCGATGATCTCGTCCGCCGAGTAGCCTTTGATCCGTTCAGCACCGCGATTCCAACTCGTGATTATTCCGTTCGGATCAAGCATAAAGAGCGCGTAATCGGTCACGCACTCCACCATGAGACGGAATTGCCGCTCACTGTCGCGAAGCGCGTCCTGGCCTGCTCTGCGCTCCGTAATATCGCGTGTAATCTTAGCGAAGCCGAGGACCCGCCCGCTCTCACCTTTGATTAGGTCTATGACCACAGACGCCCAGAAGCGGCTGCCGTCCTTCCGTACACGCCAACCTTCCGCCTCATAGCGGCCCTCGCGCGAAGCGGTTTCGAGCACGCGAACAGGAAGACCGGAGACCCGGTCTTGCGGAGAATAGAATCGAGAAAAGTGGTGCCCGATGATCTCGGCCGCGGAATAGCCCGTCATCCGCTCGGCGCCGGCATTCCATTCAACAACGATCCCATTCGGATCCAACATGCAGATCGCATAGTCAGTAACCGCCTGCACGAGCAGCCGGAAACGGCGGTCGCTCTCCAAAAGCGCCTGTTGGGCAAGCTTTCGCTCGGTGATGTCGCGCGTGATTTTGACAAAGCCGACAAGTTCTCGCCCCTCGCCAAAAATCGGACCGATCACGGAGTTTGCCCAGAAGCGGGTGCCATCCTTTCGCACTCTCCAGCCCTCCGCCTCAAAGCGCCCGAGAGCCGCGGCCTCTTTGAGCCCTCGGTTTGGGGTTCCGTTTGCCTGATCGCTCTCGGTGAAAAAGCGGGAATAATGCTGGCCGATGATTTCGGTCGATTGGTACCCAGTGATCCTTGTGGCCCCGGCGTTCCAGCTCCTCACGAAACCATCCGGATCGAGCATATAGATCGCGTGGTCCGTGAGCGCATCGACCACTAGCTCGAGCTTCGCGGACTCGGAGAACCCTTGAATATTCTCTCTAATTCCTGCCTTCATCTTTGCGTCGCCGACCGATCTGAGGCATTCTAGGGAGCTAGACTGACCGCAGGCCTTCTCTATAATGGTATCAGTTTACACCCGAATTCTATGTCAACGCGAGTCGAGACCGCTTTGAGCCAGACCAGCAGAAGGTCGTCCCATTCGGCGCGTGCGGAAATGCCGGCTGTCCTCTATCGGGCCGCTGGGGCGAAGGACGACGGCGACGACCCAGCTGAATTGCTTCCGTTCGGCCCAATACCGACCGAGCGAGAAGATCTGCCTTACAAAGTCGAGCTATGGGATATGCCCAAGCTTTCGGTGGAGCAGGTATTGGCGGTGACAGCCAACAGCAGCATAGGATTTGCCGCCTATTATGCTGCAACGCGGGAGTTTCCCGACCGCTACATCACCTTTCGTCATAAGAGCCGGCTTCTCACCAGCTGGAATGGTCCGGAACACTGAGGCCACAGCCGCTTACCCACAAACTAGGGTTGGCCGGGGGAGCGCCATATGATCGACCGGGAACATGATAGGGCGAAGCCCACAAGGGCGAAGCCTCCACTCACCCATTCTGATCAAGGCGAAAACCTCCCATATCGGATCGAGGTGTGGAACAGCGCGAACGATGCCGTCGAACGCGTACTCGCGCGGGCAACTAACGCTCAGCTCGCGCGCGCGATTTTCAACGCCGCGCAAAACGAAAATCCAGGTAGGCGACTCACAGTGAGACGCGGATCCAAAATCATACTCGACTCGGCGGCGGCGCCTTGAGTGCTCTAGGGCTCACGCCGAGTGTTTGTGGCACCAAGAGTACCGTCTATTCATCGAAGCTAGGCGCGACCCGACCAGCAGGGCCCGCTCAATCGAACAGCCCAGTCGGCAGACGTGGCCGAGGGCTATTTTCTGTTAGCCTCCCGTACGGCATCCTTCACGTGCCCGGCCGCCTCGTGCGCTGACCCTTTTGCCTTGTCCAGTTTGCCTTTGGCTTCGAGGTGTCTGTCGCCAGCAACCTTTCCGACGGCTTCCTTGACAGCTCCTTTCGCCTTGTCAGCAGCTCCTTTGGCATGCTCCTTATCCATGACTTTCCTCCTTTTTCAGCACTAAACGCGAGCTTGAATTAATGGTTTCGCCGAAGGGTGGCCTCGTTCGCTCCGAAGCGGCTTCACCTCGGCCTGCGCTCCTGTGCCGCCTACGGCAGGCGCGGAAATCGGAACCGAGTACCCGGAACAAATCTTTGGCTTCTCTATTTCCATTACGAGCGGGCATGGGCTTGCGTGAGGCAGTTGTGAGCCAGCCAAAAACAATGAGCAAGGAAACCGTCGTGTATGGAGCGGCGGAGCTGTTCCGTGAGGATAATCATCCCTCGCCCGATCTTAACACCGCACTTCTGGCCGGACTTCTCCTATTTGCGGCTCTCGCGGCCGCCTATGCGGCGGCCGAAGTGGTCTTGCCCATCGTCCTTGCCCTCGTATTCACGTTCCTGCTGCAGCCGATGATGCGCGGCCTGACCCACCTTCATGTCCCCCGTGCGCTTGCTGCGGTTCTCATCATTTCGGCTGTACTCGCGATCTTTGCAGCGATCGGCGCGGCGATCTCGACCCCGGCGCGCAATTGGGCGGAGCACTTGCCGGAAAACTTACCTCGGGTTGAGGCGCGACTTCGCTTTCTAGGCAGGCCGATCGGCGAGCTCAATGAAGTGTGGCAGCGGGTGGATAAGACCCATGCAAACGCCGGCATGGCTGCGGCCGCTTGGATCCCTGAGATTGTGTTTCGGGGAACTCAGCGCTTCGCCAGTGGATTTTTCGAGACGATCCTTGTCTTGTTCTTCTTGCTCGTTTCCGGCGAGACGTTCTTGCGGCGACTTGTCGAATTGATGCCTCGGTTCAAGGACAAGCGGCAAGTTGTCGAGCTATCGCAACAGATTGAGGCAAACATCTCGGTCTACCTCGTCACGATCACACTGATGAATGGGGCAGTCGGGGCGGCGACAGCAATCATAATGTGGGGTTCCGGCGTGGGGGATCCGATTCTGTGGGGGGTGGTCGCTTTCATCCTCAATTTCATTCCGATCATAGGGCCAACATTTGGAACCGGACTCTTTCTGTTTGTAGGCTTGCTGACCGTGCCGAGTTTTTGGAGCGCACTTGCGCCTGCCACCCTTTACTTCATCGTCCACGTCCTTGAAGGTGAAACCATTACCCCGATGCTGCTGGCGCGCAGGTTTACGCTTAATCCGGTCGTTGTCGTTGTATCGCTCATCTTCTGGTTTTGGATGTGGGGGGTTCCGGGAGCCATTCTGTCAGTGCCGATGCTTGCGATCGCTAAGATCGTTTGCGACGGCGTCACTCCGCTCAATGGGATCGGATACTTTCTGGAAGGCGATTCGCGCGCGCCGAGCAAAATTTCAAAGGTGGCTGCCCAGAGCGAAGCGTCGCGGCTGTAGCACAGCGCCTGAGCCGGGCGCCTACGCCGGGCTCTTCTCCACGAATAGCAGACTGCCGAATGGGCTAGTCGAAAGCGGACGCTGCCAAACCTGTCAGCGATCTCGTAACTGAAGCGGCGCTGAAAAAACGCGTACAAGGACACATCGCTAGTCAAACGCGACGAGCTTGGACTGCGGGTCCGATGCGCAAGTCAGCGATCTCTAACTTAGGATGGAAGATCCAGACCACCGGGCCGTGTACCCATAAACCCGGCGGCGCAATGCGAAGGCAATGTCCACTTTGCCCCTGCAGCAGCGCAAATTTAGCGATGGGCCAACAAGAGACATTATTTTTGGGCGAGATGTGCTAACCCGCCTCAGTCCCCCGGGTAAGACGATTACCCCCGTGTCAGGAGTCAAAATTGCTGACCTCCACCCTCAGGCTGAGCCCTTCAGAGCGTTCGCGGAATTCAATATGGCAGCGGCGGCAAAGCAGACACGCATTGCAGAGGAGCTGATCTCTAGGGGCGCCGACGTTTGTGCAAGGAACAGGCGTGGTGCAGAACCGCTTCACTATGCCGTTGACGGCGGGCCAGACTCGCCTGTGTGGGATCCCAACGAGCGGACCGCGATCATTGCCAAGCTCATTCGGGCTGGCGCCGACCGAACGCTGTTGATAAAAGCGGGGTCGCTCCACTGCACCGCG
>DASRBG010000038.1:0-12330 GCA_035653735.1 Gemmataceae bacterium
GGCTGCTCTCGCTCTTGACCTCGATTACGTTGGACGGACGCGCGATCCCGCCATGGCGGCCTTCGCGGTCGTCGAAGTTCTGACGGCAGGTCCGCCAGGCGTCGTGGTTCTTGCCGCGATCCGCCGCCGCGCCGCGCGGTCCCGTGCCCAGCAGTCCGCTGCCCGACGTGGACTTCGGGTTGTTGGGCGAGTAATCGAAGCAGTCGTCCGACCAGTGGCCGACCGCCCTCGGGTTGAACTTGATCTTCTGCTGGCGGGAGAAGTGGAACACCGGCTCCCACGCATTCTTGAAGCGGTTGCCCCAACCGCCAGGCACGCCGTCGTCGGTCTTGCGCCAGCAGAACTCATCGACGAATCGCCAGCCCCACTGCCGCTTGTGCGCGAGCACCAGATCCTTCACGTACAGGCTGCGCTCGCCGCCCTCCGCGTGCTCCTTGATGTTCAGGAAGTACGACCCATCGGGCACCAGGATCGTGGCCACGTTCGCTGCCACGTCGGCGTACCAAGCCACGTACTCCTCGGGCGGGACCGGTTTGAACCCGCTCGACGTGTCATACGCCCGCTGCGAAGCATAGGGCGGGGACGTGATTGCCACGTTGACCTGCCGCGCGTCCTTCTTGTCCACGTCCAGCAGCTTGCTCACGACCGCGAGGTCACGGCAGTCGCCGCAGATCACCCGGTGCGGCCCGATCAGCCATACGTCGCCAGGCCGGGTGACCGGATTGACCGGGGCCTCCGGCACCGCCTCCTCATCGGATTCCGCGGCCTCCGGCTCGTCGTCCTTGGCCAGCAGCTCCTCCAATTCCTCGTCGGAGAATCCCACGAGCGACAGATCAACGCCTGCGGCTTCGAGATCCCCCAACTCGGCGGCCAGCGTCGCGTCGTCCCAACCGGCGTTCATCGCCAGCTTGTTATCGGCGATAATGTATGCGCGCCGTTGGGTCTCGCTGAGGTGGTCCAGCACCACCACTGGCACGACAGCGAGGCCCAGCTTGCGCGCCGCCAAAAGCCGACCGTGGCCAGCTATGATCCCCGCGTTTGTGTCCACGAGGATCGGGTTGACGAAGCCGAATTCGACGATGGACGCCGCGATCTGCGCGACCTGCTCAGGCGAGTGCGTCCGCGCGTTCTTCGCGTACGGCACCAGGCGGTCGGTCGGCCAGATCTCGATGCGCCGCGCCATCGCGGGGGTGATGGTCATTTGAGCCGCCGAACCTCCACCGCTTCGAAACGGGCGCCGACGTACTCGCCGAAGATCTGCCGCGCCTCGAACGCGCGCTTGGTGACGCGCACGCCGTCGATCAGGTACAGCGTCACGTACACGTAGTCGCGCGGTTTGAAAAGTTTGTTCCTGGTCATGTGGTTGTGCGGGGCGGGACCGTCCGGACGGCTCTCTGCCCGCCCCGCGTCGCGGGTTGATGAGGTATCTCTACGCTTTGCCTTTCACCACGACCTGCTTCGTGGGGTTCCTGCGCCCGCGCCGCTTGCGCGTCGGGTTGCGACGATGGCCGCACGGCCAGGAAGAGTACGGAGCGGAGAACCGCTTACCGTACCGGCGTGAATGCTTCTCGACGTTCATGACGACCTCCTAGTGGTCTGTCATGGGCGTCCTCCTTTCAATGGAGCCGGAGGCCGGAATCGAACCGGCAACCGCTTGATTACGAATCGAGTGCTCTACCAGTTGAGCTACCCCGGCTCAATAGATCGCTCCGTACCGCTTGCGCACGGCCTGCGCCGCCGCTTCGAAGGCGACGCGCATGCGCGCTGGCAACTCCTGGAACGGCGGCATCCGGTCGCTGGAGACGGCGGGCAATCCATCCTCGTAAGCCTCGCGGAACGCCTCATACGCGACCTCGCCCGCCGTGGCCATCGCGTCCATCACTGCTTCTCCTGCCGCAGATCCGGCACGAGCATGTATCTCAACTCATGCTCAAAGCGCTTGCAGTCTTCGAAGTCCGCGCCGTACACCGTCTTCTGGCACGTGCAGCAGTACGAGATCAGGCGGCGCGGTCGCGGGGAGAGCGTGATCGGGATGTGCGGTTGCCGCAGCAGATCCGTCATGTACGGGATCGTGCCGATGCGCGGCTTCGGCTTCTGCACCTCGTCGTTGCGGACGATGATCGCCTTGCCGCCCGGCGTCCAAATGCACGCGGTCGGGCCGGGCGTCGATCCCTTGTACACCTCGATGCTCACGCCTTCTTCGCCTCCATCTCGCGGACTTCCACCCGGTAAACCTTGCCGTCCACCTTCACGTGCGACACGCCACGGCGGATCAACTCGCGGATCGTCACCGGCGCGGGCGGCTGCGCCGGGCGGCCATTGAAGAACGTGTCCACAAGGCGGGCCATGCCATCAAAGTCGAACGGGCCGAACGGGCTATTCATCGTCGTCTCCGCTCGGGTCTGGGTCCAACAGCATCGGCAAGCTCCGTGGCGCGTTCGGACCGCGCCAGAGGTCTGGAAGAATCCGTCTGGCCGTCGTCATGGGCCGCCGCAGGTTGAACACGCCTTCCCACGCGATGATGTTCAGGTTCCACGTCTCGCGGAGTCGATGGACGGCGGCGTTCGGGTGCGGGTCCGGAGGCGGCGGGCCAAGGACGGGCATCGTCATTCCCGGCAGCAGCAGGCCGTCGCGCATGATGATCCGGCATTGGCCGTCCCCCATGGACACCATGGCCACCTCTTTAACGGTGAAACGGTAGCAAAATCGCGATACTTGGCAATGCGCCGCCCGCCGCCGCCCAGGAAGTACCTATCGATGCATTAAGCGTGAGCGGGCTTGCATCCGGGGCGTATAATCCTCGCATGGACAAGGAAGATCTGCTGCGGATCACCATGGCTTTGATGCGCGACGCCGACGTCCCAACCGAAGAGAAGATTGCCGTACTCCAGACGGCGGCTCTCCTCTTGCGCGAGGCAGAGGAGACTGAGAAGGCTGTGCGTGGCGTCAAGCCACGAGGCAGTCGAGCAGCACGCGCATAAAGATCGGGCGCGTGGATTGCGGCGCGAGGTTGTACTCGTGGCTCTGGTCGTGGCGCGTCCTGTGCCCCAACGGCCGCAACGCCCACGGGCGATGTCCGTCGTCGAGTTCGTGGCGATAGGAGTACGCTTGGCCCATGTGGTCGCGCAGGCTGGTGGGCTTGGGATCGCCGGGCCGGCGGCGCAGCACAGCGCGGTTGATCGATCCCTTCTTGTGGCGTACCAACTTGGCGACTCCATTGCACTCCAACTTCAATGCATAACGCTCGGGGACGTAGCCCTGGAACTCCTGCTCGTGCGAGTAGAGCGGAATAGTCATTTCGATCTCGGTGGTGTGTGGGATGGGTGAGGCAAGCGGCGAATCGACACGCCTACTGCCTCGGGTGCGGGAATGAGTTTTTGATTCGTGGTGTCCCGGCACCACGTACTGCCTGCTCCCTACCGCCCACAATCTCGCACTAAAACATAAGCGAGATCAAGTGTTTTATTTCCTTTGGAATCAATCGCGCCAGGGTGGGTTGGACCTACAAAAGCGAGAGGAGTGGTGGGCCCGACAGAACTCGAATCTGTGACCTTCTGCGTGTCAAGCAGACGCTCTAACCAACTGAGCTACGGGCCCGCAAGACTCATCGTACCAAAATTCTGTAGTTGAAAAACGAAAAAAGCCGCCGGCGGCGAGCATCCGCAGAATGCGCTCGCGCCGCATCCTGGCAGTGGCGAATACTGATGCGCGGAATGGCGGCCACCGTGCTCAGATGTCGCTCCAACGGTTTCGCGCCCAATCTACAATCTTGGCTTCCCTGGCCCCGATCTCAGATAGAGTCCAGTCGCTCTCTTTGCACACCTCTTGAACCATCCGTAGATTGTGCTTCGCGTAGATCTCCTTCTTGTTCTTCTGCTTATCGCTGTCGAACGGGAAGTTCTGAGCCTCCTGGTTCAACTGCAACGGCAGGAGTAGCAAGTTTCCGATTCTTCCAACGTTGGGCTCAATTGGTTCCAGAGGGCCATCGCCTCGTCGCATTTTATTTCGCCACGCGGCACCTGGAGTCTGCGGGAAAATGTGCTCAATCGAATCGGCAGCACGGATCTTCCAGATTCCCGCCTTCACGTGTTCGTCGACAGTCGCGCCGCCGCCAAGTTCCTCTGCAAGGTGCTCTTCATATGACCACAACAAGTACCGGCACTCCTCCGGGTGATCATAGCAGTCTTTGCCGATCACGCCTTCTTTGAGTGCTTCGTCGATTGGGTACTCGCGGCCAAGGTCGCGGAGGCCAGCCATGATTTGGTTGTAGGTCCGCGTCTGAAGGTCTTCGGTGACGATCTTCGCCGCCAAGCGGACGTAATCCCCCACTTTCGTCCGCGAATCCTTGTCGAAAAGACCGAAGATGCGAAATGTGACTCGCTCCCACTGCTCCAGTAGCTTCCGCCGTTCGTTTTCGTTAACACCAGTGGCCGACTTAAGAGCGACCGCAAGTAGGCGCGCATGCAGAATCTCAGTGACAGGCCCCAAGTGGGTGCTTGCGTAAAGCTCGACCACCTTCCGCGCCACGTCCAGTAACCGCGTTGAGATCCGCCGGGGCTTTTCGAAGGAGTCCGCTTCCTTTCTCAGCAGGTCCAGAGATTCCTCTGCGGAACGTGGTTTGCCCTGGCCGGGGCCGTAGTAGAGTGTTGCTGTAATCCGGAGTATTTCCTCTCCAGGAACGTCCTCTTTGGCTATTTCCCGATATATTTGACTCCAGATGCCCTGAAGGGTTCCAATCTCCGCTTCTGTTGCTTCTCGCGATGAGGACAGCTCGTACATCCTACCCATAAGCACGCTCTTGGTTTTATCCAACCAATCAACGGCTAGACCGCGGCTGTTGAGCACCTCGAAGATCGTATAAACGATCCGGCTATCCTCGGTATCAAAAACAACGAAGCCGAGGCGATGTAAGACAAGCCGCATGAGGGACAAAATGTCCTGCGACGCCTTCCACGACTCAACGAACTGCCCACACTCTCGGATCGCGCTGGCAAGATTCCGATCCGAATGCGTTTCGATATCTGCTTTGCTCGGCGCGGTCCCCTCGCGAATAAAGCGATTGAAGATGAGTTCGTTCGCGTTGTTCGTTTGTAGAAGGATCAGGTGACCGTCGCGCTTCACCAGCGTCCTCGCCAAATCACGCCGGTCCTCGGACGCGTCTGGCAGCGCCAACTCGATGCATTTCAGAAGCAGGATCAGCGTAGTTAGACGCTGTTGGCCGTCAACGATATCGTAGATTCGGTATTGGACGGCTCCGACGTCTTTTGTTTCAGCGGTTCGATGGCAGACTATCGTGGCCATGAAGTGATGCTGATCTTCCCGGCCCGTTGCCAATTTCTTCAGATCGTTGAACAGGTCCTCGCGCTGCCGTTTTTGCCAACTGTAGAATCGCTGATAGTGCGGAATTCGAAAAACCCGGTCAGCGAACAGGGTCTGTAGAACACCATAGCGCGGCTCGATCATGCTGCCTCCACGAAATAGGTTGGTAAGCGGAAGATTTTAGCAGCCAGCGGAGCCCAGCGCCCACGCGCCGCCAGCCCGGTTGGCCACGGGGCAGCGCCGCGCCCTCCTGGCACCACACGTCCAGGTGGCCAGGCCGGGCGCAACGTGCGCGCCCCCTGCGCGCCGGGCGCCCCAATTTTCCCTGCTCCTATATAGGAGTTCAAAAAACTTCTCTTCTGCCTGTGACATGCAGAAGAGGAATCAGGCCGCGATTAGTGCTCCCGCGTCTCCCATACTCCCAACGCTATGATTTCTCGAGCGATAGGTTGGCAGGATACTGGGGTCCTGGTTCCCGTGTTAGGATGATGGTGTCGTCGGCGTTTGGGAACCGTTTGGACCCCAGGGTCCAAATAGAGCGGTCGCCACGAATGCCGCAAGTGATAGACACGTAAAGGAAAAGTGGGTCTGGACCGCTTCCTTGACACGGTAGAGGTCTGGCGTTCGAGTCGCCACGGGCCCACCACTGCTCAGGAGGACATGGTGAACCTCGATCGCCTGAAGCGGATCACAATCGAAGAAGGCAAGTGCGGCGGGCGACCGTGCATCCGGGGCTATCGCATGCGCGTCGCCGATGTGCTCGAGTTGCTTGCCGCCGGGGCCGGTATGGACGAAGTCCTCGCCGACTACCCTTTCCTTGAGCGGGAGGATATTCTCGCCGCCATCGAATACGCCGCCCACCAAGCCGACCATACAGTCCTCGCGGCATCGTGAAATTCCTGGTGGATAACCAACTACCCGCGGCGCTGGCGCGCTACATCGCTACGCAGGGTCACGATTGCGATCACGTTCTTGAAATGGGGCTGGGGCAATCCTCCGATGCCGAGATTTACCGCCATGCCGAACAGAACGGCGCCACACTGATCAGCAAAGACGAAGACTTCTTCTTCCTTGCAACCAGACCGGGAGCGAGGCTCTCCCTCGTCTGGGTTCGAATAAGAAACTGCCGGAAAGCGAGTTTGCTGCAAGCATTCGAGCGTGCATGGCCGGGGATTGTTGAAGCGCTGAGCACCGGCGAGAGAATCGTGGAGATTCGATGACCCGAGCTTGCGAAAGCTTAGGCCAAGGTGGGATTATTCTCCGGTCGCGTAACGACTGGCCTCTGGGCGCACGACATCACACGTCCGAGCACTAAGCCGGGGCGCAAGGTGGGCGCAAGGTGCGCGCTACCTGAGGCACGGTCCGCGAAATCCAGGCCGAAAGCCATTTGATTTCCATGCCCGCCATCGGACGTTACGCGGCCGTGCGCGACGCGCGGCGTACGGGCAGCCAGAGGAGCCAGAAGGCGGCGAGAGCGAACAGTTCCCCGATGGCGATGTATACGGGCCACGGGCCGAAATAATCGAGCAACGACGCGCTGGCCGGCTTCCGGCAGAGGTACATGTAGTTGGTTTTGAATCGCGCGTCAAACGCAGCGACCACGCCGGCGAAGCCGTTCAGGATGAGAAAGGCTCGCCATACGCAGCCGGGCCGGGGTCTCGCCAGGCGCCCCCAGAGGAGCGTCAACAGCGTGACCACCACGAAGCCGTGCGCCAGAAAGAAGTAGACCGTGGGATAGGACGGGAACGGTGCCCAGAGATCCGGGGTGAGCAGCGCCATCGTGCTGCCGCCCAGACCCGCGAAATAGGCAACTTCATAGGCCCAGGGTTTGAGGGTCAGGGCGGCCGCCACGGTCAGCCATAGGGCCAGGTCGCAGAGTTGCAACGGCAGACCTTCGGGAAAGCGCCAGCCTTCATAGCGGAGCTTGTACGCGTACCAGATGAGTTCGTTTCCGGCCAGGAATCCTCCCAGCGCCAGCCGAACCCACCGCGCGCCGGCCGGGCCGCGGCACGCCGCACCCGAAAGGACCGCCGCGGTTCCCGGGATGGCAGCCAGAATCAGCAGGTGCGCGGGGCCGAAAAGATGAAAACCCATCAAGGCTGCGCCGAGAACTCGGCGATGGCCGGCTGAACCAATGCTTCGAAGTCTTTATAAGCCATCCGGATCAGCTCGTTGTGGGAGCCGGCATTGAAGGCAATCTCGGTATCCTTGCTCAGGCTGGCGCAGGCGAAAACAGAGATTCCATACAGGTTCCCAAAAGGCGGCATGGCGCCGGTTTCGCAGTCCGGGAAGAGACTTTTGAATTCCGCTTCCGCGGCCAACTCCACGGAGGCGGCTCCGGCGGCTTTCTTCAACAGATCTATGCTGATCTTGAACGATGCCGGCAGCACCGCCATCGCCATTTTTCCGTCCACTTTCACCATCACCGTCTTGGCCAGTTCCTTCCCCCGGATGTGGGCAAGCGCCGCGATCTCCTGGGCGGTGTAGGCTGCCGAATGGCGAATGGTCACGTACTTGACCTGGTGAGCGTCGAGGAACTCCTTGAGTTTCGTGGCAGGCATGGCCGTCAGATCCTCCCTTTCCTTATACCGCTCTCCGGCGCACTCGAAAAGGCGAAAAGAAGACCTGCTTTCCCGCGCAATGCGGAGTATGCTATGCGGAGGAGCAAATCCGCATGCCCAAGCCAGACCGCCGCCGAATTTTGCAGTACCTGGCAACGTTAGGAGCAGGCGCTGCCGGGCCCGCCTGCGAGGCGGCCGCGGCCGCTCCCGCCAGCGCCGTCGGGATGCGCATCAGCCGCTATGAGATCATCCACACGCAGGTCCCCTGGCACGAGCGCGTCCGGGAGATGGCCATCCTCAACTGGCGCCGCGAGAACATGGACGTGCCGCACTCTCCCCACACCATCGTCAAGCTCTATACGGACGAAGGGCTGATGGGTATTGGCGAGGGCGGCAACGAGGCCGTGTTGCGCCGCATGGTGGGTCACTCTCCCTGGGAGTACTTTTTCAACGACGGCATCGGCGGCGCGCAGACGGCCATCTACGATCTGCTCGGGAAGGCTACCGGGCTTCCGGTTTGCCGGCTGATTTCGCCCAATCCGAAAAAGCGCATCATCCAGGCCTACTGGAGCCTCAGCTACCCGCCGGATATGATCGCGCGGGAGGCTAAGCGCGGCGCGGACCTGGGATACCGCGTGCACAAGGTGAAGATCCGGCCGTGGGAGGATCCGGTGGCGCAGGCCCACGCCATCTTCTCGGTGGTGCCCAGCGACTACCGCGTGTGGGGAGACGCCAACCATTTCTGGGGATCCGTGGCGCGCACGCTGCACTTCGCGACCAAGCTGGCCGAGATTCCCGGATACTTCGGCCTCGAGTCGCCCCTGCGCAGCACCGAGGAGTACCGGCAACTCCGAGGCAAGGTGCCGTTGCGGCTGGCGGAGCACTGGGGGCTGGTGAACCCCATGCTGGTGGCGCGGGAAGGCCTGCTCGACGCCAACATCAGCGCCAGCCCCACGCTCGGGCGGACGATCTGCGGCCAAAATGCTTTCGCCCAGATGTACAACGTGCCGCTCTGGGACGAGAGCAGTTGCTGGTCGGGCATCGGCCTGGCCGTGCAGGCGCACCAGGCGGCGGCCTACCCCGGGATTGAATACACCATTAACGCGGCGGTGACGGCCGAGGATGACCTGGTGAAAGAGCCGTTCCCCATGAAGGACGGTTTCTACGACATCCCGCAGAAACCCGGCCTGGGCGTAACGCTGGACGACGATGCGGTTGAAAAATACCGGGTGCGTTGAAGGAGGAGATATGAGGAAAACGGCAACTCGCCGCGACTGGATCGCCCGCTCGGCCGCCGCCGGACTGGGCCTGGGCCTCGCGCAGCCGGGTGTCGCTCCGGCCGCCGCGAACCGCGCGCTGAAAATCACGCGCACGGAAGCCTTCGGACTGCGCATCCCGTTCGCCGCGCGCGTGCGCGAAAACATGCTGGAGAATTACCAGCGCGAGAACATCGACCGGCCCGCGTATCTTCCCTGGATCGTCCGGATCACTACGGATGCCGGCCTGGTGGGGCTGGGAGAGTCCTCGCAGGATCCGCGCCCGCACCTGGCACGGATGGAGGGCCGCTCCGCCTGGGAGTTTCTCAACGATGGCGGGGTCGGTCCGGGCATCATGATCGCCATCTACGACCTGGTGGCGCAGGCGGGCGGCGTGCCGATTTGCCGGCTGTTTTCCGCGGAGCCGCGCGAGATGGTCCAGCACACCTGGTGGAGCCACTGCCTGCGACCCGCGCTGATGAAGGAGGAAGCCAGGCGCGGGGTCGAACTGGGCTACTCCGTGCACAAGATCAAGACGCGGCCCTACGAAGACCCCGTGGAACAGTTGGCGGCCATCACCGAGGTGGTGCCGCACGACTACCAGATCTACATGGATGCCAACGGCTCGTTCGAGTCCACCGGGAAGACGCTGGCGGTGGCGGAGGCGCTGCGCCGCTTCCACCAGGTCAAGGGCTTCGAGCAGCCGATTGCTCACGAGGACATCGTGGGTTACCGGGAGATCCGCAAGCACCTGCCGATTCGCCTGGCGGTGCATTACGAGGCGGTGGATACCCGCAGCTTTATGACCGAGTCGCTGTGCGACGCCTTCGTGGTCGAGGACTGGAAGTGGGGGCCGGCTCTTACCGAGAAGTCGGAACTGTGCAAACTCACCGGCCAGAAGCTGTGGGTCGAAAACGGCCTGTTCAGCGGCATCTCGCAGGTCTTCCAGGCGCACCAGTGCGCCGCCTTGCCCAACGTGGAGTTCATCATCAGCCTAACGCACGTGGCCGAAGATGACATCGTGGTGGAACCCTTCCGGGTGGAGAAGGGGGGCTACTACAAAATCCCCCAAAAGCCGGGGCTCGGAGTCACGCTGGACGAAGCGGCCTTACAGAAATATCGCGTCGCCTGAATTTCGCCGTAATATCACCGCCAGGCGGGCCAAGGCCAATAACGGATAATCGAGTTAGAATACCTGTTGTCAGGAGGTTGGCCGTGCCCGTACTGAGCACTCGATACAATCTGCTGGAACAAGCAGCCTTAGAAGCGCTCCGCTCGGCGGAACCGGATCGGTTTCAGTACCGGCCCGAAGGCGGCGCGCATTTGAACTTGAGAGGCTTGCCGCTCGAACCGCTGGCGGGAATCGACGAGGAAAAGATCGCGGCGCTGTGCCGGATCGTGCGCGGCCTGGCGTTTGCGGCCGTGGATGGCGCGCAATCCGGGCACCCCGGCGGATCTTCGTCCAAGGCGGAAATAGTGCTCACGCTGCTGGCCAGCGGCGTGCTGGCATTCGATGCGCTGCACCCCAAGCTTCCGGGCAGAGACCGAGTGGTGTGGTCCGCGGGGCACTGCACGCCGCTGTTCCACGCGCTGCTCGCCCTGGTGTTCGAGACGCTGCGGCGGAAAGGCATTTCGCTCGACAGCGCGGCCGCGAGCGCCGCCGTGTATCCGGAGGAACTGGCGCGGTTTCGTAGATTCGGCGGTCCCAGCGGGCACGTGGAATCCTCCTATGCGCTGGCGGACACCTCGACGGGTTCTTCCGGCCATGGCTTCTCGGCGGCGCTCGGGTTTGCCGCGCTGCACCAGTCCTGCGGGCTCGATACCAAGGTGTTCGTCATCGCCGGGGATGCCGAGACCGAGGAAGGCATGAGCTATGAGGCTCGCAACCTGGCCGCCAATCTAGGGATGCACAACCTGCTGGTCACGCTGGATTACAACGGCTTCGGCATTGACGGTCCCATCTCCGACGTGCTGCCCTCGCCGTATCTCCGCCACTGGTTCGCCGCCGGCTGGAACCTTATCGAGGCCGAGGGACACGACATCCGCGAACTGGCGTACGCCTACCGCCTGGCGGCGACGGCTTTCGCGGGCAGGCTGCCCACGGTGGTCATCTGCCATACCACGAAAGGCAAGCACTACGGGAGGCTGGAGGGCACGGCGGATTCGCACGGAACGCCTCTTTCGCACCAGGAATATGTGGCGGCCATGCGCGAGCTTGGTTTTGACATCCCGGGCAGGGAAGGCGATGCCGGCGCCGATATCCGTACCGTGACCGACGCCTTGGGCGAAGCCGAGAGCGATTACCTGCTGGCCCGCTTGCAGTGCGCCGCCGCGCGGATCGCACCGGAGCCGGAGCTTGTGGGCCACATGCAGAGCGCACTGGCCGGACGGGCGCTGGCCGATTACACGGCGCTGCAACGCCCCGACCAACTGCCCGCCGAGCTGCTCTTCCGCGAGGGGGATCTGGTTCCGACCCGGAAAGCCACGGAAGCCTGGTTCACCTGGGCCATGAAACGCACGGCGTTCTTCTATCTCGGCGCGGGCGACCTCATGAAATCGATCCTCACCGGGAAAGCGGAGAACGTCTATGGCGTGATGAGCCGGGACAACCCGCTGGGGCGAGGCTTCCGTTTCGGGATCGCGGAGCAGAACATGGCCATGATGTCCTGCGCCATGGCGCAGGACGTGCTGCCCGGCGGATTCCGGCCCATGACCGCATTCGCCACTTATGGCGTGTTCACCCCGATGATGGCCAACGCGGTGCGCATGACTTTGATCAACACCGACGTCCATCCGCAGGCCAGCGCCTTCTTCATCATGCTGGCGGCCCACGACGGGCCGGAGACCGGGGAAGACGGGCCTACACACCACGGTTTGTTCTGGATGTCGCTGTTCACCGCCTACCCGGGTATCCATGTTTATAAACCGCTGGATGCCAACGAGGCAGTCGAAATGTTGTTCCACGCGGCCAATCGCGGCGTGCCGGTGGTCTTCTCGGTGGTCCGCCCGCCCACTCCGGTGCTGCGGCGCGAAGGCGGAGTCCCTCCGGCCGGCGCGGCGATTCAGGGCGCATACGTCTTCAAGCCCTTCCGCGGGAATGGCAGGCAGAAACTGGTCCTGGCTATCAGCGGGGGCCAGGTGATGGCCAATGTTCTCGAAATCGTTCCCGACCTGGAACGTATTGCCGATGTGAA